>NZ_MKTO01000019.1:0-95006 GCF_001897665.1 Legionella sp. 39-23 | reverse complement strand
CTCAGGAGCAAAGCGTGCTTAATTTTGCGGGGATGACAGTAGTACCACCACATAGATAACCGGTTAGGCAGGGCTTTTAAGCCCAGCATCTGCTAAGTTAATTCGTACTCTCCAAAAATTCCATTATGAAGCCCAATTAACAGATATCTTATCCGGGGTGTTTCTAAGAAGGAAATACTTTAGCGCTGGGCTTAGCTGCCCAGCCTACGGCTAGTTAGCTTTTTTTGTCAATGAATTACCTAGCACATACGGGGGGGGCGAGGGTTATATGTTGCGTTTTGGTGTTTTCAGTCACACTATTTCAGCTTGATCTCGCGACGCCTCAAATATTTTTTTATATTGACAATTCATTCGATTTTTTATTTGTGAGTTTAGCAGAAATTAATTAAAATCATTTTCTTATAAAAAAATTGTTTGCGTAGCAAGAGTGTTTTTATAAGCAGTAAGTGTTTAAATTTTGTCATTTGTCGTTGCAAAATATTCCATAACGTGTAAAAATTGTCCGCCTATGAAAACGAAAATAATCTCTATTACAACTTTATTCGCCTTAATTGCCCTGAGTTTTTCAGCGTGGTGGTTTTGGCCCGCGAAAAAGCCATCAACTCTGTTTCGACAGGCTGATTTTGATCGATTACCTGGCTGGAAGTCTGCAGATCTGAAGAAGTCCTTACAAACTTTTCAGACTTCTTGCCGTGCTTTTATTAAGCAAAGTCCAGAACAGGTTGTAGGGACGGAGCATATTGATTTGCAGGTAAAGGATTGGCAACCAGCCTGTATTGCGGCTTTAAAAATTTCGCCCACTGATGAGCAAGAAGTAAAACACTTTTTTGAAAAGTGGTTTACTCCTGTAGAGTTTACAGATACAGGTGAAAAACCTGGCTTATTTACTGGTTATTATGTGCCTGCAATTAAAGGCAGTTATACTAAATCCAAAGAATTTCATGTGCCGCTTTATGAAACGCCTGATGATTTGGTGACGACTGATTTAGGTCTTTTCTTTAATGATTTAAAAAACCGCCGTCTTATAGGCCGGTTAGAAGGTAAAAAACTGGTTCCTTATTATACTCGCGCACAAATTAATCATGGCGCGCTTAAAGGCAAAGCCCGTGTTTTAGTATGGATTAATAGCCCAATTGACCGCTTATTTTTGGAAATTCAAGGTTCAGGAGTCATCGAACTTGAGGACGGTAAGCGTCTTTATGTTGGCTATGATGCTCAAAATGGCGCGCCTTATACTGCTATTGCTGGGGTTTTGATCAAAAAAGGCGTTATGACTAAAGATAACGCGTCCATGCAAGCAATCAAACGCTATTTGGAAGCACATCCCAAACAGATGGATAAAGTGATCAATAAAAACAAATCGTTTGTCTTTTTCCGTAAGATGTCGGATGGTTCCGCTTTGGGTTCGCAAGGTGTGGCTTTAACTCCTGGTTATTCTCTTGCTATTGATAAGCAATGGGTGCCTATGGGAGCTCCTCTTTGGTTAGCAACAACGCGTCCAGACAGCACGAATCCTGATGAGAATAAGCCCATGCAACGCTTGATGATTGCTCAAGATACGGGTGGTGCGATACGTGGCAAAGTGCGCGGAGATGTTTTTTGGGGCGGCGGTGAAAAAGCGACGCTGATTGCTGGTCATATGAAGAATCATGGTCATTATTGGATTCTTTTACCCAAAAACGCAGTATCTCGATTAGAAAAAAATAAATTAATTTCTGGGTAGTTTTGCCCTCACCCTAACCCTCTCGGGCGGGAGAGGGGATTGTCCTTCCATGAATTGGGAATGGGGAGAAGGTGCCCGTCAGGGCGGATGAAGGGAAGGTGACTAGCTTTGATGCTCAGATACTTTTTTCCCTGCTGCTTTAAATGGTGGTATAACGCTATTTAATGCTTCTTTATTGTTATTCAATGATTGAGCGGTATCGTCTTTTAAAGCATCAGCTAAACTAATAAATTTGTATCCATTTTTTTTATATAATTCAATGATATCTTCTAAACATAAGCTGTTGAGAAGATTTGCGTGGATTAATAAAATTTGCTTCGTATTTTTTCCCCTAGAATTTTTCTCAGCTCTTAATGTTTGTTGCCAGATGTAAGCCAAATAACGTTTTTTGAATGCAGGAAGATTGGCGGCTCTTTTTCTATAAGGTATTCTGTAGAAGCGCGCATTAAACTCATAGTCTTTGCTGTCAATCGTTACTGGGGCAATAGTATATTGATGTGCCGCTAGGTAGTTAGACACTTTTTGTTTTTTTTGACCAGTACCTTCTGCCAGATAAGGGTAGCGAAAATATTTAGGCTCTGTTAGCACTGGTGCTAATACGGTATCTGCACGATCTATATCGGCTATATACTTATCGGCGCTCATATTATTTAAGCTTTTATGAGTGTATGTGTGATTTCCTAAGGCAAACCCTTGATTGCGAAAGGTCTCTAGCAAATCCCATTCATTTTTCGCGACTGCTCCACCAATAGCAAACCCTGTAGCTGGGACTTGATTATCAACAAGTGCTTTAACTATTGCCATAAATCGAGCTTGGGTTCTTTTCAGACTTGCTGGTGTGCTGGTACCTGAGCCAACAAAGGGTAGATCATCAATTGTAATTGCAATCTCTTTTTCTTCAGCAAAACATGGAGAATTTAGTATGCAAAACAAGAGTGTTACACCGGTCCATCGCAGTAACATGATATCCCCTAATTTATTTTTATTATTAAAAATAACTATAGTAGACAATTTTCAAAAAAGTCTAATTTTTGTAATTAATTCTTTTTTAAGAAGATTATTTGATGATAGTATGAAGGATTTTTATTGATTTTAGTGCCCCAACATATAACCAGTTCATTGCTCCAATTTTTGTTTTGCTTTTCGCAAGCCCTCAAATATAGGTTCGGAAATATTTTTAGGAAAGTGTTCTGGTAATTGTTTTGCAACTTCTTGAATCACAGAATCTGTTTGTTCCAACATTTCATTGAGAATCATTTCCGCTCGATCTGGAGAGTAATTTGCGTCTTTTGCCGTGTCTAAAAAATGCCGACGTTGTAGGGTGTGCCAATGGTAATGCTTGTTTTTCCCTTTTAGAGCCATCGCCATTTTAATTTTTTGGGGTTGCAGTTGATTTTTCTTTATCAGTGGATAGGCCGATATGATGTCATATAGTGGTGAGAGTCTGTATTTTCCTTCTGCTTCAATAAAAAGGCTGAAGTTTTTAGCATGGCCATCAATTGCGGCAAGTAGCCAGAAAAAAACTTGAGTACGATAAAATACATCGCGATCTGCAATCGAGTTTGCTGATGCAAGCAATAATTTCATGATTTCTTTTATACCGGGGCCTCCATCCGATTGATATTTAATGTTGTACGAAACGCCTAGGGCTTGGCACATATCCTCTTGTGGCAAGCGCATAATCCAGCTTTTATCACGAGATACTCTGCGATCAAATCGTTTTACTGATAAAACCTTGATGTCCTCAAACTGAAGAATGTCGCAATCGGCTGCGGGTAGTCCATAGCATTTCGCAAGAAGAGAACATAGCCATTCGTTTTCACAACTGTCACTTAAATCCATCTGCTGATGGGCAATAAAGCCAATGGGTAATTTAAAAATATGGGTAGTTGGCGTTTCTTGCAATGGCTCGCACCATTGATTTTCATGATACAAAAAGGCTGTTTTTTCCTGCGCCCCCGCAATGGAAATTCGGAACTCCTCATCTTCTTGGCTCATGCCTAAGGGGTTTATTCGATAATTTCGTAAAATTGAGGCAATTTTCTGCTCTGTTAAAGGTTTAAATTTGATTTTTTTCTCAAACGCTAAAGGGGCAGTCACCAGTTGAATGGCCCCTACGCAATCCCTACCAATGCCTGCGAGTAGATCAAAAGGCTGGCTGGTTGCTATTTGAAATCGTGCCTGAATTCGCGCGCGAATTTGCTGATTATCTGGAAGCAAATTATCAAAAAAATTATATACAACATCGCCAGAATAAGTATTATTAATGAGCGGTAAAGATAATGAAATGGGACGAGCCCCTGCTTGGTTTAACCAATCGTGGTGGTAGGTAAATTTCAAGCCTCCCTGTGGTGTTTTCTCAAGCAGCCCCACCAAAATGCCATTCATTAAGACATAAAGAGTTTGATTTTTTTTTACCATTCATCGTTCCATTGATTGGTTGTTGTATGAGGAGCGTTTTTTTCTGACGCTTTGAAGTCTAAGCTCAGAGCGGATAATATCCGAAATAAAGTACTTAACCGCATGTTTTCTGGATTATTTTCAATGGCAGAAATAGTTTTTTGCTTTAAACCCACTAAATCAGCAACTTCAGCTTGACTTAGCTGAAGTTTTTTTCGTTGATTCTTTATCAGCAATGCCAGCTCCTGTGGTGAGTGGATCAGCATAAACGCTCCTGAGCAAATTAATACCTTATAAGGGATATTATGGATTATATACCCTAATAGGGATAATTTCAATTTTATCCATTTTTAGGTATAAAATATTATTTATACCCGAAAAGGGGTTGAGTAAATTTTTTTTGCATCACCGTATATCTTTCAAAATATAAAGATACAAACTATACATTAAGTAGTTATTTTACCCATTTTTTAACATTTCAGTTTGAATAAGGAGCATTACATTGCTAAAATGCTAACCCTTTATTTTACTGAACATATATATAGAACTAGTGCACTATTTAATTGTAATTTTATTTTTATTTAATTCCATATGTCATGCCAATATTGGTGAGCGCATTTTAAAAGAGTATCAATCGAAACTTTATACTTTACCCGTTACACATCAAGAGCACTTTGCTATGAGAATGTATACCTTAACGGGCAATGAAGAATACATTAATCCTATTATTAACTATCTGTATTTGCTTGGTGGTCGCTATAGATATCTCTATAAAAATCTTCAGAATGACATTGTGATTGAGATTGAAAACAAAAGATTATTATCAATTACTGATGGGGATACTGAAAAAACTAAAAGAAGAATAAAAGAAAGTTTGAAGTATCCTCGAATAGCTTACTATCTCAGTTTGCTTATTTTGACTAATAAAATATATTTTTATCATATGGAGGGTACTCCATTATTTCCTGACACGCCCAAAATCATTAGTTTTTTAAAAACAAAGAGTAGCGATTTTGAAAAATTTATTCTTGATGAAGAGAATATTAAAATATATGGGGCGCAGCTTATTAATTATGTTTATTATCTTTATGATTTGGGAATTATTGACTTAAGAAAATCGTATACCAAAAAATTTAAGAAAATTTTTCCTGATAGTCAGGATGCTCAATTAACTGATTTAGATTATGCTGCAAAAATCTATGGTATGACCCACTTTATTTTAAGTGAAAGCCGTTATTATCAGAAACAACTTAATCCGAACTTGTTTCATTGGATTACTGAATATTTTAATACCCACATCGATGAAATAATATCACGCACTGAGTACGATGTTATTGTTGAGGTTGGTGTTTGCCTTATGCTGATCAAGAGTAGCGATTCGAAAACGATTGATAAAATTAAAGCTCATTTAAAAACGATTTACAATAAAAACTATGGCATCCTTCCTAATAAGGAAAACTCATTTGACCTTATTAAAGGGGAGCATCGCAATATTTTAACAATCATGCTTTTTAGCTGGCCAAACAAATTAACCGAAGTCCCAAAATCACTGTTTCAAACCATGTTGGAGAAAAATTTTGTTCTCAGTGAATATGACTCAAAGATAATCTTTGGAGTTCGAGTTCCTTATTAGAGAATATGGCGGCCGTCATACCACCATATTCTCTTGCTAGGTTCAGTAATCCAATCATTTAAAACCTGCAGGATTTTTTGGCATTGAGTTATCAAATAGATAAGAAACACCGATTAATCCCATATTGGCTTTAAACTTACCTAAATGCAGCTGAGCATCGCGCCAGTCTAGCCCTTGGCCAAAACCTGAGGAAACATTGCCAAATGATTGATAGCTATAGCCAGCGGATACTAAGAGATTCTGGGTAAAGAAACAATCTAGGCCAGCACCAAGGTTGTAGGTGAATTGATTATTTCTTTTGGAAGCATAATCAGGACTGGTTCTTGAAGTTACATCGGGAAGAGCTGCTTCATTATAGGCGTGACTTCGATTGAATGACACCCCAAGTCCAAGATCGACATAGGGCATAAAGCGACCGATTCGAACTAAATCAAGCTTTGAATACACTGAAACAACATCAGCTTCTATGCTCCAACTGTAAGAATAATTTGTGAACTCAGGGAGTGAATATTGCGTTACCAATCCATGAATGTTTTTTGAAAAAACATGCTCATAGCGCAAAGCTAATGCATAGGATGGAAGCCATTGCTCACTACGATTCCATCGATGTCCTGCTTGAACATCGAGCATAATTGGTTGATGTCTATCCAAAGAATATTGATCAAGATCCCAGGGAGAGGGTGCCTCTGAACCATTAGGAACAGTCATTTCATCTTTCATGATTGTGTGCATAAATCCTACATCCATACCGACATACCAATGATGAGTATCGCGGGAGATTTCCGATGGTACGGGCGCGGAGGCATTTACAGATGTTGGCATTCCTACTAATGTCGACATGACTAAAAAGGCACTCCATTTTAAACTCGCTGAATTCATTTAATCATCCCTAAAATTTAAAAATTTTCACCAAACTCAATTGATTATTTTCTACTGAATATGAATTCAGTAGTACGGTCTTTTGAAAATTCTGGGTTATTGCTTATTGGAATGTTACTTGTGGGCTTGATGATAGCTATCCAGGGGAGGATCGAGTCCTTTTCATCTGCAGAAGTTAAGCATTCCGTGGCATTTGTCAGGCAAGATTATCGCGATTCAAACGAATAGACAAGCATTGCTTGATTCCATTCATCAAGCGAGCAGTTTTGGGCCAAATGATTAGGGTTATTCGCTATTATATTATTGATGATTCAGCTATATTTTATATATAAACGTTGAAAATGGTATTTAAATGAAACTAAGTAAAAAGCTGTGTTTTATGTTGGCCTATGCATTGGTTATATTGCCTTTTATTGGTTTTTACTTTGGCCATTATTATACTTTTCTTCCATTTTTTGTCTTATTCACGTTGATTCCCTTAATCGATGTATGGTTGCTTGATCCCAGCAATCCAGAGAGTACTCAAGAACATTTATTGCTTAAAGACAAATATTTCAAACTTATTACCTGGATGTATGTGCCGGTACAATATTGTTTTATGATTTTTGCGACGTACTTAGTTGTACGTTTTCCGTTAACAGCAACAGAATTTATTGGCTTTAGTCTATCCATTGGTCTTTTAACTGGTGGGATTGGGATTACTCTTGCTCATGAGTTAATGCATAAAAATTCCACTATGGATCAACTCCTAAGTAAAGCGTTATTAGTGAGTGTATGCTACGGTCACTTTTTTATTGAACATGTTCGTGGGCATCATGTTCATGTGGCTACACCTAAAGATCCTGCGACGTCTCGACTTGGAGAAAGCTTGTATCGCTTTTTACCAAGAACAATTATTGGTTCTTTTCGTTCTGCACTAAACATAGAGCGTAAGCGTTTAAATCGTCTAGGATATCGATGGTACCATGTGCACAATCAATTCTGGTGGATTATGGGCTTGCCGGTTGTTCTGGCAATCGCTCTTTTTTATTATGGTGGATGGCGAGCTCTTTTATTTTTTATCCTGCAGTCGTTGACTGCTATTTTTCTGTTGGAAATCATTAACTATATTGAGCATTATGGTTTGGAACGTAAAAAACTTGCGAATGGATCCTATGAAAAAGTGTCAGCTCAGCATTCATGGAATGCAAGTCATTGGCTGAGTAATATGCTTCTTTTTCATCTGCAAAGACATTCTGATCATCATGTTTATGGAGCACGTCCTTATCAAGTATTAAGGCATATTGACTCAAGTCCTCAACTTCCTTCCGGTTATCTGGGAATGATAATTACGGCTCTTTTCCCTCCATTATGGCGAAGGGTAATGGATAAACGAGTACTGGCTAATCGCAACAGGTCAGCCAATAATGTCTAACGAATTTTTAGCAAAGCGATCACCGGTATTCCAAGGAATAGTCAAGTTTTCCAATACGCTTCGACTATTTCCACGAATTACATAAAAAAGTTGTGAGCTTGCATTTACCTTTGTTTTGATTTGTTCATCATGGAGGATACGAATAAAATTAGCTAATAATCCAGGTGCTGTAGCTAGGTAATGACACTGGAGATCATTATTTACACTGAGAGGAATAATTTGCGTGGGCCCTTCTTCATGTAATGTATGGAGAAAACTATGAAAAGGAATTTCTGATATGAAGCCAGAAGCAATTGGATTCGCGGCAGTTGTAATAGAGTGAGGCTTACATTATCTGCTTAGATAAGTTTTTAATGATTCATGATCAATTAATACCTGTTTAATCATGTCTATGGCTGTGTTGCCGTAATACTTTCTATAGGAGTGATTTCTCCATTAGTCGCGGTATTCATCTTTGAGTAAAAAGAATGCGTTCTTGAAACAACACGAGTCGTTTCTGTATTTGTTTTTTCTGGTTCTTTATTTTTTTCTTTGGTGGGATCTACTACAACAAAATGCTCAATGGCATGTAGTGCGGCTAACTTCATGAACTCTGAGCCAGCCAAGCGGGGAAGTCTATTGGGGCTGTCTTTATAAAAGCGTTCTGCTGCCGTTGCGATTAATCCATTCACTTGTTTGAGCAAGTTCAGCTCGTCTACTTCAATTATTTTGCTCGGGACTATACTGCGTAAGGTCGCTAAATCATGGACAAAGATCTTGATTTGCTGATAAAGCGTTGCAAACTCTTCAATAGTGTTCGTATATTGCTCTTCATAAGTCTTGGTTAGTTGATCGCAGCTGTATTTTTCCAGGCCTTTTCCGGTCAGTTTTTTATAGATATGAGATATTTTGATTGCTGCCGGATGGCTTGGTAGTTTTTTATATTCTTCGGAATTTATAATATCACTCAGAATAACTGGAGAATTTGTTTCGATTTGATTTACTTGGGTTAATAACTCACTAAAAAATTGCGTTAAGCGATAATCTATAGATTCTTGCAAGTAATTAAAATCTTTTTCCAAGTCTTGTGCTTGAAGCACCAGCGTATGATTGATGCTGGTGAAGCTCAAAAGAAGTAGTTCTGCGACAAATTGTTGAACCGTTACATTCTCTAACTTAGATAATTCTTTAAATTTAGTGATTATATCAATAATTGCTTGATACAAAGTTCCTTTTTCTTTTTGTTTTTCAATAGAGCCCCAATCATCAGATAAATATCGTTGGCTAACCTGCCTAATCACAATGCCAAATGTGTCTAACACTTTTTTGCGAGTCACTTCAGAATCTAGGATGGATGTTTCTTTTTCCTTAGCGGTGATTTTTTTAATGTGCTCCTCTAGGACTGAGCTTGCAGTGTTGAGCATTTCAGCAAGAGTTTTGCTTGCGGTATTAAGACCAAAAATTTTAAAAAAATGGGCTTGGATTAATAAAGCATGCTCTTCATTGACATAGCTAGAGTACGTCGTAAAGACTTCATTGAAGAGGCCATAGACATGTCCTTTATGCAAGACTCTGCGTTGTTTCGTGAGACCCATATAGGCATAATGAGTTGCATTATATGCATCATACGCAATCTGATTTTTGGCAATTACCGCATAAAGTTTGCGTAAAATAGTAGGAAAATCGAGTAATGCCACATCGATTGATTTTTTCCCGGCATAGTCCCCCAAATATTTTCTACCTAAAGCAGTATGTTGATGAAAGATCTGAGAGCCATCATTAAACGTTACTTTATGGCTGCTTAAAAAGTTAAGTACCTTATATACCATTAATTTTTGCACGTGGGTGGTTTTGTAACCATCGGGGGAGACGATTACTCCTTGTTGGGAGCCATTATTTCCATTTGATCCTGTTCCATGATGCCCTGGCATAGAATAACAAACAAGACTTTGTTTTTCTGTGGAAACTACCTCAGGACGCATTGGAGTAAATCCCCAATCAGAACGTTCGTTTGCATAATAAATTAACTCAGTATTTTTTATAATTTGGGGTACTGTAAAATAGCGCTCGTCATACCATGTAATCGGAAAGCAATCTCCGGGGACAGGATCGATGCCAAAAAGATTTATTGAGGCATTGGGTAGATGTGTTTTAAGTTGATTAAACCATTGTTCTTGTTCTTCTTTAGGTATCAGATTTATTTGAGCTTTTAGCGGTTCTATAATATCTGGGGTATTATTTTTGGGGGTGCCTTTGTATCTTTTGGCCTGTTGTTCTGTTAGATGCTTTAACACGTCTTCAAAAGTAACACATGCTGTTATAATTGATTGTATCGTTTCTAATTCATGGGCCATCAAAATGGCTTCAACAACGCCTCTACTATGAGCAACAATGTTAATTGGCGTTTGTCCTCGCACAATCGCTTTGAGTATTGCGGCCAGACCCAGACCAATTTTCTCTCCAACATCAGAACCATCTGTTTTCGGCCCATTAATGACAGTAATTTCATCAGCCTGAAAGGGATAAGGATTTTTTGCATCTACTTTGGTGGTTTTAACTGGTGAACTTGTTTTAATTAAAGAAGAGATGACACTCAATGTTTCTCCTTTAGGGTAATCCTTTACTGCCGCTCCCTTAATATAAGGAGTCGATTTGCGGGCTTGTTTTAATTCGGGGGTAAATTCAGTGAGCGTCCCCAGCATTGTGAGTGTGAATGGCTTTTCAATTTTACTGTCCATAGCAGCTGTCCCATAGTGTGACACCATTGCTTTTTATATTTTCATTTTTAGAAAATAATAGCAATAAAAATTGTCTGATTGTATTAAAAAGAAGATATGGCATATCTCAATGGCTAGGGGGTAGAGAATGAAGTGGCGATTGCTTCACTTGGTTTATATGGGTGGCATTTGATACAATTAGACCTTTATTTTTTCATTAAGGTGATATTTTATTAATTTTTCTAACTTAGAGTGTTACAATGCCCGAATAATGGTCATTCTTGAACTATAACAATGAAAATTTCTAGTATTTATAGCAAAGTAGGGTTTCAAGAGATTTATACTCATGAAGACTCTCTCCCCCAGCATATAGATCTGCCTGAGAAGAAGCCATTTATTATCTTAGTAATACGCGATAATTCTCCGAATAATCAGTATCTAGAGCACCATTTCCCCTTGTTTCAAAAACTGGGATACACGGATGTTATTGATCAGTCGAAAATTTTAACGATTACAAGCAAAAGAAAAGTTGAGATTGTTATCAACGCAATTCTTTCAAGTGCTGATTATAATCATTCTCAAAATGAGGAGTTACTTAATAAATTAAGGTTGATGCAGCAAGAGCTATCTCAAATAAAAAAACCTAAAATGCTACCTCCTAAAAGCAAAAGCTCTGCGAAATATCATTCAGTTAATGCCCAAATAATTAGAGAAAAGCAGGCACCAACTCCTAATCATAGTGCTAAGAAAGTAAAAAAAGATGATAAACCAGCGATAGAAATTTTAAAAAAAGAAGTCTCAGGAAGAAGTATTACGGAAATAGAGGCGTTTAATGGCATATCGTATCGTCTTCTATTAAATGGTCGTACACCCAGAGTTAGAAGCGTGCATGATGCTGAAGGGAATCGAGTAGGGGTTCTTTCTCGGGAGATAGAGCATTTTCAATCCTTGCATGATTACTATCTAAAAGAAAAAAAGAAGACTGGTCGCATGTGTTCGCCCAAGCAGAGGGACCTAGTCAAATCAGGTATTGGTAGAGTATTAGCAGCTGCTTATTGTGAGGAAGAGAATGATTTGCATGGTGGTAATATTGGCTATGATCCAATCGAGATTAAATCCTATAAAATTGATCATGATCAAGCAACCTGGCCACTCACATCAAAATACAGGGGCATAAATCCTAATAAGCCATATTACGGTTCTATAAGAGTGCATGGCATAAAACCTAAAGATGCTTTCCCAATTACTCAAAGAGATATCACTAATTTCCCATATTTAAAGGATGCTAAACCACGTGCTTTTCCTGATAAAGCTGATAATGCTCTTTTAGATCTGAATGGAATTGAGAATGATCCTAATTTCATCAAAGATGCTTTTTCGGTTTTTCTTAAAAGAGCTTTATTTGATGAGCAAATTTATCGACCTATAGCTAATGCAACTATTGGAAGTCCTAAATTACGAGAAGAGTTAGTGGCTCACAAAAGCGAGCGCAGTGCACTACTTAGAGAAGAACTGATAAGAAATGAAAAATTTTTAAATTTCCTTATCGATAATCCTAATTTAAAAGCACAGATCATGGATGAATTTAGAGAATACAACAATGACTATAAAGAAGATAGTTCGTTGCGTCTTAACCTCGATGCTTTAGGAAATAAATTTGATGCTCTTGTGGGAGAAGCGCTCAATAATCCTGTGGCAGCAGTTAGACTGATTGAGGTGCACTATAAGCCTTATTTAGATAATAATTCCTATCAATACAAAGAAGTGATTGATTCATCTCTGAGAAAACAAGCAACAAAAGAATTCATCAAATCAATGCTTCATGTGAACGACACTGGAGCTGAACTCTATTTCAATCAAGCCAAGGAAATATGGCTCCATGCGTCAACAAATTCTCAAGAAAATATTATTGCAAGAAAAGCAGAAAGTACTCTTGAGGACATTTTAGCAGACATCATTAAGCTTGATGGTAAAATTGGAGTCTTTGGTGGTGAACAACGTATACTAGTCAATGGTGACGAAATTAATATACCTAAAGGCGCTGCCGCAATTTTTGATCTATATAAAAAATATAAAGATCATGAGATTCCCACTGCAATTGAAACCTTAGAGGCCATGATTGAGCAAGCAGCAATTTCGAATGCCTATAAAGGACATACTTGGTTTAATCGCCGCCAGAACGAAACATCCGATTTTTACAATCATATTGTTGCCATTCAGCATAGAACATTTGTTGAAGAGAGTATGAATCAACTATTAACGATACATTAAAAGAAGAAATACAATCCTACAGATGCAATTACATTTTTTTTCAAATTTATGTCGCAGTTGCAAGTCAGAATACATAGTCAGTCAATATAACGATTATTCCGTAATACCTTGCCAGCCAGGCTTTGGTGGATTGGATTTAAATTGTTGGCATCGCTCAATGAATATAGGTGCAATGATGTCTGCAGGATAGATTTCTAGACATTTTTTAAAATGCTCAATGGCTTCATCCCATAACTGTTGTTTATAAAGCAAAAATCCTTGTTCAAAAATAGAATTATAGGCATTGAGATCAAACTCGAGGTCTTGAACATTATCAGTTAACAGTTCGTAAATGTAGCAGCTTTGCGTGCGCCCTTTGACTACAACGCAATCGATCATCCTTAAAATAAATTGATCTTTTATTATTTCATAAACTGTATCACTTACAATAATCTTCGTTCCATAATTTTTATTGATACTCTCGAGTCGACTAGCAATATTAATTGCATCTCCTATAGCTGTATAATTTAGACGCTCAGATGAGCCCAGATTACCTACAATAGCATCGCCCATGTGGATTCCAATACGTGTAATGAAGGCTTCTCTTCCTTTTTTTTGCCACATTTTATTCAACACGGTTAATTTATTTTGGCATCGTAGCGCTGCTCTTGCCGCATGATGGTAAGGGCGTTCATTAGGCAAAGGTGCACCCCAAAATGCCATAATAGAATCACCAATGTATTTATCTATTGTCCCTTTCTCATCGATAATAATTTGAGATAATTCTTCCAAATATTCTCCCATTTGCTGCATTAACACACTGGGTTCCATTTTTTCAACTATTGCAGTGAAACGCTTAATATCTGAAAAAAGAACAGTCAACGTTTTTCTAACACCCCCCGTTCTTATGTCTTCGCCAGATTCAATTAACTGTCTGACAAGACTTTTAGGAATGTATTTCTGGAATAGTTTGAGTCCTAATTTCATTGAATCCACGGAATTTCTTAATTGGATTATTTCTTTTATTTTGGAGTGAATGACGATTTTGTTGTCTAAATTAAATTGCTTGATGTTTTCTGTTTCTGCTACCAGTATTTTAAGTGGTTTTACAATATGACTTACTAAACTAGATATTAAGAATATCCCTACTTGGAATGAATATTAGTGTTCTTTGCTAAGTTAGCAAAAGATGAGCTGCCTGAAGATGCAATTAAATTTCCTTCTTTATCAACAATAAATAACTATTGGGGGTTACTATTTGAATTTTATTAATAAATTGAGACAAATCACTTAAATCAATATCAAGAGCAAAAGCACCAAAGAATTTTCCATTTTTAAAAACAGGCGAGCTAACAGTTAATCCATTATTTTGTTGAAAATAAAACAAATAAACATTTGTCCAAACCGTTTTCTTTTCTTTTTTTGCTTGCAGGTACCAGGGACGTGTGCGGGGATCATAACTGATATCATTTGATAAATATTTTTTTATGATCTTGCCTTGTATGTCACGATTAATAATTGTCCTTGTTGTTGCCCCATGATTTCGTTGATAAATATCAGAGGTGATACTGGCATTAGGCTCTTTTTGGGCAAAAATAAAATTACCTTCTTCGTCTCCCCAATGGGCACCAACCACTAAGGGTATTATTTTAACTATATTCGTGGTTAATGAAATGATTTGAGTAGTAAAATTGTGAGTGATGTCTTCTTCTTCTCCTTCTTCAATGAGACGAGCTGCGAATTGGCTATGTATTTGGGCTGGTCCTATATTTTTATGTAATCTATTTAATATCAGTAAAGATTCATTCACCATCCGCTGATGCGCTATATCCGACAAAGCCTCAGAGTAGCGTTGCGTGGTTATCAGGATGATTAATAAGATGGTGGTGACAAAAAGAGAAATAAAAAGAAAGAGCATGCTCATTCGTAGCGTCACAATCATATCATTTATTTTTTTAAAAAGGCGCGTAATCATGCCAGACCTGCGATTAATAAATCTTTTTGATTAATTATAAATCATTTTAATTGCCTCAATTGTCTCACGCATAGCACGATTTATTGGTTGATAAGACTTGCAAAACTCAATATGAAACAATCAACCTGCAATGCAATTATTCGCGTGGCATGTCATCACGAACAATGAGAGGGATATTCCTGAATATGGCATAGACAATATTTGTAATGACCATAAATTAGGAACTCTTTTGTTGTAAACTCTTCAAATGACGAGGCTTTAAGGACCACAAGATCGATTACAGTCACACAGTACGTTAATAGTTAATAAAACGAGCGGCCTATAGCACTCTCTTTCGAATCATTAGGGTTATATTTTTCATCGAGCTCAAGTGCAGTTACTATTTCTTTAGCGCGAAGATGAGAGGGGGTATGGCTATTCAATGGTTTAAAAAACAATAGAGGGTTAGTACTGCGCAATGAACCATATCTGTCGACTGTTATATTGTCCTCAGAATAAGATGTGATGTCTGAAGACTTATAACCTGATAAATCATTTAAACTAGAGTTAGTCGTTGCAACAAATTCGGCTAAAGTAGTTGTGTTTCCAGAGACAGGCTGATTGCTATGAGTATTGCAGATGACCCCCTCAAGTTGCAGGGCCTTATGCTGATAATAGTAAGTCATTGGAAATTTTAATATATGTACTAAAGCAACTGCAGGTAGAACCATTAGTGTTGCTGCGGCGGCCATTGCGAACCTTAAAAATTGTAAACCAAAGCCTATGAAACATGCGATGC
Source organism: Legionella sp. 39-23 (assembly GCF_001897665.1). Classification (NCBI taxonomy): domain Bacteria; kingdom Pseudomonadati; phylum Pseudomonadota; class Gammaproteobacteria; order Legionellales; family Legionellaceae; genus Legionella; species Legionella sp. 39-23. Next base: position 79,258 of record NZ_MKTO01000019.1, on the reverse strand, counting down.
TTCTAAGCATGGTTGCGTCGTTCCACCGCTCTGCATCGCGGACGTATTTGAACGGGTTATCAGTACTTTGCTTTCCTGGCATGCCATAATTAATTAAGAAATTAGAAATTTGTGGGAGCAGGGTGATATCAATGAGCCCATGCTTCAGCTGATTAGGGTCTAGTTCTGCGCCATTTATTTTCTTAAGAATTCCGTAATCCCCGTACATTATTGCAAAGGTATCATCGAGTCCTTCAAGAAAATTATTTTTTATTACTTTATTTAATTTTATCCAGGGGTGCCAACTGTTTATTTTTAAGGCATTTATTTTAAAATGCTCATCTGTTTTTAATCTATCAGAAGCATAGAAATATAAACTGTGATCTTGTCTTATGGCAAAAGCGGTTATATTTTCGCGGTCTTGTAATGTAACATCTAGATAAATATAAGATCGACAATTGATTGCAAGCGCTTTAAGAGCAAAACTTTCTTTTTTCTTTAGTATCGGTGCCGCATAGCGCATTGCGTAAGGATTTAACTTGATCGCCTCAAGCATGAATGTTTCATTAGCCTTTAGATCTTCAGGAGTATTTTGAAGTAACGCAATATGGCCTTTTACTTTTTCTAATTCTTCTAATTCGAATTTACTTAACATCGCTGTATTTTAAATGGCAAACCAAGCGTGGAGTGTACAGTTAGGTGATTAGGATTTCAAATTTAAAAGGGTGCCTATAATGAGGGATAAGTAGCCTAGTTGCTTGCAGCCAAGCTGGGTTTGTTAGTTTTGGTGCACTTTATCAGGGCATGCTTTTCTGAATTTTTGTTAGTAATTTTTTGCAAATAGGATATTTAGCTTGGTCACAATTTTGGGAGACATTGTTCTTCATCGTCTTTAAATCTTTAGGAGCAGTGAGCTCGTTAATATGATCAAGAATAAACTGCTGCAATGCGCCTGTACTTTTATTGCCAGTGATGTATGGGCCTGCATAATTCCATGGTTTGGTTAATAACCTTGAAACAACATCAATCATTCCTTCTGCAAACTCACCATCATCATATTCTGGATGTTTTTTGATTATATTTGAGATTTCTACTGCTAAAGCCCATGCCTTTGGCGTATTTTGCGTGTTATTGAGATAGATTTCTGCCTGATCCATTTTAGTTTCTAGTAACTTTAACTCACTTGTTTGTGCGCTTAAAAATGGTGAGAGGCACATTAAATTACATCCGAAGATGAGTAACATGATTTTTTTCATTTGAGCCACTTTCCCTAGTGAAAAAGCATTGATTTTGTAATTAGTATAGAACGAAACATTGCAGTAAAGTAGGTTGTGGCAAAATGACTCAATTTGCCATCGCGATAATATGGAGGCGTATGCTATGCTGATTAAAGAACCTAATCAATTTGAGCAAATATTATGAATTATCATACTCCTTCAGGGTTAAAGCCTTTGATCCAGGAACTTAGGCAAATAAATATTTTAAAGCATGATGATCAGTACAATATTGAGAAGGTTTCAATTGTCCTAAGTAATTGGGTTAAAAAAACAGAATGGCTTGAGGAACATTTTTATACTGTTGATCCAGTGAACGGATTTACTTCCTGGTTAATTTTTGAAGAACCCGATCATACTTTGGCCGTTAATTTAGTTGCTTGGGAGCCTGGACGGGAAATTACGCCACATGATCATAACACTTGGGGAGTAGTGGGTTGTGTCGTGGGTATAGAGGAAAATTATTCTTGGATGCGTATGGATGATGGCACGCAACCTGGGTATGCTGATATCAAGAAACAGAATAAGAGCATTACCTGTTTTCCTGGGGATGTGATTGGTTTTAGCCCTAACGATATTCATAGTGTCGTTAATACATCTGATTCTGTAGCGATTTCCTTGCATGTTTATGGTAAAAATTTAAATTATACGAATCGTTTTCAATATAATCCCCCGAAAAAAACCGCCGAGCCATTTATTATTAGTTTTAATTAACTTTGACACAAGAGATTGGTTTTAAATGGGGCGCAGCGTGTTGATTGATACAACATGCAATCATAGACTGGGTTGTTCAAGCCCTGTTTAGCGAATTAATTTTTATTCTCTCTCCGGCAAACAGGTATAGGCTAATGGATTATTTAATTGATTTTTAAAATATACAAATAAATATAATTCGTTTACATTTACATTGGTTTGCTGATGTTAATTAAAGGAGCAAACCAAGCGACTTATCTTCTCATCAAGGACTAGAGAAATGGCCATGCCGAGTATTAATGACTAAACGGGTAATGTCGCTGAGGTAAGAGTAAATGATGTGTTAGGAGTTATTGCTGATGCAGCAATAGTAGCTAACCTTTGTTTGTATTTGCATCAGCGCTCAGGATGACTTGTATTTTTCTTTACCTCTCACTCGAAGATTTAACCTCTAATGTTAGGAGAAGAAAATGCAGGAAAAAGCCGAATTACCTTTAGCACAACGTCTAAGCCAACCTCAAAATAGTCAATTAAAAAAAGATGTAGACGGTTGGCTTAAAGAACTCAATATATCTCCTGAAGCTTTAAACTCTAGTCTCGTAGTCAAGGCAATTTCTATTAAAGCAGCTCAAGTCGGCAATTTAGATGTCATTCGATTCCTTACTGAACATAAATACATTGGCCCAAATAGTACCGATTATATAATGCATTGGGCTGTGAGCCGTGGACATGCACATATAGTTAAATATTTAATTAAGTACAGCAATGCAATGCAAATCGAAAATGTTTTGTGCGATGCAGCAAAAGAAGGACATTTTACTATTGTTCAATGCCTATTGGAAAATACACAAGTTGACTCAGCAGTCCGGAATAATTCTGCAATCCGCTTAGCTCTGGAAAAAGGTCATGTTGATGTTGTTTTATTACTTGCTTTGCAACCTTCGGTGGTCGCTTTAATGAATTTTCACAAGGAATTAGGTATTTCTGGGAGTTTGCGTAAACAAGTTGCTGAGTTAAAAAAAGCAATCAAGATGGTTTTAAATCAGTACACGAGTAACTCGTGCCTCTTCTTTCAGTCGGCATTTGATACAAACAGCAGTTTATCCGTTTTAGTTAAAGATGTGGTCTTAAATATAGCGGGCGTTGGCCTTTCATTACTAGAACAAGAATTGCATCTTTCTGATAAATGTATGAAAAATATTTTATCTATAAGAAGGGATATTTTATCGGGTTATAGTGAGCCAACTCCGGAAGAGAAACTATCAAACTCACTTGAGCGGGGGGGCATCCTTCTCATGTAAAAGATCAAGATGTTCCTGAGATGCTAATTTGTCATAGAGTTCGATTAGTTTACCTATTAATTTAGGTAGATCATCATCGAGTTTCATCTTGTTTTCCACATTTTTAGCATGTCGGTGCAGGGTGATTGCTTTGGGCTTATCAAGTGTGAAATATGCTTTTTTGTGTGTTTTCTCAAAGGCAATCTCGGCCTTTTCCAAATTGATTATATTTTTATTGAATTCTTTAACTAACTTACGTAACTGAGGTAAAAATTCAGCGTTTTTCTCCTCATGCAATTTTATTTTAAGGCTGATTAATTCAACAAAAATATTAAATAACCATTGATAATGCAACAGATCGAAAAAATGTATTTTATAGCAAAGGCAAGGGTTTGTCTCATCTTGCAAGAGTTTAATCGCATGCTCTGAGGAGCAAGGGGGGTGAAATAAAGGTAGTTTTTTTCGATCTGTGCTTTTAAAAAAGGGAATAAATGAATATTCAGTAGTTTCTATTACTGGTGGTTTAGCGCTTAACTCTTCACTTACCCAGGGCATTGATTCCTTACAAAGAAAAAGATTGAGTTTATATTGTCCATCTGCATGTTGCAGGTAAAAATCTAATTTTTCTTCCTCTGTTGTCGCTGATCCGGTATCTATCACCTCGATTCTTAGTCGGTCACTTTGAGACTGATAATGCTCTATAATTGTTCGGGGCTTTGTATGATCAAATAACACAAACTCGGTTGCATGGGCCTTCTTAAATTCATCCTTATTGAGCAATATAATAATATTTGCAATGCCAATTTTATCAAGCTGATGTAAGTGGCCAAAGGGAATGTCAGTATATTCCATGCCTAGCAAAATCACTGCGATTTTCATTTTGATTCCCAACAAAGGCTATAACGGATTTATTTTTAGTATAGCAAGTAGGAGGGAGGTGAATGCTCACACATCATTTATATGAGCCAAAAAAATATTTCCAGTCTATCATTTAAATAATATCAACATTGGAATCAATATAATCAAGGACTATTATGAGCATCACAGCATTAGCCGCAAGTGTTCTTTTAATTGTAACAACCACGGTTTTCGCAGACAATAACTCTTACAATGGCTCCAATAATCCAATTATTCCTGCTGATAATGATCAAATTCGTTTAAGTCTTGATCAATGTATTGCAGATACAAATGAGGTGATGACGGATAATGAAACTCATGATTTAGCAAAAGATCTATGTAAACTACGAGCACAACATCAAACTGCCCGTCAAAAAACATTAAAAGGATTAGCTGAATTAGTAGATCAATATAAAGGAGTGACGAACCATGAGCATGACCAGAATTTGACTCAGACAATCTCTTTGATTCAGAACGGAGTAAAATTGTGCCTCGATGCCTTGGATTCTCAGCAAGTTTGTCACAATATAGGTTGTGTGATTGTGCCCGAAACCAATGCCATACTTTGTGACAATCAAGCTACTGCTATCATCAACAGAATTTTAGGGCGCGAATAGTGGCCTATTATTAAGGTTTTAGATAGGTAAGTTGGGGCAGCAATAATCCCCAACGTACTTCATATTCGTAGCATCAGTGCGTAACCAGGTTTTACTATATTTTCTTACATCTTTAATCCCGGATTATCTATTCGTTTTTCCGCTTCTTTAAATATTTTATCAACTGCTTTGTGAGAATCTGTTTTTAATCCTAAGACTTTTGTTGGTTTTCCTTGAGGTCTATCGAGAATTTCCATTTCAGGGGATTTTAAAAAAGCAGCTTTCTTTTTCTTCAATGCATCTTTCGTTGTAATATCCGACAAAGATACTTTAAGCTCATTAAGAATCGTTCTTTTTAGAGCGTCGCCTTTTAAGCCTTCATATGCCTCTTGATGTTTGGGGCTAGTAAAAAAATGATAAGCACTAACTTCTCGAGCATGTTTTCTTTCCTTTACCTTTCCTGATAAATACTCATGAACACCTTGGCTTGCGAAATCCTTATGTAGATCGTTGACAATTTTTTTTGGCAATGACAGTTCGCCATTCTCATACATTTTAAGTAGTTCTTCTGGGTGATCTGATAAACATTGTCCTTCATGTTCATCGTACCAACGATCGACTAAATGTTCCCAATGAACTATTTCATCAAAATCATCATGCGGGGGATAGATGCGGTTATATACATATATCCACTGATCTCTACCAAACACAACTCGACGGCTATCATAATCACCATCGTTATAAGCAAAACCAGCATCCATATCAATGGTTTTTATATCTTCTGTTGTTACAAATAAATTTTGAAGGCTGTAATGGAAGGGATTATTAGCTAAATCCCTATGCCAGTAACCTAAATCATTCATCTCCTTAAGGGCGAGAATAAATTTTTCAACCTTAGGTTTATCATTGTTTCTGTTAAAATTTGCTGATTCAACTTTAGGCATATAAAAATATACGTTTTCTGGTGATTTAATATTCCATAATCCTAAAACGAAGTGTTGTTCAATATCTTTTTCGTTAAGCACAAATTGTTGCCTTAAAATTTCCAAATTAGTTTCTGTGGCATGTCTTTGTGTTCTTCCTCCTCCTTTAGATACTTTCATCGCTTTATCGGGTGTTTTTCCGTATACAGTTCCTTCTTCTCCTTGTCCAATTTTGTCTTTGGGTGTACTAATATTCTCTCCTTTGTGGCTTCTCCACATCGAAATAGAATCAATCGGATCGGTTTCATCATAACGAACTGCATATACTTCATGGTTGTAACGAAATATTTTAAATGTTTCATTCATTCTTTCTTGATAATCTCTCGTTATGTCTTCATCCAGGTAATGCGCAGTGATGTCATCTCCATCAATAATTTCATGTAGTTCAGGCATTTTGAGACTCCATTTCCAAGCAGACTATATGTTAATTATAGCTTTTGGGTTAAAATTTGACCTTATTCAGGTGGCTTTAAGAAGGATTTTGAAGCATGCGTAGTGCAGGCTTAATCTGTATGCTTGCTTGAGATTCACTGGCAACATAGCATTCATTATTTTTTTGTAATAAGAAGTACTTCACCCGGTTATTAACTATACTTAAAATGTTATTAAGCTGGCTAGATGGTGACTTAATGGTTATGTTTAGGCTGCATTATGGATTATTTTTAGGGGCATTATTGTTTAGTGCTAGCTTATTTAGTGAAGGTGTTGAGTCTTTAGTCAAGACAACTCCAAGTTTTTTGCATAATACAGCGGATACGGATTCGGAGCATCAATTAACATTTCCCCTCAATGGAGATAATCACATTAGTTTAGTTGTGACCTTGCCTAATGATTTAAAAAGAGAAAAAGAACAAAAGGACTCTAGCAATCCTAATCAACCCTTCATATTTTTTCATGGTAACTTCACATTTATTACGCTTTCTTCAACAACTTTTAACTCAGACCAACCTGACGAAAACCTCCTTAATCCATCATTTGATCCTATTACTTTAACCTTGGATAGTGTAACTAATACAATGAAAAAAGAAACGGAGGTTACTGTCTTAGAAAATGGCAAGAAAGACAATTCTGGATACCGCGAAGGTTATCGTATTGTTAAACGCTATTCTGCGCAAGGAGATAAGCTTGATGTAGCATATATATATGTTGTTTGCGGGCCACATGATGCTGTTATCATAATATATACAATGAGAGTACATGGTTCTGAAACAGTAGATACTCTTGTACAAAAGCTTAGAGAGGCAATGAAGGCACAGGTCAAAATTGTAAATAAAAGCACAACCAATTGATTTTATTATAAATATTTTCTGAAGAAAGCTACTAGAAAAAGTTGCAAGCGTAGAGGCTGTTAAGCCCAGCTAATCTTTACTCTGTAACATGTCCATTGAGATTTACTACTTCTATTTCTCTTTTATAATATGAGGAGCCTATCAGCCCATCCTCCGCTGAATTTGGCGTATTAGCAGTTGTTGGTGTACCATCAGCCAAGGTGTTTATGAATAAGTGTAGACAGTGAAACCATGTTCATTCAGATTAAATTTAAAGGACAGTTAAGTGATTAATTTTTTACTGATCTTGCTCGCTTTGATATTGGTTTTACTGAACGCTTTTTTTGTGGCAGCTGAATTCGGCATGGTAAAGCTTAGAGCAACTCGCGTAGAGGCTATTAAAAATATTTATGGTTTACGAGGAAAAATTTTATTCCATGTGCATCAACATCTTGATGCATATTTATCAGCATGTCAGTTAGGTATTACCTTCGCCTCTCTTGGACTCGGTTGGATTGGAGAGCCTGCTTTTGCTTATTTAATAGAACCACTTTTAGTCCTTGTTGGTGTTAACTCGCCGCAACTGACGACAGTAATTGCTTTTTTTGTCGCATTTTCGTTTATCTCTTTTCTTCATATAGTTGTTGGTGAACTCATGCCTAAATCGCTGGCTATTCGTCAGTCAGAACGAGTATCAGTATGGACTGCCTTGCCCTTGTATGTTTTTTATTGGCTTATGTATCCAGCAATTTGGGCTCTCAATACGTGCTCTAATTTTTTGTTAAAACTATTTAAATTAGATGCTGTCCACCAAGGTGAGTATTTTTATTCGACAGCAGAAATAAAGCTGCTTTTAAATGCAAGCCATCTTCATGGTGAGCTGACTGAGGAAGAGGTTGATATCATCGAGCATACTCTTGATTTTGCCGATCTAAAAGTCACAGAAGTGATGCGTTTTAGCGAAGAAATGGTCACGATTAATTTAAGTCAACCAATCAGTGAGATGATGGATATCATCTTGGAGCATCGTTACAGTCGTTATCCAGTATATGACCCTGATAAAAAAGATATTATTGGGATTATTCATGTAAAAGATATTCTTCCCATCATTTATCGAAAATCCGAAATAGAAAACTTAATGCCACTTATTAGACCCGTTCTAAAAGTTTCACGCCGTGTTCCTGCTTTAGACCTATTGCGCCAGTTTCGTGAAGGGATGCCTCATTTTGCACTTATTTATAGTGGCAAGAATACCATTTTGGGATTTGTTACATTGGATAATTTATTGCAGGTGCTTATTGGACGAATTAAAGATGAGTTTCATCGAACTAAAGTGGATTGGGTATTAAATAAGGATGGAAGCCTCTCTGTGTCAGGGAATTGCTCAATATATTCTTTGGAACAAGCACTTGGTCGAGAGATTGATGTTGAAGATGACATCGACGTTTTGAATGGGTTATTTTTCCAGCGCCTAGGGTATGTTCCTAAAGAAGGAGAGCGTTTTGAATTTCCTGAATTTGATGCGGAAATAGAGAAGGCAAGAGCTTCGAAAATTCTCAAAGTAAGAATTTACCCCAAGGATTTAAAGAGATGATAAGAGGATTGTTAGCTCATGAAGTAGAAGAGCGAATAAAACAAGGTAAACAAAACGTACCTACTACGACAAAAACTAAAAAAATCACTGAAATATTTATTGAGAATATTTTTTCGGTTTTTAATATAGTCATATTTGCAATTATTATTTTTTTAACAACCTTCTTCTTTATAGAAAATGATGAGAGATTATTTTTTGATATTATTGGTGTATCTTTTATTGTCATTATTAATACATTCATTGCTATATTTGAAGAAATAAAAGCTAAAAAAGCTTTAGACAAAGTTAATTTATTATTGAAGCGTGAAATAAAAGTTATCAGGGATGGAACTGAGCAATCCATTGAACAGTCTGAAGTAGTTATTGATGATTTCATTCTACTAGAACGCGGTGATCCGGTGGTGGTTGATGGCGTCGTAATAGAATCTACGAAACTAGAAATCGATGAGTCTTTATTAACGGGAGAATCCACCCCGATTAATAAAAAAATAAATGATGAATTAATGTCTGGAAGTTATTGCCTTTCAGGCCGAGCAGTCTATAAAGCATTAAAGGTTGGCGATGAATGTCAAGCACAGGAAATTACAAAGCTGGCCAAAAAATTTAAACTGAATGTTTCCCCTTTGCAAAAACGTTTAAACTTTATTGTAAAAGCTTTATTTTTAATAGCGTTGGTATTAATCCTTCTAGAAATGACATTGAGTCAAACCGAATTAAATCGGGTAGAGCTGATTAGAAAAATAGCCACTATTATGCTTTCGCTAGTTCCTCAAGGACTTATTTTGATGGCTTCGGTCACATTTGCGCTAGGAATTTATCGAATTAGCAAAATTGGCGCGATTATACAAAAGCTTAATGCCATTGAAGCTTTTTCCAATATTAAAGTCGTTTGCACCGATAAAACAGGAACACTTACCCAAAATAAGCTATCAGTACACAAAATCACTTCGTTAACTAATGATTATTCAATAGAGGAGACAAAACAAATTTTAGGGACCTATGCACATTTTTCACTAGATAAAAATGCGACTTTGAGAACTCTGGAGCGATTTAATGCATCCAATGCCATTATCACCGGAGAGATCCCTTTTAGCTCTGAAAATAAATTCAGTTTGTTACAGTTAATCATTCATGATGAAAATTTACATTTACATAATAAAAAAGTAACTTTTGTTCTGGGTGGTTATGATGTGCTATTAGATAAAATTGATGATTCCGAAAAAAAGCATATTGATGTGCTATTTCAAAAGGAACAATTGAGCGTTTTTCGAAACATGATATTTGGCATCGAAAAATCTAATCTTTCTCTGGAGTCTCTTTCAGAAAATATGAACTCCATGCAAATTGAACCTATCTGTATCATCTCTATCATGGATCAAGTGAGAGAGGATGTAATGGATGCGATCAATCTTTTCAAAAAAAATAATATACAGATTAAAATATTGTCAGGTGACAATGCTTCTGCAATACAAGCCGTTGCCCATGAGATAGGTTGGAAAGTCCAGGATAGTGATTTGATATCTGGCAGTGAAATTGATGAGATGAACGACGAACAGTTGTCAAAAATAATTAAAGACAAAGAAATATTTTCTCGTTTGAAGCCGCAACATAAACTAAGAATTATTCAATTATTTAGAAAAAACAAAATCTTCACGGCCATGATTGGCGATGGAGTGAACGACCTGCCAGCAATCAAAGAAGCAGACATAGGGATTGCTATGGAGGAAGGAAGCAGTATTACAAAAGAAGTAGCCGACATCGTTTTATTAAAAAACAAATTCAGTCTTCTTCCTAAAATTTTTGATGAGGGCAATAAGATCGTTAATACGATTAATGCTGTAGCAAAGCTTTTTCTTACCAAGACTTTTTTAGTTATTTTTACTACGCTCATGTCGTTTTTTACTTTTTATGATTTTCCACTAACACCACGGCGAGTTGCATTAATTAATGTTTTTTCTATTGGCTTACCATCGTTTATCATTGCTTTAAAAAACGCCAATGTTAATCGATTAAAAAATTTTACAATGGAGTTATTTTCATTTGTCCTGATTTCTGCATTATTAATCGCGATAGCTTCTTATATAGGCCAGTATATTACGGAGCAGTATGCGGGTTACACAATGGAAGATTTGCAAATGGTCATGCTTTCGATCATGGTCATAGTAACTACTGTTAATTTTCTGGCTGTTACTGTTCATAAAAAAGAAAAAAATTTAAAGTTATACGTTTTATATGCTTGTGGACTCATCGCATTGTATTCTTTGCTGATTCTCACCGATATTAATTCTATTGTGGTCAGAGGGATTAAAATATTTTATGAAATATCTTATCTTGATCGAAAATATTGGCTGATTGCTTTTGCGATTAGTCTTTTCTTCTCAATAGCGATTATTATTTCTCAACTTTTGCGGAAAAAAATATTGAAATTAATAATACGGCAAAGTTAATGGATTTAGGTTTAGTTCTTACCAAGTGATTCTTAGTTTTTGCTGGTAGTCAAAGTAGCCTGGGTGTAGGCAAAGCAGTAACTCCGGGTTGCAGATGAAAAAATCAGGCAGTGCACCCCAGGTCCCGCTTCGCTGCATCCAGGCTACAATTTAGCATGGCCCGACCTACACCTGTGGATAAACTTCCAGGAATTACTCCTGTTTACGCCGTGCAAAATAGGCTATTGCTACAATGGCAATAATTAAAATAGGAATAGCTAAAAGGAATATATGCGTTTCCATCCAGGCAACACTTATTGCGAATAAACCGAGTGCGATTCCTATAAAGAGGAATGTAGACTCAATATAGATGCCCGCTAAAAAAATGGCTTGCGCAAGTAGTGTAAGTACACCTAATGTTCCGATAAATGGGCTTATGATTCCTATGCGCACATACATCGAGGTGATATAAACTGAACCAATTAGTCCCAACCAATGTAAAAGTTCATGCCAAAAGAGAACTGGGGATGGGGTTTTCTGCAGATGTTTAAGATAAAAACTTAATCCCAAAGCAAGTAGAGCAATGATGACCGTAGTTATTTGCCAGAACCGCCACGCGCTTGCAGCTTTTATATTGGTTAAAATTAGTCCGATAAATGTTAGAAGAAGTATGATAATTCCAACAGCCAATCGAGCAGTCCATGGATGCCATGGGCGATTATTTTCCATTGATGAACTCCTTTTCTGCTTTTTTAAATACACGCTCATGTTAATACGAAGTAGGGTGGATTATCGCAGCTTAATAGCATGCCGAGTATTGCGCGAATTCCTTGTTTTGATTTCCCTTATCATTTAGATAGTTAATCTTAAATTGGTTTGATTACAATGTACATGGCTAATTGGGGGTTTCTAAGTAGTAGCCTGATTGCTTGCAACCAGGCCACGGTTTTTTTTGATCCTATTGCGTGATTTTTACGTAGCCATCTTGAACGAGCTGTATCAATCTTGCCATGGCGTCAGTGGTGACTTTAATTTCGGGGAGTAGCTCTGTGTTGACCCAGTTATGGGCTTTAGCTGTGCCGCCCACGCTGAAATCAGGTCAGCAATGAGTTTTTTGTAGGGATTCCCTGTCGCGATATTTCGCTCGATGTTATAAGTTTCGTCATTCAATGTCACATGCCCTGCATTGTAGAAATGTATAAATTTTGTACTATAATCAAAAAACACTGTGTTGCTAAAGATTTTTATGATAAAAACAAAATTAATCGAAGGCGAAAATCTACTAAAGATTTATCAAAAACATTATGCTGCACTGGCTCACAATCGTACTGATTTAGAATATTTTAAATGCTCCAAAGTTCGAATTTTTTTTCGCGATTCAGAAGAATACATGATTGGAGGTTTTTGTATTAACTCAGGGCCTCATTATCGCACTTTTCTTCCCTTAAACCCAACTCAACTAAAACAGATCTATCAAGAGCAAGGATTTGATAAAAGACAACCAATTGAGATTAGTTGTCTTTGGATAGAAGAACGTTCTCGGCGTGCAAGTTGGATACTATTGCTATTTTTACTCATGACTCTAGATGTACTTCGTTTACGTCGAGCTTCAATCATTTTTGGGACGCATGGCAAAAATGTAAATAATTATTTTGGCTTGCCACTTCCCAAAGTAGTTTTCTACGAAAAATTATTTGTAGAAACAAAAGGTGAGGTGTGCGATTTCTGGATAAGAACAGGCACTAAATTCCAAATGGTAAAGGGCTTTATTGTCTTGGCAATGATAAGACTTATTTTGGGTTATAAAGCTTTATGCAAGTTTCGGATGTGGTTTAGGAAAAAGGACACCACAAAATCAGAGATTAAATGAATATGAGAGTAGCTAGCATGAAAAGCAATATTTTTTCTTTTGACAAATTGGCAATAGAAGGGGGCCAACCCGTTCGTAACAAACCCTGGCCTACTTATGATAAAGGAAATGTTATTCTTAATGATGAGGATGCTGAGTCTTTAATCGAGGTGATGAAAAGCAAAAGGTTATTTCGTTATGATAATCGGCGGTTGGAAGAAACCAAAGTAGGGCAATTCGAAAATGAGCTTAAAAAATTTTTTAATACAGAGTATGCACTTGCCGTCAGTTCGGGGACTGCAGCAATCTCACTTCCACTGATGGCGCTTGGTTTGCCAGACAACTCATTGGTTGGTTGTCCGACATATTCTTTTACTGCGACTCCCAGTGCCATTATTCAAGCCAGGTTAAAGCCTTTATTAATTGAGGTGGATTCTAATCTTCACATGGATTTGGCTGATCTTGAGAAAAAAATCCAATCGATGAAAGCGCTTGTGGTTGTACATATGCGCGGATTTCCTGCGCCTCTTCCACAAATTAAAGAAATTGCGGCAAAATATAATGTGCCAATTATAGAAGATGCAGTTCCTTCCCTGGGTTCCAAACTAATGGGAAAATTTTTAGGAACTTATGGGGTAGCCGGTGCGTTTAGCACCCAATCTGATAAGTCCTTAAATACAGGAGAGGGCGGATTCATCCTTACCAACGACAAAGAGCTTTATATTAAGTGCGTTGTTTTATCAGGTGCTTATGAGTGTCTTTACGAAAAGCATTGTACACATCGGCCTGAGATTGATGTTGCCTTGCTTCCAATAATGAATTTTCGCCTCGATGAGCTTCATGGTGCGCTGGGACTTAGTCAACTCAAAAAATTAGATGGAAGGCTTAACATACTTTCTCGCAATTACGCTTATGTTCTTGAGGGAATTGAGGATTTGAGCTATTTAAAGCCACGAGCCCCCTGGCATGAGGCAGCATGTCCTATAGGTGATAATCTTCTTCTTCAAGTGAACGGCAGCGTTGATGATTGTTGCTGGTTTGCAGATGCGCTTAGTGCCGAAGGAGTAGATACTAAAGCATTAGGATCTCCGCATAAGATCAATGTTCGCCGATTCTGGGATTGGGCTTATTTATTTCCAACTAAAAATAAAGAAGAAATAACTCGTCTTTATCAAGCAAGTTTTAAACATATCAGTTCATACATTGATATTGCTCTTTCACCAACATTGACTCCTGAAGATATTACTGATTTTTTTAATGCCATTAGAAAGGTACATCATTACTATGAAAATAGAAAAACCTTTAAATAATTGTGTTGCTTTAGTGACAGGTGGCAATGGAGGCCTTGGTCTTGCTATGGCTGTTGCATTAAGAGAAGCAGGGGCTGCTGTCATTGTTTGGGGACGCGATCAAGAAAAACTGAATCAAGCCCAAACTTATGATTTAACCCCGTTTCAAGTGGATGTGGCATCTGAAGAGAGTATTCATAATGGTTTTAAGATGATAAAAAAACATTTTTCCAGACTGGATATACTCATTAACAATGCGGGCATTTACGAAGATCAAGAACTTACAGAGTTGTCACGTGAAAGTTGGGAACACTTAATCAGCAATAATTTAAGCTCTGTTTTTCTTTGTTCACAAAATGCTGCTCGGATGATGAAAACACAACGCAAAGGGAAAATTATCAATGTTGGCTCAATGTATTCTCTTTTTGGCCATCCTCATTCTATAGGTTATACAACAACCAAAACGGCAATACTGGGCTTAACTCGTGCTTTGGCTGCAGAACTGGGACCCTGGAATATTCAAGTCAATGCGATTTTGCCTGGTTGGTTTGAAACGGCCATTAATGGCTCGCTTCCTGAAACCAGTAGAGGAGATGAAATTCGTAAAAGAACCCCCTTGGGTCGATGGGGACAACCTCAGGATATCGGGCCTTTAGCTGTTTTCCTTTCCTCCTCTAACGCAGACTTTATAACAGGTGCCATGATCCCTATTGATGGGGGATATTCTATTTCTGATCGTGCTTTATGGTAGTGTATTAATCATTCTTCGGTTCGAACAGTTAAAAACTGGGGAGTCCTAATATGATACGTCATGTGATTCGCAGAACAATAGGTATACCCTTTATTCAGCATATGGCCAAAAAAATTGAAGAAAGCGCCTATAATCCTTATCCCTATCAGCAAGCTGCTTTGCAAAAAATTATTAAAACTAATGGTAAAACAGAGCTTGGACAACAAAGTGGATTATTTCAATTAAAAACACTAGAGGATGCTCGACAACTTCCTGTATATGATTATGAAGCATTACGACCTGAATTTGAAAAAATATACCAAGAAGGAAAAAAAGGTTTTTTTAGTTGGGATGAGATTAAGGCAATTTCCTTAACTTCGGGCACGAGTGGAGGGCCCAAATATATTCCAATTACCAACAGTTTAGTTAAAAATTTTATGCGCATCAGTTTTAGTTTATACGCCAGTTTATCGAATGAACTTAAAAATCCCCATGAGTTATTTGAGGGAAAGGCTCTTTATTTAAGTGCGTTGTCTCATATCTATGATTCACCGGTGCCGTTACCTGTTGGTTTTATATCTGGTTATATGAACTCAAAACGCTCCTGGTTATTTAAAGATCTACTCTACCCATCAACAAAAACATCATCAATTACCGATATGCAAGTGAGAATGTCTCGTATTCTTGAAGAAATTAGAGATCAGGATATTCGTACCATCTTAGGTTTTCCTGCAATTATTCAGTTATTTACTGAGAAAGCGTTGGCCTATTTCAATGTCGATTATCTACAACAATTATGGAAAAACTTATCGATTTGTGTGTATGGAGGAAATTTTTTATCCCTGTCACAAATCGAGTATCTTAAAAAAAGCTGGATGGGTAATAATAACAATAAGGAACTGATATTAATGGAGCATTATTCTGCTGTCGAGGGATTTTTTGGGCATACCCTGCATAGTCACTGGCCGGGGCTTGTTTTTAATCCCTTTGATATATTTTATCAGTTTAAAGAAGAGGCGAATCATTCCTCTTTTCTGCACTTACATGAATTGAAACAAGGCAAACGTTATCTGGTTTTTGTGACCACAGTCGCAGGTTTAATTAACTATGCGATGGAGGACATTATTGAAATTACTTCAGTGAAACCACTTACCTTTAAATTTATCGCTCGCGCTAAAGAGCAAATTTCTCTTATTTCAGAAAAAATAATTATTTCAGAAATTAAATTTGTGGTTGAACGTCTTGCCCAAAAAACAAATCTGTTAATTCCGGATTTTGCAGTGTATCTCGATTGCAAATCAGAGAATAAATTAATTTACGCCTTATCTGCTGAAATCTCCAACTTGGACGATGCCAGCAAATTATTGGATGATGCTCTTCGTGAAATCAATCCAAATTATAATGAATATCGAGGAAATAATACTTACCAAGCACCACAAATTATTTATAAGCCTCTTGAGTTTTTTGATGCTTACCGTAAGAAAAACATTCATAAGGGAAACTTTAAGGAGAAAAGGCTTTTTATGAGTGAGGTGGCATTTTATAGCGAATATAGCTAAAGGTAACGCAGGAACAGGTCAGTGGCGGTATATTAACTGCAATTGTTGGCTTGATTAAAAAATTTATGAGCAAAGGTTAAGTTTGCTTATTGGGTAGTTGCAGGAATATGTTCTTCTATTCGCTTTATCATGTAGGGATAAAATGGGTTGGATGAAAGGCGCAGTATTGCATCCAAACTCATGATGAGTACCTGACGTTCACCACGCGACGCAGTGGTTCCTAATTGAATGCCATATTTTTTTGAATCTGGGAACAGACCATAGAGGCTATCGTTTACTGGAAAGGGTATGGCTACATGTGACAAGGAGTAAACATCGCGTGGGTAAGCCAATCCTAGAGGGGAAATATGCTCATTTACTGCTTCAGCTTCAGTGACGCGTTCGACAACATCGATACTGTCAACATTTGCATTGGTGATGATTACGGTGCGAAATTTTCGTGGAGGTTCACTTAAAAGCCGCGTTACCGCAGTATCTGCGGAAGGACGTAATAAAAGACCTAATTTAGCCGCTCGATTCAAATCAAATAATACGAGTTCACTACCATTTGCAGGAAGATTGTCATAAAAAGCACTAATTATTGCACGTGTGCTCACTGTAAAATCCATTACTGATTGGAACGTCAATACAGGTGGTAGTTTAATTAGTTGATCTTCATTGGCAAGGCGCACTATTTGTTGTTGTAATGCCGTAGTTAAACGATGAGACTGACTTGCTCCATTCACTGGAAAAGAATTGTATTTAAATGGATTAAATTCAGGAACTATACTGATCCAAGCGGCTTTTGCAAATGGCGGTAAAATGGCTGGTAGCGCAGCAAATCCTGCGAAACGCGCGAAGCGGGTGACGCCTATCATGGGTGAAATTAGGATAATCTTATCTGGTCGTGTTAATTGTTTATTTTCAAGAGAATCAAGCGCATATTTTAATGCCAGTGCGCCACCATTAGAAAAACCTACGAGATGAAGGGGTTTTGATGGTCCTATGCGTCTTCGGGCTTCACGTACGGCGAGCTTGGTTGCCGCTAACCAATCTTCCCATTTGACATCGGTTAAGGCGGCAGGCACTGTGCCATGAGCAGGCAGCCTAATCGCGATGGCAACATAACCATGAGCAACATAGCGTCTGGCAATATGACGCAGGCTATAAGGAGAGTCAGTCAGGCCATGTAAGAATACAACCGCTCCAACTGCGGGACTTTGAGGTTCAAGTATATAAGAGCGATTCCAATCAGTGGAAAATTTTTCAGGATAAACAGGGCTTCCCGAGAAATATCGATTAACTGGAACACGCACTTTACTATTTAGTTTTTCAGTGACTTCGGTTCGTACAGCGTCAAAAAGAGTATTTTCTATTTCTATGTATTGTGCCCAATTCAGTTTATCAAGTTCTTTGGCATGTTTTTCTTGGGGGACATAAGTATGCCATAGCTCCAAGGCGGGACCACGTTGCGAATTAAACATCCTTATCCCGAGCAAAATTATAAGGCCTAAGCAGACAAGCTTAGTTAGTGATTTTAACAACTTAAATAATCTAGTTCTCATTGATGGGCTCTTAGTGATGAAACACAACAGGCTTCTAGATTATAAGACAAACATCCATTCCTGTAGTCGCAATGATAGATGGCGGCAATTCTATTGTAAGCTCAGGATCGAGGATGGCAAATATTAAAGTCCTAGCATACATTAACTTTAATACTAATTGAAATAGCAATAAATGCAAAGGAAACAATGATGGGGGGAATGTTTGTTTGGAAATAAAAACCATAAAAAGGCAGCAAATAAATGCCTAAATTAAAAAGTTCTGCTGCTATTTGGGAGGGGCTGAGTTAAGTAGAACAGCCTAGTGATCTCGCTGTTCTACACAATTTGAACAAGTGATGCATTTATTGGTAAGAGTAACTTTCTTCCTCTTCCTCATCTACTTCAGCTATTCTTATCGCAAGTTCATCCTTGTGAGACGAATCAACTATAGATAGTATTTCTTCTTTTAGAGCTAAATATTTTTGTTGAATATCCTCAAGATCCAAACTATCAATAATTTGCTTATATTCAGGCTTCTTAGTCATTTTGCTTTGAAATTTTGCTTTAGTTTCGGCAAACTCTCTAAGAATGATTTCCATCGCTTCATCACCATGATTTATAATGAATTGTTGGAATTGCTCTGTATTGATTGCGGTATGTTTCCATTCTCTTATAGAGCTCACCTCATCTTCTACGAGCTCCTCTTTAGTATTATCCTGATCAAAATATAATTCAGTGTAGGCTCTATATTGCTCTCTTGAGGTGAGAACATATTTTAATAAGCTCACATTTTTATGGTATATATATACTGGGTGTTCGGAAAGAAGTTGATTTACTTCATTATCTTCCTTGGTAAACGCTTTATTTTTTGAACCTACCATTTCTAATAAATATTCTTCAATATACTCAAAAATGTCTTGATTCTGCTTATAAAAAGTATCCCATTTATGGAGTAATCGGGTGAATAGAACTTCTCTTTTCCATAAATCCACCTCCGGATATCCGGACAGAAGTTCTTTAATAGTAAAGTATCCTAGATGGCATGCGTCAGAGAATTTGCTAATAAAATTGGATTCCAATTCGGCATCATCAACCAAACTTGGTAATAAAGCGGTGATAAATTTGGTAAAAACAGTGTCTTTTATTTTGCTGTTTTTGAACTCCGTCAAAAAAGCGGTGATGAAACCAAATAAAGCTCGGTTAAAATAATGTCTTTTAGTTGAGTGATAATGGACATATTGTTCTTTATCTCCAAGATCAGGAAATCGAGTAATAAGCTCAGGACTCGCAGGTTCATGTTCAAATCCTAAAAATTTAAACATTTGGATATTGAAACCATGGAAATTCTCTTCTCTAACGATGTCCTCAGACGAAAGTCCTAGCTCTTGCTGAATTTTGACGATTAATTTTATATAAGGCTCCCAAAATACACGTCTCATTAAGACATTCATTTTGCTGTATTCGAAATCAACCATCTCTCCCTTTTTAGACCCATTACTTTTATTTGAATCCCAATCTTGGTAAATCCAGCGAACAATACCAGTCCGTCCTTGGCCTTTGATTAACCTATATTGATACAACAAGGTTGAAGATATTGAATATTCTTTACCTTTAAAAGAACAGCGGAGGGTTTGATCTGGTTCAAAGGAAGGATACTGAGCGTCAAATTGCTCAAAAACGGGGATGGATAGATTGAGATGTTCCTCTTTTATATCGTGATTCATCCAGCCATTGAATAAAAGCTTTAACTCTTCAGGGCATAAAGGATTTTCATGCCACTTTCGTATCATCTTAGGAGTTGCAAAATCTAAAGAAGTCAATATTTCTCTATAGAGTTCCAATGGCGTATTAGTCAGCGAAAAAAAAACGACTACTCTTTGGGGTAAAGAACGCTGCTGCCAATCTTCCTCAAGCCTCCTGGCAGGTTCGGTTAGCATTTTTTTGATTTTTGTACTCATAAACGCATTAAAGAAGGGTTGGCATCGCATCATCAAATCCTCTTCTCTTAATGGGGCATCGGCACTTGATACAAAATCAATTGCTTTCGAAGCAACTCCATGCATTTCATCGGTTGGCTTTATAAAAAATTTTAAGAAGAGTTCACCACTCAATAACTTCATTAAGAAGCCTGAGCGATCAGTAAACGCATTGCGAATGAGCGCAATTAAATCATCACCCCATTGTTCCATGGGATCAACACTTCCTTTATAAGCTTTATAACTGGGTACATAGTGAGGTGTAACAATAAGCTGGTGTATTGCAGCACAATACGCCTCCCATTGAGCACGTATCAGTGGCTTTGGTTTAAAATAATATTGTTTTTTAATATCATGATTTTTAACAAATGCTCCTTCAAAAAAAGTTAATTGCTGTCTATTTTGAGTGAGAGCGGCGGGACGCTTTAAACTAGAACTTTCTGAGCTACCATGATCCTCTGAATTGTTATCTAAATTTTCTTGTTTCATCATCATGATTATATTTCCTTATATCTTCTATAGTCCTTGGAGAAGAGTTTATAAAACAACCCGTATCCTAAGGGCACATAATGTTTATAAACATAACAATGCTAACAGGAAAATATTTTATTTACAATAAGTTATGACCTTAGTCAGATTAACAAGCATTTCTCGGGACAAGACCTGCAAAATGATGAAAAAAAAAGGTACTTCAGGTTGGGGCAAATGCCCCAGCCTGAGGTGTGATGGCAGAGATCTAAGGGCACATTGCTATTGTTTTACAATCCACATGGTCTAATTCTATCTCTTCTGTCTCATTGATACTTAATGGCGGCACTTCAGTTGGTTCGTTAATTTTATCTTTCTTAATTAATGCCTCTAAATCCGGATAGTTAGATATCAAATATCTGAATTCAGATAAACTTAATGAGTTTTTATAATCTTCGTCTTTCAGTAAAACACTGACCAAAGCGAGATGACACTCAGCTAAACTAAGCATCCAATGAGGCAACTCTTTGGGTCTTTTTTCCAAAAGAATTCTTTTACACGTTTCATCGAGCAGAATAGCACGGCCATCTTCTGCATCGTTTTGAATGTAAGCTAGAAGCTGAATAAAATGTTTGGACGTTGGCGTTGCCAAAATGGCAGCCAAACGACACTCCATTTTCTGCCTATAAATAGAGCTGGAGTAAGAAGAAACGAAAGACAAGTTATCTTCGCATTTCTCTTCTAAGTCATGACACATTTTAACTAATAATTTCAGTGGTAAACCATTAAACATAGTAATTGTCTCTTTGTCTCAATTAATAATACATTAAGAATAATGCGCTATACTGAAAAAAAATAATCAGTTTGTTCGATTATTGTTTTTTTTAGTGAGAAACACATTATGCCTAAATCAATTGGAACTTTATATAGTGAATCACGATTAATTGCCAAAACAATTAATCGTATTACGGTAGAGCCAGAGCGAGTTGAACTAAATGATTGGCGAGCGGAAGCAAAACTATTGGCTAGCTCGGGTGGATCTTGCCTATCATCAACGACTCTCCTTGTGAAAGGAAAACATGTTCCCACTTATGGATTTGATGGTCGTTGCTATGGTTTTTTATTTGATGCAGAAAAATGTAATGTCTACGATGTAAGCCCTAACGATTCAAATTCGAATAGAGAAACAAAATTAGCGAAGCGTAAAGAGCGGGCAGGCGTCGATTTGCTTAAATCAAATGCTGTAGGCGCAAAAACATTAGACGAATTAGCTGGCGAAGTAGGACAACAAGACGGTCAAATGAATGAGGTTTTACTTGATGCATGGAAGTCATCTTGTGTTGGCTTATTTGTGCGTAAAATAGACCTAGATAGTCAAAATCCAAGAGCATTAAAGCATTACTATCAATCTTTACTAGAAATCGCACTCATTCGCAAATATCTGGTCCAGGCTTTTAACTATCCCGAGGACTTTAAAATTTGTCAATATGATGAAAGAGCGGGAAGATTGCTCACATTTCCTAGCATGGAAGAGCTAATAGTTTATGCAAGAATGCAAGGCGTAAATGACAAAACTTTTCCAGAGTTGTTTCGATTATTAGATGATAAGCATCATTTTGAACCGATGCCTGAGCCAACTAAAGTGGGGGAATTTCTTGCCGCTAGAGATCTATCCCCATCATTGCAAACTGAAGTTGTTGCAAAATTGGTTAAAGATTATGTACCTTTTGATGGCAGAGCTCTTGATGCAACAAGTATTTTGTTAGAAGTAGTCGATAATATTGCCGGTATTGCAGAATCAACCATTTGTGATGTAATCACAGAGTGTCAGGAAAAGGAACGAATAGGAGCGAGCGCCCAGGCGCTTCGTACAAAAAGTATTTTTGCAGAAGAGAGCTCCACGCCATCTGCCGAGGGGCTTAAAGACGAAGATTTGCGTCCCACGCTTTAAAAGGCTAGCCAATAAATGGATTTTTCTAGCGCAAGATCGGGACTCGGTCTGAGAATCGATGAAAACCTTTTCTATCTCCATTGCATGCAACTTGGCAATAAATACGTTTGTTCTATGTATCATTGTATCGCCCTCAAATATGCAAATCGCACGCCTTATTTTCTTTATGGTTCACAATGCAAATAAGGACATCGGGTGTGATTCGTGACAAAACCTTTAATATTCTGGGTACATC
The DNA here is from genome assembly GCF_001897665.1 of Legionella sp. 39-23. Classification (NCBI taxonomy): domain Bacteria; kingdom Pseudomonadati; phylum Pseudomonadota; class Gammaproteobacteria; order Legionellales; family Legionellaceae; genus Legionella; species Legionella sp. 39-23. Next base: position 56,688 of record NZ_MKTO01000019.1, on the reverse strand, counting down.
CTGCCAACATTTGTTGCTTAATTTCTGGGCGAGTAGAAAAGAAATTTGATTGGCTTGGCAGTTGTCGACAAACTTGCCTCATAACAGAGGTCATACAACGTGACACACACTCATCAAAACCTTCTTGTGTGTTGTATGAAATAAAAGGAAGTGTTGCTGGATCTTTGGGAAGTTCGGCACAGATTGTTGCATCGTCTTTAAGCAGTTCCCCAGATGTAACCTCTGCGGCGCTTGTAAGCGGTGGTCTAGATGTATAATACAGTGCGATAAGAATAACTATTAATATAACGACAAGAAATTTATTTAATGATAGGTGCATGGTGATCCTTACCATTTATCCATTAGCATAAACAATGTCTATATTAAGTGTAGTTTGAATTCAATGAATTACGTTAACGGTCATGCTCCAAATATTATTTAACTTTTGGATTACAACTTTTGTGGGGTGAGGTCTGTTTGACGGAGTGTTCAGCAACTACTACATTTAGCATGAGAGTGCATGTTTTATGAGCGCTTAATAATATGATTTAAGGGAAATGATCTGAGAGCAGGTAAAGAAATGGATACTCTTGAAATATTGAAATCTTCAGAACTATTTTCAAACCTAAGCGATACGCAACTGGTACAATTGGTAAGTCTTTGTCATCAAGAACATTTTGAGAATGGTGATTTTCTTATTAACGAAGGTGATTGTCCAGGTCCTTGTTTTCTCATTGTTTCTGGTCGAGTGCAAGTATATCGTGAGCGAGGTTATGACAGGAAATGGCAACTTGCTGAGTTAGGTCCAGGAGCAATTCTTGGTGAACTTGCGATCATTGATGGTTTACCTCGATCCGCCAGCATCGTTGCTCTGGAGGATACAGAGGCTTTGGCCATTGATGAGGAGGATTTTAAAAAAATGATGCAGAATAATCCTCTAATCGCATTAAACTTACTTCCACACATTGCAAAGATACTTAGAAGAACTCAGGATGAACTTTATCTGACAACTTTTGTATTAAAATAATAGCTCAAGGTGAAAATATAAACCTCATTCGCTGGCCAAGCTATTTGTCATAGAGACCACCAGCTCTATTATTTAAATGAAAGGACTTTGCGTGGCGAATCACAGTTTTCATGTACTAACGTACCTGTTTCTTTCGTTTGTCGTTCACTATTAAAAAAACTTTCCCTCCTTAGGACATGTTCTGGTGTACTTCTCTCTCTCTTTTTTAATACGCTCAGAACATCTGAAGTTAAATTATCACGAAAGGCTGTATATAGATTAGTAATTAAATTTTGTTGAGATGTACTAATAAGTTGCATTAAAGCAGGTTGGTGCATCTCCTTAATAGCTTCTTCAATGATTTTTTTTAATTCACTACTTCTATTGGCATAATATGTTTTTATTTTTTGAATTTCTTCTGTTGATTTTCCCTTTAATTCCGCTGTGAGTGGATGTTCTATAAAGTCCTCATTTTGCTGTAAGATTAACATTGCTATTGTAGGCAATAACTCAGTCTCGAGTACATTATTTGGAGATAATTGTTTGGTAATGGGATCTACAAAACGATTAAAACGAGAAAATCCTTTTTCGGCTAGCTGATCGCATAATTTTATAAGCTCTAAATGAGTAATAGCAACGTTTATTGCTTGAGAATGGGTTGTTTTAGTGTACTTATGGGCTTCAATTGCCAGTTCTTTCACTCCGTCATTGTCAGGATCACCTTGTATTTTCTCGTAGAAAATCGAGTTTTCGTGATGACGCTCAGAGGTATGAGCCAAGGTAACTGTCATACCTAAGTAAGAGGAAACATGGGTGTCAACTTTATGAGGAATTTCCATGGGGTAATGGACTAAATCCCCTTGTTGGTATAAATCCTCAGTAGTTTCCGTTATCCCTGTTTGTCCTTCTAATACAGCTCTTCTAGATGGTGTGTCTTCAGAAACTCCATCTCTGGTCGTGGGAACTAAATTATAACGATTAAAAAGTGGCGCCCCTTTAGTTTTAGCATATTGATGATTACTAAATCCACCAATTAAAAATCTAGAAGCCAGTTGCCAACTATGTTCATGTATGTGGTTTTCATCGTCTCTTATTTTTTTATTTAAATTGCTTATGACATACCCAGGCTCATCACTTTGTCTTACCATGTTATAGGTGTGTAATCTTAAAGCCCATTCATGGGGTTCATCACCTACCATAAGAACTAATTTATCAAATAAATTACTTCTTCGAGATAGAGCAATAGACATTTCAGTGAGTTCAGGGGTATCTCTTACTTCTTTTAATAACTGTATAATGTCATCAAGGGTAAGGTCTTGGATATTTCTCGCTAAAGACTTGGAGGTAGGTTCGCTTAAGTAATAAGCTTTATATTTTTTTGTTATTTGAGCGTGTATTCCCTTATAAACTTTAGGCACAATATTCCTTTTGTTCATCAATGAAAGATAAGTGTGTTCTGCTTACTTATAAAAGACTGTGATCATTAATTGTCAACTATACACAAATATTTTTCATCAGGCAACCAGTCCAAAGTTGCCAAGGCGCTCTCCAGGATGTGATGTTTATTCTTGTTTTAAACGCTCATTGATTAAATGTTGTAAGTGTGACCAAAACATCATCACACACGCAATAAAAAGCAGATTGGGCATCCAGCTTGCAATTACTTGATTCAAATAAGATAAATAACCTTGCTCAATGTTGCTGGTGCCTACCAAACGAAAACCTATGCCTGCAAAATAACTCGCTGCAAAAGCAAGCAGGGTAAGTATCACTAATAATAAAGCATGTTTAGAATGACGAGCTTTTATCTTTTGGTGAAATAGTAGACCTGATTTCGCCAAGTGTTTGGGTAAATCTTTAATACTAACACTATAGAAAAAGACTGTAGGTAATGTTGCAATCAAACCGACAGTTATTGCGGTCATGTTTTGATATTTGGGATCTGCATGCAAATTGCTTTGTAATAGCATTTGTAGTCCTTTAACACATTCGGGAATAAAATTAATAATAATCGGAATTGCACTAATAAACGCTACAATATACCCAATGCCAAGCGATGTTTTTATAATCATATGATCTTTTAAAGCCGCTTTGGCATTAAGTGAGTGTTCGGTATTATTCCGTTCGAGAATGTTGCGAAAAAAACGACGTGCTCCTGCGTATCGCGTAGCAAAGTACACCACTAAATTAAGATAAAAACCAAGGAGTTCTCCAGGAACTCCTAAGAAAGCCATGGTCTCTTTGCCAAGCTCTGCAAAAATCAGACTGGTCACGAAGCACCATACGAATAGTCCATTTTCAATGAACAAAATTTTGTTTCCGCCCAATTTTTTTGAACATTTGTTTTTTAAATAAATGATGTCACTTCTAATGAGTTCTAAAACTGTTTGTGTAGAGCCCAAAAGATATTTTTTATTAAGACCAGTCAAAACAAGAGCAGTGGCGAGAAAACAAATGAGCCCATAAAGGAGTTGACCTATAGTTTGATTGATTAGTAAATGCTTAATTGCATTGAGGGAATTGAGTGATATAAGATTTCCATGTGTACTTTCAAGTGCTGCAAATCCAGATAATACACTAGTAGGTAAGGCGACGAATGCACTGATAGAATAGATTGTTCTGTTCAGAATGACTTTTCTTTTTTGTTGATTTTGTTCGATTTTCTGATCTGTCTCTTGGGCTATAGTTGTAGATAATGAACTACCAAGAGCTTGTCCCATTCTCTCTGAAGACATTGTATTACCTATCATTGATTGTTATGTGTTACTAGACATCCAAGATGTCTGTTATCACTGATGGAGAATTGCAAATTATGAATAGACTTGACGCGACACAGCGAGTCAAGTCTATATTATTCAATCACAAGCCAGTTATTTTACTTTGCCGTTTTGTTGCTTTAAATCATCATGATTGCGTGACTCTGGTTTTTGTTTTGGCGGAGCCCACATTCCCGTGTGTGCTACAGAAATTTCTGAAAAACTATGAGAGCGGTGGAGTTTAGGTTTAGCAGATGGTTTTTCAGTTTCTTTCTGCTTAGGGGCTTTCTCACAACATTTTTTACCAAAGAATACTTCTTGTGTTACAGCACCAATCGAGCTTTCTTCTTCGCGCGACAATTCTTGTACCGTATTAGAAGGCTTTACGTCTTGTGCTGCTAACTTCGCCGCAGTATATAAAACACTAGCCCAGACTTGGCAAATTTCAAAGCCCGGAGTACCGCCAATTGCAAAATTAACTGACTTTCCTTCATTTAAAACATAAATTGTACGACCATCAAATAGCTTATAAGGAGACAAATGGAGCTGTTCTTCACTCTTGGCACGATCTGATTGTTTGTTTGTACTTTGAGCTGCTAATTCTGAGAAAAAGTCATCGCTGAACTCATCATCTGGTGATGTACATGATGCAATAAACAAAACTGGGTTCGTGTCATTTTCAGAAGTACGATCAATTTTTCGTAAGTTAGCAATATCTTTGCTTGACAATACTTTTGAACCCGTTGCACTAAATAAAATCTGTGCTTTTTGTAAAGCTAGGGCTTTAGCAGTTTCATCATTCCCCATCACGACCTCATGCCCATCAATCATCGCCATTTGTGCGCGCAGTGGATCAATTTCAATCACAGTGACGTCTGGAATTCCTCTTTTTCTGCAACTATTGGCGATACTTCGACCGATTTTTCCGTAACCGATAACACAAGCATGTTGTAATGAATTTAAAGCAGAATGGACACCATAAAGAATTGTATTGCTTGCATCGCAGATAGCAACGCCTGTTTGTGCATCCTCTAACTCTTTAATGTTGCTTCGCGCAACAGAAAGATTTGGAACTGGCGTTTCTTTTAACGCTTTATTTAGTTTGTAGTGGCCATTTTCAGTGACTTCTGCAATACCAATTAATCTTTTGCTTACTTCAGAGTGTTGCATCATTCCTTTAAGCGCATAAGAAAAATAACCACCATGGTCCATGATAACCAATTTTTCACCAGGTTTAGTATTCTGTAACACAAGATCAATTGCTACCTGAGGATCTTTAAGGGCCTCTTTTGTAACATCTAATATTTTGCAGTGTTTTGTGGCAAATTCCTCAGCTTCTTTAACATGAGTAGAACTTTTCAGTATGACACCGGCTATTTTGCCGAGTTTGGCTACAGAGTCCACATGTGTTTCAAATGTTTGTAGACAATGATCCACCACTAAGAACGTCACATTCTCATCAACTTTTAAATTCTTTTTACATAAGGCAATGATTTTATCGTAATATTTTGATGCTTTAACGTCAATTTCAGACCAGGATCTAATATGCTCATCTTGTGCTTGTACTGTTGGCTGCACTGGTGTTTGATCTAATACTGGAGATGGTGTTTGTACAGACTGTTGTACAGGTGGTTGAACTGATGTTTCAACTGATGCTTGAGGTGATGTTTGAACTGGTATTTCTTTTACCTGTTTGTCTTTTGGTTGTACTGGTGTTTCTTTTGCCTGTTTGTCTTGTGGTTGTTTCGATAACATTTACTTCTCCGATTCAAATTTAAATTTACGCATCAATTAATTTATAAACAATGGTTATATAAATGTGTCTTGTTGATCTATTATTGGACTGACGATGATACGCAAAGATTCTTTTAAATGCAAGACAATTTGTTCTATTTTTGATTATTATGATTAAATTAATTGGAGACTGTGTTTATTAAAGTCATTGTATGCTTGAGCACTGATCATTAAAAGCATTTAAAAATCAATTGGTTAGAGTAAGCCATCTTCACTCAGAGCCCTTACTTTAAAAGCAAAACATAATTTATTAATATGTGTGGTAAAGGGGACATTTTCTACTGTACATATTTAAAATAGATCTAGGCTGGACTGTTAAGCCCAGCGTTTATCAAATGATTCTTATCTCTAAAAATACGGTTGTGATGCTTTTTTATTTATTTGCATAAACAGTCGCAATTGCGGCGCTTACACCTATTATTGCTATTACTGGAGCAGCTTTTTTGAAGAACCCACACCAGCTTTGACTTGTTGAAACATCAGGAGTCCTATCCGGAGTAACCGTAACAGGCTTTTCTTGTGCTAGCACATCGGTTTTTCTTTGTCGGCTAAGAAAAGGGCAGGTGGCTGAGCTATCTAATTGATGATGGCCCTGCAAAACAGTAACTTGGGTAGAAAAAGGACATGATTTAGGTAAGGTACTATGGGTCTGTGGTTCGATAATTACTGCAGGAGAATCTGCTATTGTGGCTTTGATTCGTCCTATACGATAACTTTGCAACCAGCTCTCTGCAGTAGAGCTCTCCTTGTGCGTCAGCCGATACATTGCTGTCATATCTCTATCGACTAGTGCTTTGGACAAGAACATATCTCGTCCTGCTTTATGGATGTTCAGAAATTCAGTGATGTCATAAACAGTCCCATCAACGGTTACCCAACAACTTTCTGCTGTATTGTGTTGATTAATTTCTTCTAGAGTATATTCTCTATTCCAGTCAGCATTTCTCACTTCGTCGGCATTTGTAAAACTAAACGCTTCATAGACTAATTGAGAGCAGCCAATCATGCTTAAAAATCGCTCTTCACCTAACGCTTTCTTTAATCTGTCCAGAAGTGTCTTTGTAAAGGGTACACTTCCGCAGACATAGGCGAAAAATTCTTCTGACTTAAAACGATTAATCACTGTATCAATCGCAATAAGTTTGTCTTGAGAAGGACTGACGCTATCAATTTTACTTTTTGTCAGCCACTCTACTCGTTTGTTTTTTCCAGTATAAATCATACAACACTGGAGATTGGGCAGTAACTGGGTGTTTTGCCTTAATTGCATTTCTAGCCAATCTTCTTGTTCCGATCGCGTTAAATAAACAAGACATACTGGATTAGTGCATTTATTTTTATTCAACTCGGATAGAAAGTGAGTAAAAGGTGCGATTCCATTACTATTTGCGAATAACAAAATAGGTTTATTCTTGTCTTTAGGCAGTGTGAAACTTAATGGGGGCAATATATGACAGCATACTTCTTTACCCAAATTTTCTTTATTAGTTAAAAAATAAGATCCTGCTCCAATGGCGCCGCTTCCATAAACTTGTCTTTTTACTAATAAGTTAAGAGTGCCATTTTCGGAATCCACAGAGTTAACAGAATAGACTCTGTCAGGTGTAGGTAAAAAGTTTTTCTTTAAATTGATTGAGTTGCCTTTTTTGAGAGAGCCAACAAGTTGGTTTAAGTCAGCATAAACAAGCAACTCTCCTAAGGTAAATTTGGTTTTTTCTGCACATTCTGGCCACTTTCTTAGGGTCTTTTGCCATATTTCATTATCGTGAATATCTACTTCTGCATTAAGATCTATGGTTATCTGCGAAGACTTCAATGCACTTGCGAATTCAGCTAAATGTTCCATCGAATTTTTAATAGGAATATATACGCAAGATCCAGGCTGAATGGCCGCAAGAATACTTTTAGTCTTATCTTGCTTAGTACCACAAAGCTTCAGCTTAACACTAAAGTTGCCGCTATCTGCGCTCTCTTCAGAGGATATCTTTTCTTGGTCGATGATTCGAAAACGAATGGCGTTTTCAAATTCTGGATTCTCTCTTTCTTTTCTTGCTTCTTCTAAGTTTTCACCGAGTTTTGTATCTAATTTAACACCGCTTTGGTTCACATTGGAGCCAGAAGTTACGACGATGCCGCTCATAGCAACCTCTGTATGTATTCCAAAAAAACCATGTTTTCCAACATATGCCTCTGAAATTTGTTGGAACTTCATTTTTAAAGAAGGGTTCTCACATCGGTTAATAAATTCTTTAATATTCGCATCGTTTACATATTGTATAAAAAGTCTATGATTTTCCGGCAATAAGGCTTGTGAGGCCTGCATTGATTTTCCTAAACGCGATTCATATTTATTTCTACCTACCAGTGCATCTAGAATACTAAAAAGGCTGACATCAGAGCCTAATTGGGCCTTTTCTGCAGGATAACATGGTATAACCGCTTTCATTACGGTGTCTCCCCATGTTTTAAGATCAATAAAACTTTCGCCAGAACCGCGGTGAAAATTGTAAAATTCTGCAAAGGTACTTGAAAAATGCTGGATAGAGAGCAAAATGATGTCCAATTGATCTGACAACAAAGACAAGTCATTAACCTCCATCGCCTTGACTATATTTTCTATCGCATGAACCACAGGCGCAATATGGGCCTCAAATACTACCACGCCAAGATTAGTTACTATTTCTTCTCTATTATCAAAAAGTGGTACTAACTGTTCTAGTTTGTCTAAATCTTTTAAATTGTCCAAACTATGCTGCTCTTGTGGATTTTTGTAGCGCCAATTGCAATAAGTCGTATCACTACTTGTAAGAATTGGGAACTCTGGCGAATGGTTCATATGCTTGGCTAATTTTTGCCAAAGTAGAAACAAATTGGCGCATTCGATATCAAAATGTGGTTTGGCTTTTCCAGTAGCATTTAAAATATAACCATAGGCGTGCCCAATTTTTCCTACTATTAATTTTGCTCTTGCTAACTCACTATCAGTCAATCCACCCTTATCAATCTCTTCAATTAATAGTGGAACATTTAATTCTTTATTTAATTGTTTCAGTGGTTCAATATTTTTTCCTTTAACCCAGGTTTTTAAATTTTTTGCTGCATTGTCCAATACCGAAAATTGAGCAGGCAAAGCAGATGCAGGAACCACAGAAGGTAATAATCCAAACTCTGGTGTAACAAAACCTTTAGTAAAATTACTCGTTGTGCTTAATTGTTTTACAATGCCTGTATCTTTGCTAAACATATGAAATTTTCTCGGTGCTGGTTAATTTGGTGAATAAATATACTGTATTTGCTATATATATTCAAATACTATTAGTATTGACCATTCTTTAAGTGGTGTTAAATTGCATTTTGTTTTTTATTTATGCAGATGGTATGGCGTACCTTGCAAAGGCTTTATACTGAGGTTGAAAAGCTGGTGGTGCAAAAAACAGGAAGCCATATTTAGTGCATCTTAATCCAAAACAATCTTCATCAATAGTGTATTTTAAATTCTAACAGACTAATTTATAATCATTATTTTGAATGATAGATTATAAATAATTTAAGAAGATACAATGACCGCTAAATTTTTTAGCCTCCTACCCACTGCGTATCATCGATATGTTGACACGTTTCTCAATTCGAACGAGTCATCTCGTCTTGCAACGACTTCACAATATTTTCATGCTTCATCGAAGCTGCCTCCAACTCTGCCTGCAATGCGCCAATCTTTGAAAAAATTTTTAAGTCATGTTGTACATGGTGAGCATAAACAGGTGCAAGAAATATTGCGACGCGATATTCGTGTGCTACTTCAAAGAGATACAGTGACCGATTGCTCTGGACGAGAATTTGCTTCGATTAGTGGCTTTGAATACGCGCTATGGGCTTTAGATAAACACTTATGGGATGATATGTTGGCCTGTTTGCCCGTGGATGAGCAAGATCATTTGACTGAAGAAGATCGAGGGATTGTTGCGGAGTTGCAACGCCAATATGTTCAAGTGAAGACTCAAGGGGTGACGTACAAGCTCAATGGAGTCTCCAAAACGGAGCGTCACTATGATTTTGCTTTTATTAACGCATTACAAGAGCAAGTGAAGGCTCAAAAAGCTCCTGGAGCTAAAAATTGGGATGGTATTGATGAGCACTGGCGAACAGTAGTTGGGGGCGCGCAGCGGCTGTGTCCTATGCATGTGGTAGATGAGTATTGTTCGAATACACCTTTTTTTCCGGTACCGACATTTGTTGCTCGACCCATTCCTGCGAATGGTTTACGCCACTTTTATAGTTGGCTGTCCAATGTTTGGGAGTCTTGGTTCGGGGTTCATTCTAAGTTGGGTGTTGATTATGCCATATACAGGGCTGTGTCTGGGGGGCTAGAGTGGGGGATAGGTGCGGTGACGGCGCGTGCGGTGGATCTCATGGCGGATTTAACTGCCATGAAGGCGTTACGTACAACAAGAACACTGGACTTTATTAAGCTGGAAGCACGACTGGAATCCCTGGCGGTTGAGGAACATGTTCGCCCTCGTATTTAGAGGCAAGTGTTTGCTCGGCGTTTTGGCGAAAGTAGACTGTCTTTAATGAAAATCTCTCTTGCATTTAAAGACCGTCTACAGTTTTCTCCAAAATTTGCGTCATTATGTAAACACTTTATCTGCGGCTAGCGGGAGAGTCTACTGGGTCCTTTGGACCCGCACTTTCTTTATCTCCCGCCTCTGTTGTAAACATTGAAAGCCTTGTATGAGCGGAAGGCGAACGAGGTGAAGCTCTTGAGCCAAATGCGAACTCCTCAACCTCTTCAGTTGAAGCTCTAGGAGAAGCTTTTGCTCCAAATACGAACTCCTCAGCTTCTTCAGGTTCTGGTAAAACGGGATCAATCCTATTGATATACCCCAAATAATCTCCAGCACTTGCTGATGTCTTTGCGCGATCAACAAGGGTTGTACGTAAGTCAGTTGAAAATAGGGGCGCGCTGAAGACGGTAACCGCTCCTGGTCGTGCATCATCAACACGAACTACAGATGGACCTGCAAGCTCCCGCATTATAGGGTTACTAGTAAGGCTGCTACCATCACCAATTAGAATTTTTCCATGACCACCAGTTACATGATGCAATAAAGTTGCGGTACCTGCTAATCCAAGTCCTCGGCCACCAAAGATCGGAGCATCAGAGGTTTGAGCTGCTGCTTTATCTGAAATTACTCTATTTTCTCTTAATATACCTTCTTCTGGATTAAATTCGGGATCGATAATTTTACGATAATCAGTAAATCCTGAAGGATCTTTAACGCCAAGTCTTAATACTTGTCGCTCATATCTTGCTTTTTCTTGTGCATATTTGTTTTGAAGCTCCTCAGCCGAATCTTCAGGAGGTTTAACAGGGGCAGCTGGGACGGCAAACAGGCCAGAAAATCCATTACCATTATCTTTTATAATACTAGTCAACTCATTTTTTTCTACATCTAGATCAAAGGTGACCCTAAATTTAGTCGCACCTCCATCAAAAGCATTTTTAAAGTGTTCCATAAAGAAAAAGGAATTAGCTGTTACATAATAAGCTGCGGATTCTTTTAACTGTAACAAAGGAATTCCGGTTTTAGTGTGCAGGACCTCTAGTGCTGCCTCCATCCTTCTATTAACCGAAGCCATAAGTGGTATATTTTTTTCCGAGAAAATATTAATAGGCTTCTCTTCTCCTTCCATAACCTGGCGTCTGCATTCAATTAAATCAAAACCTAAATCAATAGTAACCTGATACATAATATTCTCCGCGTAAGTCATAATCCATTGACTGTATAAATTGTAAACAGATTATACAGAAAAAAGCTTATGGAAAAATTAAACGCAATAAGAAAATGGCAAGAGCGAATTGTCTCAGTTCATTGCTTACCAAGGGAGAGTCTAATTAAACGCTAAAATTGCATCGATGCCTCAAATCACATGTTACGTAAATTTCACATGAGAGCATTTGCCATAACTATAATAGTTAGCACTACTCAAGCTGTTTCATTTCTATGAATTGACTCGATAAATTGATAAATTAGAGCATTGATTTCTATTTGAGATTTATATGACTATCGCATTAGTCTGGTTTCGATACGATTTAAGATTGAATGATAATCCCGCGTTTATCAATGCTTGTTCTCATCATCAGTTTGTGATCCCTTTGTATATTTATGATGAAAAAAATAGTGCTTTAGGAGAAGCACAAAATTGGTGGCTTCATCATAGCCTTAATTCTTTAAGCGACTCCCTTATTCAACGTGGGTTAAATCTTATTCTGCGCAAAGGTAATCCTTTGGAGATTATTTTAGACTTAATCAAGACTGTTTCTGTAAGCTCAGTCTATTGGAATCGCTGTTATGAACCAGCAGCTATTTCACGTGATAAAAAAATTAAAGCAATCTTGTTGGAGCAGGGGATTGAAGTTCACAGTTCTAATGGAAGTGTACTTCATGAACCTTGGACGATTAGAAATAAAAGCGATAATTATTTTAAAGTGTTTACCCCTTACTGGAAATACTGTAAACAAATCCTTAGTATCCCAACGCCCAAGCATTTAGAGTATTACCCGGCTGGAGTTGAAGTTCAAAGCGAAAAGCTTTTGGAGTGGAAATTATTACCTACTATCAATTGGGCTGTACGATTTAACGATTATTGGACTCCAGGAGAGAATGGTGCACAAAACAAACTGCATGAGTTTATAGAGCATCATCTCAGTGGTTATCAAAAAAATCGTGATTTGCCCATAAAAAATGCGACATCACGTTTATCTCCTCATTTGCATTTTGGTGAAATTACTCCATGGACAATTGTAAGAGCAATTGAGCTAGCAAAGCTTGAGCCAGATTGTGATTTAGCATCAGCAGAACACTTTTTATCAGAGTTGGGATGGAGGGAGTTTTCAATTTATTTACTTTATCACTTCCCTAAGCTTCCTTTTGAGAACTTCAGAAGTGAGTTTAATGCATTTCCTTGGCACAACGATGAGCAATTATTGGCGTGCTGGCAGAAAGGTTTGACAGGCTATCCGATAATTGATGCGGGAATGAGAGAGTTATGGGCAACGGGCTATATGCATAATCGTGTCCGTATGATTGCTGCCTCATTCCTTACAAAGGGGTTACTGATTGATTGGCGTTTGGGTGCGGATTGGTTTTTAGACACTCTTGTAGATGCTGACTTAGCAAATAATAGCGCAAGTTGGCAATGGGTTGCTGGGTGTGGTGCTGATGCAGCACCTTATTTTCGTATTTTCAATCCAGTGTTACAAAGTCAAAAATTTGATCCTGATGGAAGTTATATTCGACATTGGGTTCCAGAGCTTTCTCAAGTAGGAAGCCAATCAATCCATGCGCCTTGGGAATCTATTGATTCTGAGAGGTTTTATTCAAATACAAATTATCCTCAACCCATTATTAATCATCATGAAGCAAGAGCGAGGGCATTAAATTATTACAATCAGTTAAAAAGGACGTAGCTCAAATAACACCCTTTTTTGTATGGAGTTTCGGCTATACTGTCAATCGGCTTGCTTAAAAACAGATTCAACTCAGTTTAATATTGTTTCAGTTTCTAAATTTTTTAGGTCGGCTGAATTGTAAAAATTCTGGGATTTACTATTGAGGTCTTGAAATTTGGGTATTCGGGAGCTCACCATAAGTTGTTGATTCTCATGGTGGCCAGAGGCGGAATCGAACCACCGACACGAGGATTTTCAATCCTCTGCTCTACCGACTGAGCTATCTGGCCCCGAGGGTTGCTATTAGACTCCGAGAAGCGTTTTGAGTCAAGTGTTTGAATGCTTTTTTTTTAAAAATAATTGGTTTTTATTCTAACGAGATTTATTTCTAGATATTTACTCTATGCATTTTTTAAAAGCATAGTGTTTTTTCTGAATAAGTCGTTAATTTTTTATCATTATTTTAGTATTTAATCGTTTCTTTTTGAGCCCATTGAAACCAAAGTGGAGTTTAAGTTTCTCTATTGTGTCAAGTTTGTATTACATCTTAGAGTGAAGAGAGAAAATAGATGATTGAGGGGCTGATTTTAGTTATAAGATCAATGAGCAAACGTAGGCTGGACTGTTAAAGCCCCGTATTTTGTTGAATTGGCTCTTATTTTTGAAGAAAATATTTTTGAGGTTTACTAAATGCTGGGCTACAACAGCCCAGCCTACGGTTGTATTTATCAATCTTATGCAAAACTTACTTAGGTATTAGGTGTAAAACCTGCAGGTTTTTCAGAACCATCACCAAAAAAGTATTTTTGCATTTCTTCTTTTAAAAATTCGCGGGCTTTAGCTTCGATTAAATTCAGCCGGTATTCGTTGATGAGCATGGTTTGATGGGTTAGCCACATATTCCAGGCTTGTTTTGAAACCTCATTATAAATTCTATCGCCTAATGCGCCAGGGAAGGGGGCTTTTAATAAGCCTTCGGCCTCTTGTTTTAACTTACAGCAGTATACTATTCTGGTCATATTTGTCTCTTCTTTCCAACATCATAAACGCAGTATAGTGTACGTGTTATTTGGCAATTTTGTACTAAATTTATTAAATTAATTTTTAGTCTGAACGGTGTTTTGCCTGCGCCAATAAAATATGTTGGGAAAGAATTTGTTCCTGTTCATTGGTTAAGCCATTAAAAGATACTGCAGTTCGATAATTATGTTCGCTTTGATATTGGCTATAAACCACGGTGCCCTCAACGATAATAGGTATCATTTTCGGTTTGGTATAAATTACCAATTTTAACAATGTTTTTTCTTTAATGAGCTCAGGGGTTTTAAAGGCCATCCCGCCGAGACTGATATTGACTTTACGTAGCTGAATCGTATTAGTCATAAGCATTTGCCGTGATAAATAATCTATTTTTGCATTGAGTAGATTAAGATAATGGGCGATGGTTGGTTCTTTCAGTGCAATGACTTGCGTGAGTTCAGCCAATTCATAATCAATTTCTTGGAAATAATGTGCTGCCTCGAGATATCGTTGCCCATTTTTGCCTAAAAGTTGATCCACAACTGCGCGATCAGGGCACAGTTCCCCTGGTTCCATAACTCGGTAGTTAAAATAAATATGATCTTCTACCCGAAAATGTTGACGTCTCTCATGTATAGGCATAATAGCTCCATTAACTACTTTTAGTGTGCAAGCCACTTCATGTGGCTTATTTAATTACATAAAATACTCATGTTTTCTTCATGTTCATGAACTATGTCCAATGACAGTGAATCTGATGACGATTCTGCTGTCCACACATCCTCTTCCTTCTCCTGCTTTGTTTCAATGACGCTGGGTTCAGCCTGCTTCAATTTATTTTGATGCGGGCATGATGCTAGGAGCTGAGTAATAAAAGGCATCCTAATTACCTCTAATTGACGTATCACTTCTTTAGCTTTATTGGAGAGTTCAAGACTTTCTTGCCCGGCTTTTGTATAATTTGTTGCTGCATTTGCTCTTTGTAAACATTCATCAAGAAAATTTAAAAATTGTTGATCGCTGATTTTATCGTGTTTTATTGCTTCCAAAACGACGGCATTAAATTCAGAGACCCTATCCAGCTTTAAAGCAGCAGTAAAAGCATCATTTAATTTCTCTGGAACCTTTAAGGGGGGCATCAGTCGCTGTAATTGCTGTTGTGCATCAAAAAAGAATTTTTTAATGACATGCATGCCAAAGCCTCTATCATGAGCAGTTAAAATAAGCTCTCTGAGCTGCTCTTCAGTTTCAACAATGCATTTTAGTTTTTCATCAACAGAGATCGTATCGCAACGCATTTTCTCACGATAACAGTTAATTGTGTACATAATATAAGTTCGATTTCCTGTTTTATACGCTACTTTAATTGAAGCCAAATCAATTGGTTCCAAATAGTTTATAGCGGGATCCAGGACTAATCGATATTCGGGATGAAGCAAGTCTTCTCTTAATGCTGCTAACTGAACTTTACTTAAAGTTACCGTTTTACTTGAGGTGATAGTTATGGAGTCACCTCCACCACGGCGTATCATAAAATCTATCATTGCTGGAGGAACTTTGTCGTTAAAAGTCAACTGTATTAAGTCATTGTTCAGCTCTTCTACTTGTTTTAGCGTATTTTGTTGTCTATAAGTCCAAGGGTTTTTAAAAGGGCGGCCATCGTCACTATACAATATAGGATTGTGTATTAGTTTTTCAAAGATCAGGGCGTTTCTTATCATAGGTAAATCGATATTGCCTACTGTTTGCGGAAGAACGTCATCAATTGCTGCGAGACGCTCTATCATCATAGTTCGCAGTGTTTCCGCGTCTTTTTCGAGAAGCACCAGATCACTTAATTCTGAAGTGAGTTGGCTTTGCTTTTCGGTACTCAAAGGTTTTTTAAATTGTCGCTTAATTCGAGCTGCTTGCTGCTGATGTTGTAATATCGTATGAGTGATATATTGGAGAATTTTATTGCCAATTGCCTGCAATTTTATGATGCTTTCAAATTTAGTGTGCATGGATGAGTCTTCAATAATGGTGCGATTTCTTCCTAAACCATGGCGTGTGTGTTTTTTAAGAAACCCTCCAGGTATAAGGCACATGCGTGAATCAAGAATAAATTTGTGAGTATCCATAAGTGACTGATCAAAGATATAAAGAGATTTTGCATTTCTTAATGCTTTATTTTGACAGTTGCCACCTATTGCATCGGTGTCACTACAGAGGTAAAGCAAGGCAAATGCATCACCAAAATCATCAATAAAACAATCTGCTTGTATTCCTTCACCAATGGTCTTAATGGTTGAATAGTGAGTATAGCTTTTTCCTACTAACCAAGCATAAAAAGTTTTTCCTAAAGAGAAATCACTAAGCAACTGTATCTCATCAAAGGGAATAAATAATGCAGGGTGCCCATTATAAGTAATTGTGGTTGTAGCAGTCGTATCTAATCCCATTAATCGAGAGATATTAAGCGCCATTGCTTCATGCTGAACTTCTTGAATAGTTCCATGTTTCGGTAATTTAATAATGGCTTGTGTACTGAGTTTATATTGGCCTCTCTCAGTGTGATAATCCGCCACACTCAAGCCTTCTGCGCGATTACATAGGCGTCGTAGCTGTTTTTTTACATTCGTCAGACTCATTAAGGTAATTTTTTCTGTTACGCCACCTATATTTTCTTGTAGTGTGCAATAAGTGAGGGCTAAGCCATTATCTTGTGGGATACGGATTCGTTTTAATCCATTGATATTATTAAGATCTAGGAAGATATTTAATCTTTTTTCTAACTTTTCTTTTTCTAAGTCATTCTGGGGCAATCGTTCTATTTCTTCTTGCAGACGTTGAATCTGGGCGGCGACCTGTAAGGAGTTAGAGGCATCAAATTGAATGGCTTCTGGAATAGTTTGTGTGAGCGCATACAGCCTTGCTCGGCTGCTCGCGATTAAATCATCTAACTCAGTATCAGCATTTTGTAATGTATAAGCAGGGCGTGCGTAGTAATTGTCTTTAGGTAACTGAATAATTTCATGAGCATTTAGAGTATAACGAATGCATTCTTCTGCTTTTTCGAAGTCAACAGCTTTTAATAAAGGCGGGGAACCAATTTTCTCAAAAGTAGAGGAATAGTTAACAATGTAACAAAATTCTCGCCATTGCTCTGGATCTGTTTCCAGGGTTTCTAAGTTAAATAGACCATTTTGATGGAAATCTATATGATCCAATAGCTTCTCTAGATCAGAATAATGATTAAGATCAAGCGCTTGCAGATTCATTGCATCAGGATTTTCACTTTTATCTTTTAAAATTCGTTCAATAATCCTATTTTTTTGCCCCAACTCCATTAATTAAGTCCTTATAAAAAAAACAAATTATTCCTGCTTATAAATATAGACAATTTTTATGCTTTTGGTCAAAAAGAACATTAAGGATTTCCATATAATAATCAATGCAACTACCGCAAAGGATATATGATATTGCTGTTGTTTCTGAGTATTGATTCAATGAAAGGTAAAAAAATAATTTTTGTTACATAAAAAAACTCATCCCTGAGCGTTTTCTTTTACGCTGGACGGGGGGAAATTATCTTGCGCGGCTTCTTGTTCTTGAGACGTTGGAAAAATTTCATAAATGTGAGTATGATTTTTTTTCTCTCCCCTGAAGAGTGTGCTGCCGATGCGGCGGACTGCCCCTCTTTTTTTAGCATTTAATTGCATGGATGCTCCAACGGAAAAAGACAATTAGATAAATTACTCGACTAAATATGTGTTGACAATCTTTTTACACTAAGATTTTTTCTTGTAAGTATAAGCCCTAAAATGAGCATAAATACTTGCAGTGAATGTACAAAAATATTGCATTTGGTTGGCCATTCAAAGAATTATAGGGAGATTGAAAAGTGTATCAGTTATCGCGCTGATTTTTTCGATTTTTAAAGTGAACCATAAACTCGCTTGAATTGAGAAAGATAAGTTTTAGTCTGTGCAATTACTCGAGAAAATGACTATCGTAAAGGGGCATTTTTATGATTTAATATTCATTATTTCTAGCCTAAAAAAGGGTTATCATGACTTTTGTAGTAACAGAAAGTTGCATTAAGTGTAAGTATACTGATTGTGTTGAAGTATGCCCTGTTGATTGTTTTTATGAAGGACCAAATTTTTTGGTAATTCATCCAGACGAATGTATTGATTGTGCATTGTGTGAACCTGAATGTCCTGTCAATGCAATTGTTTCCGAAGATGATTTAACCCCAGAACAGCAGCAATTTAAAGAATTAAATGCTGAGCTTGCTAAAGAATGGCCTAATATTACTGCTAAAAAAGATGCTCCTCTCGATGCTAAAGATTGGGAAGAGGTTAAGGATAAACTTCAATATTTACAGAAAGAGTGGTAGAAATCACCTCACTTGCTGAATCATGTCAGCGCATTCTTAGCGAGAAAGGACGACTTTCCACGGCCATTGCTGGATTTGTGGCGCGTAAGCCACAATCTGATTTGGCTGTGGCTATTGCTGAAGCGATTGAAGATCAATCGATTTTAATTGCTGAAGCAGGTACGGGAACAGGTAAAACGTTTGCTTACTTACTTCCATGTTTGTTAAGTGGCAAAAAAGCACTCATTTCTACAGCAACTAAAACCTTACAAGATCAACTGTATCAAAAAGATTTGCCTACTTTAGTGAGGGCCTTGGGATTATCTGCTCGTATACAAAATCTTAAAGGAAGATCCAACTATATTTGTCAATATCGTGTTGAATTACACTCAGAAGAAGGACAGTTTCAAAGCCCCCAATGTGCTCATGAAGTCGCTCTTGTACGCAATAAATTGTCACAAATGAAAAATGGGGATCGATCGGAGTTGCCTGAATTGAGTGAAGATTCACCAGTTTGGCATTATGTAACATCCACAGTCGATAATTGCTTAAGTACGGAGTGTCCTAATCATGAAACCTGTTTTTTACTCAAGGCACGCAAACGCGCGTTAGACGCTGATGTAGTGGTAATTAATCACCATCTCTTTTTTGCTGATTCACGCTTAAAAGAAGAGGGATTTGGGGAGTTATTGCCGGGTGTGGATGTTGTTATTTTTGATGAAGCGCATCAACTTGCCGAAATAGCTACTCATTTTCATGGGGAGCGGATTGGAACACGACAATTTCGTGATTTATTAGATGATCTCATTAAAGAATGGCCCATCATGGATCTCGCAAATCGCCCATTGAAAGCATTAAGTCATAAAACGGATCTGTTGCTGGACGAGTTTTTCAATTGTTTGCCGAGAGCAGACGAGCGGCTCAGTTGGGAAGAAATCAAGCATAATAAATCCTTTATGAGTGTTTGGACCCAGTGGTTGACACTAAAAGATGACATTATGGCGTGTTTTAACGACCTGTCGCTTGCTGAGTTTCCTGGACTGGCACGGTGTAAAGAAAGATTACTGGAGTTTACACGAATCTTGTCGTTCTTTAGCCAAGAACATAATAATAAAATACGTTGGTTAGAGCGTTTTAAGCATACTTTAGTTTTTCATATTACTCCCTATGATGTTGCGGAAACATTCAGTAGTCTGCTTTTGCGTCAAGAGTGTACTTATGTATTTACTTCTGCAACCCTAACTATTGCAGATTCTTTTGATTGTTTTTGTAAGCCTCTTGGACTGCATGAAGCGAGAACTTTATTATTGCCCAGTCCTTTTGATTATCAACAACAAGCGTTACTTTATTTGCCTAGAGGGTTACCTGACCCTAAGGATGCAGCTTATTATGAATTATTAGTATCACGAGCTATTCCCTTAATTAATGCTTTAGGTGGACGCTGTTTCTTTCTATTTACCAGCCATAAAGCATTAAAACAAGTTGCTCAAATGATGGGCAATATTTTAAACTATCCCTTATTAATTCAGGGAACTGAGGCAAAACCTATTTTATTGGAGCGTTTTAGGCAATTAGGGAATGCTGTTTTATTGGGAACAGCGACTTTTTGGGAAGGCGTGGATGTCAAAGGTGACGCTCTTTCTTGTGTTATTATTGATAAGTTGCCTTTTGCGAGCCCAGTTGATCCGGTAATTCGTGGTAGAATGGCTTATTTAAAAGAAAAAGGTTTGTCTGGTTTTGACGAATTGTCTTTACCAGGGGCAGTTATTGCCCTAAAACAAGGGGTAGGGCGTTTAATTCGGGATAATACAGACAAAGGGGTTTTAATGATTGCTGATCCTCGTCTTACTAGTAGAGATTATGGTGGGCGTATTCTGGCTAGTTTACCTCAATTACCGAAAACTCGTGATGAACAAAAAGTACTTACATTTATTAAAGAATTAGAGCTGGATTATGAAACTGCTAGCAATTGATACATCTACTGAAACAGCCAGCGTGGCTTTGCTGACAGGGAATGAACTACTTTGCGATGAACAAAGCAACCAAAAAACGCATGCACAATTTATTTTACCCATGATTGATAAGTTGATGGTCAGCTCCGGATTACAGATGAATCAGCTGGATGCTATTGTATTTGGTCGTGGTCCTGGAAGTTTTACTGGTTTACGTATTGCCTGCAGTATTGCAAAAGGGCTGGCTTATGCTCATGATTTGCAGTTGATTCCGGTGAGCAGTCTAGTCGCAATTGCTTGGTCAATTCGCCAGAAAAAACAAATGCACCATGCACCTGTATTGGCGGTAGTGGATGCACGCATGCAAGAAATGTATTGGGCTTATTTTGCTCCAGATCAATGGACAGCAGAGGAACATGTTAATCCAGTGCACGAGCTTACACTCCCAGAAGAACAATCTATAATCCTTGCTGGAGCAGGAGTAGATTTATATTGGGATGAGTTTACACTGGAAGTTAAATCACAAATTAGCGATAAAATAACAGTGAACCCTTCAGCAGAAGCCATGATTCAATTTGCTCGGTTTTCTGGACAAAAAACCATTTCAGCTGCTCAGGCGCAACCTGTATACGTACGAAATAAAGTGACTTAGACTCATAGGAGAATTTTGTGGATAAAAAACTATTGGAAATATTGGTATGCCCTTTGTGTAAAGGAAAATTATTATTAAAAAAACAAGAGTTTATTTGTAAATTTGACCGCCTGGCATTCCCTATCCATGATGGTATACCTGTTATGTTGGAGCACGAAGCTCGAGTTATTTCATTAGAGGAAAAGGATAAGTTGTAATCTTGAATAAGGCTCTGTAGAACAATCTATATACTTTGTTGTCTTTCTCATATCGTATGATATGAATTGTTTGTTTCTAGAAGTTCAGAAACACAATTTCCTTTTGCTAAAAAAATAAATTTTCCTGTTCTATAATTTATCATAAGTTGTAAGCGTATTAACGAGCCCAATAATGATAGATTTTATAGATAAAAAAAGGTTTTTTGGTAAAAAGTTAGGAATTGATGCACCAGGTGTTGCGCCAAAGGTGAGTGGTACTGTGAAGGGAAGATGGCTTTGGTATCGTGAACGAAATGAAAATGCCTCCACGCTTGAGCAAGAAAGAGGCAAAGACAGTCAGGAATATTCAAAGGCCTCTGATGCTGAAAAACAACAGCGGATGTTTTTGGTTAAAACGGGGGCCATTAAGTTTCAAACTAAAGAAGATTTTGCAATTAACAACGTACGTAATCGAGTGGAGGTTGCTAATTCCGCGATGTTAAACTTTTTTCTTGGGGAAGGAGCTGCTGTCAAAAATACAATCGCTTATTCTACATATCATAATGAAAAAAATCCGGATAACTTTCCAAGCGGCCTTAAATATTACCTTGATGAGAATGGTTTTGTAAAAGAAGAGCTTGCATCTCAATATGCTGGTCAATTTGACACACCAAAAGGGAAAAAAACAGAGGTTTATAATAGAGAGAAATTACAAGAATCGGGCTTTGCCCCACTGAGGAAAGCATTTGTTGTTTGCGGGCTTATGGGTTTTCATGATTTTTTGGGAAATTACGATAATTTTGCCTTCATCAACGGCAAATTAATGATAACCGATACAGGTGTAGGCAGTGGGAATACCGGCCAGCATAATTCATATGTAAGCACTGGTAACACCAATTTTGATAATGATGTACTAAAAGATTTGGATAGGTTATTTGAAAATGACAATCAGCTTGTTTCTTCATTTAGAGGGCATTTAACGATTAAGGATGTACTAGATGGCATTGATGAGCTAAAAACTAAATCCAAAGAAGATTTGAAAAAAATCCTAGATGAGTCATTCAAACCAATACCTAGCCCATTTGATAAAAGTGATCCTCGATATGATGATTTTATGCGTTATAATGGGGCGTTGCAATTACATAAAGACCGTCTTTATCAAGCATACGGACAGCGAATTGATGCTCTAGTTGCGTTTCAAAAGGTTTTAAATAAATTTTATTCTGCTGATCCCGAAAAATATCATGTTTCTTCTTTTCAAACCCTTCAAGAAATAGATAGAAAATTATCGGAACAAAATTTTTCTCCAAATATTTACAAAATATATGCCAATGCCAATGAAAAAATCTTTGCTTTAAATAAGAAAGGCACACTTGCTGGAGATGAGGCCTTATTACATTCTGCTTTAAAAAATATATTAGACGAATATTCAAAAGATGATATTAACGGTGAACAAATAGAAACAATATGGGAACAGGTATTGGATCTCGAAGCAAAAATAAATTGTAATAGAGAAAACCTGAAAAAATTTGATAATTTAGTGAATGACTTAAAACAGTCTCTCCCTAAAAAATTGCAAATGATTTTAAATGATTCTGAACGTGGTTTGAAAGCGGTTGATCCAACGGCACGTGCTCTGGTTGAATTAAATGCGCAAATCAATAAGATTAAGAGTGATCTGGGGCAGGGCAAATGTACGTTTGAAGAGGCAAAATCATCACTTACAGAAGCTGTAAGAGAGGTCATTCATGTTTCTAATGAACAACAGGAAAAAACTACGCTGGGTAAAACTCGTAAATTATTGGGATTTACAATCCAAGTAAAAGGAAGTGAGTTATCTACATCACTGCAAAAATTTTTAGAGTCAAAGCATTTTCTTGGTAAAGAATTATTTGACAAAAAGCAAGGAGTGGATTTACCAACAATCGACTCATGTACCAAATACAAATCGGCGATGGACAAAATAACTCACCCAGCCCAAGCTTCTGATGGGGAGGAAGAGCATACATCATTTGAGAAGCATTAAGTAATCTTTTCTCTATTAATCCTCAGACTTAGTAAGGTGTTTTTTTCGCCAATACAGCAAAAATGCAGGGAGCATCATGATTGCTATTCCCATAGAAAAAACTAAGCGAAAATGACTTGCACTTCCAAAATTCATAAACTCTACTGGTGGTATAAAACCTACAATTAAAGTCATAGTGCAACCACATAAACCTAAAATGCACGTCAGATAGTAGCCTGTTTTCTTACCGGGGATTGCAAAAGGTCGCTTAAGATGAGCAAATTTGCTTTTTAATTTCCAGGCTGCAATAAACATCAAAACATACATCATAATATAGAGTTCGGTGCTTAAGGCTGTAAATAGCCAATAGATGGCATTGACGCTGGGAAACAATAGAAATCCACTGCATAAAAGCGTAACCAAAATTGCCTGGGTGATTAGAATTCGCGAAGGCATACCACGCTTATTTAATTGGCACATAAACTTTGGCAAGAAGTTATGATTGGCCGCCATCAGTAAGCCTTTAGCAGGTGAAATGATCCAGTTGATCATGCTACCTAAACTTCCTAAAAGTAATAATGCAATCAATATGGGCAATAGCCATTCAAGATTATATGCTTGGAAAAAGTTAGTAAAGGCTTGTAGTACTCCATCAATCAGGCTGATTTTTTCTTTTGGAAGAACAAACGCTATAGCTAAAGAACCAAAAATCATAGTGGTCAAGATAAGCAGGACTGAGAAAAACATCGCACGAGGAAAATTCGTTTGTGGATTATGCACATTACGAACATGTACTGCCGCAAGCTCCATACCTAGAAATGAGGTCATAATAGCGGTGAGTGATACCCAGGATTGACTGTCTTTCCAGTGCGGTATCAAATGAGATAAGCTTAAATCAATCGCTATAGGATGCCCTTTAATAACCCAGATCAATGCAAGAAAAATAATAAATCCCATGGGAAGTATCATTCCTAATATGGCACAAAGACCTGCAAAATGTGCTGAGGCGCGTAATCCAGATAAAGCAATTATGGTCAATGACCAGAATACAACTAGAATTACTGAAATTAAGTAATATTTATTTTGAGCGAGTTCGGGATTGATTAAATAGGCTAAGACACCTGCAATAAAGGATAAAATCGTTGGATACCAGACTAAAGTATTGATCCACTGCAGCCAGATGGTAAAAAAAGCAAGGTTCTCACCATAAGCATGCTTTACCCAACTATAAATTCCACCTTCCTCATCAGACCAAGTTGACGACAACTCTGCCGCCACCAAAGCTACTGGAATTAAAAAAACAATCGCAGAAAAGATAAAGAAAAAAATTAATGAAGAACCGAATAGGGCTGTTCCCGGTAAGTTTCTTATACTATCAATTGCACCTGTAATTAGTAAGACCAGGGCTAGGACAGATATTTTTTCAGAAGACCAGTTGTTCATTAATTAAATCGACTTGTTAAAAGTGCCCGGCATTATATAGGAAGTTGGCAATGGACGTTACTATTTATTTTATCATATCGCATCAATTTTGTAGTTTTTAAGCTAAATAATTATGATGAAAAACGAATTTTACCTGCAGATTACAATTCAAAGCATTATTATTATTACAATACTGCAGGCAGATTTTTTACAGAATAGAAAGGTACAGAAAATGTTATTTAGTCAATAAGTAATATTAATAATTTTTTAAAATCATAGACTTACCGAACTTTCTGAACTAGGTATCTTCTCATAATAGTCAGGTTTTTTTATTCTCTTGAGTTTCTTAAAAAATGAATCCTTTTTGTTATTTTCGCTCTGAGAGTCAAAATCTTTTTTTATGCTCTTCAATAAATTATCGAATTCGAGAAAAATTTTTATTCTTAATTGATAATCAGATTTTTTATGATCACTGTTTGTTTTATAAAATGCTACGGCTTCATTACTAAGCGTGGTTATTTCTTTTTGTAACAAAGCTTTTGACGTGAATTGATTACCCAGTTTCATTGCCTGCTCGGTCAATTCACCAAATTTTGCTTCATATGCTTCTATCTTCATTCTAATCCTTAAAGAGTTATTCTTAACTGCATGAAAATGAAGCAAAAAATATGCCGGTTTATTGAGTTTGGATTTAATTGCAGCCTGGATGAGGAACAGTGGACCTCAGGATTAAAAAGTTTATTCATGCTAAGAAATCGGGTTCCACTACGTTACACCCAGGCTACAATTATAATATTAATCTTATATGTCTTTGTTTTCTTTATTAAAGCCTCCCTTACATGCAGGGGAGTTCAAAACGCTTTTTCCCTTACTTTCCCATTCTTCTGGGGTAAATAAATGCATGCTTAAGGCATGTAGTCCGAGCTCAAATTCATTTTTCAGCAATTGATTTAATAGTCTATGGCGTGCGATTCGTGATAAATCAGTAAATTGTGAAGAAACGACAGTAACTTTGAAATGAGTTTGTGCGTTTTCCGGAACATGGTGGTTGGCTGATTCATCTTCAACACTTAAATAAACGGGAATTAACTCTTGTTCGATCAATGCTTCAATACGATTTTTACGTGACATATTTAACTCTTACTCATTAAGTATAAAAATTCATAATAAAAAAGCCGCCTTAAAGCGGCCTTTAAAAAAGATAGGATTAGATTCTGCAATTTGCTGGAACATAACGGTCATCGGCAGCATTTTGTACTGCACAAACCCAGGTAATTGGATTTGTAGGTGGTGTTCCCGCAACAAGTGGTTGTCCATTAGATGACGGAGTCAACGTAAGAACCACATTGTTTGCTAGAGCAGTGTAGGTCACTGTAATTACACCAGTAGCTGGAGTAACTACAACACTTGCAACGTTAGGAGTTGCTGGGGGCTGAGCCCAACCTAAGTCTAAGGCATTAGCCCCCGTCGTGGCATTTTCAGAAATTGTAGTCTGCGCCGAGGAAGCAAGACTTAATCCTTCTGTTACACGAGCTCTAACAACATAATCCTGATAAGCCGGAATAGCAATTGCGGCGAGAATACCAACTATCGCCACTACTATCATCAACTCAATTAAAGTAAAGCCTTTTTGTTTCATTATTTGCTCCTAATGATTGGTACAACGATAAATATGCAAAAAAAATGCCATTTATCAGAAACTTACAACACAAATAGGCCAAAACAACGATACAACCTGCCATGGCAAGAAAAGGAAGTCCTCTTTACCTCTTTTCCTATTCTTATTGTAGCAGAACCCAATAAGGGTTGCTTGGATTGTAGCAATAAATGGCTATTTTTACTCCATGTACTGCGCTTTATGTCAGGGTAGAAAGGTAGTTTTGTTGCTTGCAGCCAGGATTTTTTACCGCGCATGAAGCGCGGTATATGCAGTGATTTATGAAAATTTAATTCTTAAATATCTACTATCTTATATGACTAAGTACTTTAGGTACCAATTGATTCTTTAAGCGAACATAATCAGGCAGCCCGTTAACATAGTCTGGGTACGCTTCGCCTTGAATTAAAGGTAACAAATATCGTTTGCATTCAGCAGTGATACCCATTCCATCTTCGGCAATATATGTTTTAGGCATGGCTTTTTCTTGATTCGCAACATTAGCTAGTTGAACATGGCCAATAGACCATTGATAGGGTTCATCATGTTCACGAACGATTATTGGCATGATGGCATTATGACCCTTTATAGCATATTCTACTGCGGCCTTACCAAGCGCATAAGCCTGATCCAGATCAACTTTTGAGGCGATGTGGCGGGCTGCGCGTTGTAAATAATCTGCGACTGCCCAGTGGTATTTGTAATTCAGTTCCGTTTTGATGTACTGAGCAATGACTGGTGCAACACCACCTAATTGGGCATGACCGAATGCATCACGAATTCCAGCCTCACTTAAGAATTTACCTTCGGTATTACGAATTCCTTCTGAAACGACAACAACACAATAACCATAATTTTTAACGCATTCGTCTACTTTTCTCAGGAATTTGCCTTGTTGGAATGGAACTTCAGGTAATAAAATGATGTGGGGTGGCTCATCAGGGTGTTGACTTGCCAAGCCACTGGCTGCCGCAATCCATCCAGCATGGCGTCCCATTACTTCTAGAATAAAGACTTTTGTTGATGAAGCTGCCATTGATGCAACATCAAAACCTGCTTCTCGGGCAGAAATAGCTACATATTTAGCTACAGAACCAAATCCGGGGCAGGTATCAGTATAGGGAAGATCATTATCTACCGTTTTTGGTATGCCGATACAAATAATTGGATAGCCCATTTTAGAGCCTATTTGCGATATTTTATGTGCTGTATCTTGTGAGTCACCACCACCGTTATAGAAAAAATATCCTATATTATGGGCTTTAAAAACCTCAATTAAACGCTCATATTCATCACCATCCTCTTTTAACTTATAACGGCAAGAACCAAAAGCACCTGAAGGTGTTTGTAATAATTTGGCGATATCTGAATCACTCTCTAGTGATGTATCAATAAGCTCTTCATTTAAGGCACCAATAATCCCGTTTTTGGCTGCGTAGACTTTGCCAATATGTTGTGGATATTGCCTTGCAGTCTGAATCACAGCACAAGCTGACGCATTAATTACAGCGGTAACGCCACCTGATTGAGCATATATTGCATTTTTTACAGTCATTCTTTCTCCTTGTTGAAGTAATTACCTGCCTCTTAGCCTCTTGGAGGAGATAGGGGAAGAGATAGGTAATCGCTTAAATTCTTATTTTTTGATTTTCATATTCATTAATCACTGCGTCAATGCTTTGAATTAGTTCTGCAAAAGGAGTAGCAAGCTCTTCAATTGATGCGGTATGCACAGCCAGTTTTTCTACATGAACTACTTTTTTCTGTAAAGTAGGTACTCCAGAAAAACAACATGCTCCATGAAGTTTATGTGCCGCTTCTCCTATTTTTTTGATATTTTTATCATGCATTAATTGGATAAATTCATCACGATTTTTATGTAATTCCTCGACAAATCGCGCAAGAAATTCTTCAGCAAGCACTTGATTTCCCGATACTTTTTGCACACATAATTGCCAATCAATTGCAGCGTGTTTTGCCTTATCTGCAATACGAAGAATTTGGGTCAGTAGTTGTTTTTCATCTATAGGTTTTTGCAAGCAAAAGTCGACACCTGCTTTTTTGAGATCAATGCTGTTCACATCACTGCCATTTGCACTAATTAGCACGATGGGGGTATGACGGTTTAGTTGTGATTTGTGTCGAATGAGTCGAGCTGCTTCTAATCCATTTATTTTAGGCATCTGTAAATCGAGTAAAATCAAGTCGTATTTTTTGTCATTACAAGCCGATACAGCCATTTCACCATCATCAACAGCAGTCATATTGGCGTGGGTGCCTAATAAAGAATCCAAGAGCATTTTGTTCACTGGATTGTCTTCTGCAATGAGCAAGTCTGGGTGCATGAAACGTAATTGCTCTCTTAAGCCATCTAATTCATGATTGACTGTTTTTTCAATGTTTTCTTGACTGGTTAGAGACTCAATAACATCTTGTAGTTTTTGAATACTAATTGGCTTATATAAAAAGCCTTGTGCACCGAGTGCAGTGTAGTCATTGATGAGCCATTTGGAAATCAACACATACGGGAAATAATTATGTTCGGAAATGATTTCAGCAATTTTTTGCTCATAACCTTTATTAATATTAAGAAAAGCAATATTGCAGTCTTTATTATTCTCAAGAGCACTTGCAAGATGATTCAATGAGTTTACGGGAATACACTCTATTCCCCAATAACCAAGGCCATTACATAGCGCTTCTAAATGTAGCGAATTATCATCAAAGCATAACATTTTAAAGTGAGCGAAAGGGTGTATTTGATTTTTTTCTATTTCGTAGGCAACTAACTTTTCAACCTTAACATGCGCGATAAAGCTGGAACCCTTATTGAGTTCACTGGTAAAGGTAATGCGACCATGCATTTCTTCACAGAGTTTTTTACAAATGACCAATCCGAGACCTGAACCCCCATAACGTCGAGTAATGCTGGTATCTGCTTGGTTAAAGGCAGTAAATAATTTGCTTTGATCTTCTGGAGAAATACCCAGACCTGTATCAATGATACTGATGCATAAAGTGTAATCTCTTTCCGTTTCCTGCTCTACTTTAGTGCGAATCAGAACATAACCATGATCTGTAAATTTAACCGCATTAGTCACCAAATTAGTGATGAATTGTTTGATTCTAAAGGGATCACCCAAGACAATTTTGGGTACACTGACATCGGTTATAGGGATTAAATCAATTCCTTTTTTATGAGCATTGGGAGCTGCGAGTGTTAGTACTTCATCAATACAATGACGTATATTTAACGGGATGCAATCAAGATGTAGTTTTCCGGCATCAATTTTAGAAAAATCAAGAATATCATTAATAATTCCTAGCAGGTCTTGTGCGGAGGCTTTAATCGTTTTGACATAATCTAATTGTAATGGATCAAGCTTGCTTTCCAATAAAACGTTAGTAAAGCCAATAACACCATTCATAGGTGTACGGATTTCGTGACTCATATTGGCAATGAATTCTGATTTTTGCCGACTTTTTTCTTCTATTTTTTTCTTCTCAAGTGAGAGCTCAATATTTTTTTCTTCCAATAGCTCAAGACTTTGTTGTAAATCTTCGGTGGCTACTTCGATGTGTTGATTTAAATCACGCATTGTTTCGAGGTATTTTTTCTGCAAATGGGTGCAACCTTGCTCAATGATACCCAATTCGCCTGCGCTCGTTGTTTTGATTTCTGTTTCGAATTCATTTCGTAAAATTTGTTTCATGCTCCGACGCAAACGAGAAATGGGCAAATAAATACGCTTGGAGAGAAAATAGTGGATGGTTAATCCCATAAGCAAGCCAAATAGAGTAATAAAGATAGTTACAATGAGCATTTGGTAACGTTTTATTATCATCGAGCGCGTATCAATATCAATGGATAACCAGCCTAGAATATCATCTGCACGCGAAGCCATTGGACTGAGGATATTCTTAAAAGAGGAATTGGAATAAAGATTGAATTTAGGAATAGTAACTGGTGCGATGAAATTAATTGTAAACGGATTAATTTGCTTGCTTTCAATATAATCCCCCGTAAATTTAGGCGGACTAAATGGTTTATTTAACGAATGTTTGCCACCGCGATATGCAAGTAGTTGTCCGTCGCTACTGTAAAAGGCAAGGGCCTTCACTTCTGGATTGATTGTGGATGCATTAATTAAACCTTGCAAAGTGCGGTCATCACGGCGCAGCATGGCGTATTGTGCAGCAGGAAGCAATTGACGGATGTAAGCCTCTCCCAGACGCGACATGTGCTGCTTCAAGTCATTACCAAAAAGTCCATTATAAAAAATAGCGAGAAGCAGTGCGACTAAAAAGGCTGGAATTAGGGTGGTAATTCTTAGTTGATACTTAATACCAATGCTTTTCAAAATGTCTCACCAAATAGTTTGGATAATACTTTAATTTTAGCCTGCATCGCACGCAACGTAACGTGAAGGGTGATAAGCGGGCTAAAGTCTGCTCATAATATCCTTCACCCAGGCTTTAAAGTCAGTTATTATAGCCCGATTATTTTATTCCTTACAATGTGGAAGAGATTATGACAGTTAGAACCCGATTTGCACCAAGCCCAACTGGTTTTTTACACGTGGGTGGAGTAAGAACTGCTTTATTTTCATGGCTTTATGCGAAGCGCCATCAAGGTAAGTTTATTTTGCGTATAGAGGATACGGATCAAGAACGTTCTACTAAGGAATCGGTACAAGCTATTTTAGATGGTATGTCTTGGTTAGGTATGGATAATGACGAGGGTCCTTTTTATCAAACGGAGCGTTATGATCGATACAATCATGTAGCGCAACAATTTTTGGATGAGGGTAAGGCTTATCGTTGTGAGTGCAGTAAAGAACGTCTGGAAGCTTTAAGAACCGCACAATTAGAAGCTAAAGAAAAACCGCGTTATGATGGTCACTGTCGTGATAGAAACTTACCTTTATCGGATAAGCCCTATGTAATCCGTTTTAAAAATCCTGAACAAGGAACTGTTACGTTTCATGATGAAGTCTATGGAGAAATCCATGTCGCAAATAGTGAGTTGGATGATTTGATTCTTGTTCGTTCTGATGGACACCCAACCTATAATTTTGCTGTGGTTATCGATGATATTGATATGAAAATAACCCATGTAATTCGTGGCGATGATCATATTAATAACACGCCAAGACAGATTAACTTGTTTCAAGCACTTAATGCACCAATCCCTGTATTTGCTCATTTACCGATGATCTTAGGTGAAGATGGTAAACGTTTATCCAAAAGACATGGTGCCGTAAGCGTGCTGCAATTTAAAGAATTAGGTGTTTTACCTCATGCGTTACTCAATTATTTAGTGCGTTTAGGTTGGTCTCATGGTGATCAGGAAATCTTTAGTATTAATGAAATGATTGAATGCTTTGATTTAAAGAATGTGAGTCGAGGTGTTTCGAGTTTTAATTATGAAAAGTTGTATTGGTTAAATCAACATTATCAAAAAAATGATTCTGTTGAAGAGGTTGCTCAAGCATTACGTTGGCACTTTGAACAGGCGGGTATTGATCTTTCTAAGGGACCCAAATTAACAGATTTGGTCGCGATTCAGGCAGAGCGATGTAAAACTTTAGTAGAAATGTGTCAAATGAGTTTATATTTTTTTACTGATTCAATTGAATATGATGAAGCAGCAGTAAAAAAACATTTGCGTCCAGTTGTTTTGGAGCCACTGACAGCACTTTATGAACGGTTTCAAACGGTAACGTCTTGGGAAAAAGACCATTTGCAAGAGTGTATTAATGACATCAGTGCGCAATTTGATATCAATATGGGGAAAATAGCACAACCACTGCGAGTCGCTGTAACAGGCTCGGGTATGTCGCCATCTATTGATATGACACTGACTTTATTAGGTAAAGAAAGGGTCTTAACACGCCTTAAAAATGCTTTACAACAATTAAACACTAGGGCTCAAGCCAGTAGTTAATTTCTATATTTGTTGTGTTTTTTGCTCTGCAGGTTGAAGGAAATGATGATCTGCAGATTCCATATTCTTAGACTCGTGAATATTGCATTTTGATATGAGTGATAATTTTAATAAAAAAAGGATGATGCTTATGAAATTAAAATCACAGTTATTTGGATTAGCCTTTATGGCTTCTTTAACTGCCCCAATGCTTTATGCTGATAGTTCTTCTAACCTCACAAATCAGTTGCAGAAAGAAATAGAGGGCTATTATCAGAAGTACAGTAAAAAAGAAAAATTTTCAGCGATAGCTGCAACCGTCTTAATTCCCCAAAATCGTATGAGTTCTAAAAAAGAAACTCACACGGTAGTACATGGTACTATGGGGTTTCCTCCTTTATCGCAACCGATTACAGCAAACAATTTGTTTGATATTGGCAGTATTACCAAATCATTTACTGCACTTATTTTGTTGCAATTACAGACAGAAGATAAATTGACTCTTGATGATCCTTTAGGGAAATGGTTACCACAATATCCTAATTGGAAAAATGTTACTTTAAGACAATTACTAAATATGACCAGTAGTATTCCAAATTATTCTGAAGATGAGGAATTTTCCAGAAAAATGGAGGCGCATTTAGATAAGATTTGGACCGATGAAGAATTATTAAAGTATGCTCATCCTGAAAAACCACTCAAGAAGAGAAAAGATAATCTTTTTGAATACTCAAATTCTAATTATATTCTGGCTGGTTTAGTGATAGAAAAGGTGACCAATGATACTTTTGCCAACCAATTAAAATTACGCATTATTAATTCACAAAATGGCTTAAATGATTCGTTTTATCTTGCAGGACCTGACAGCCAAGCTATAGCAAAATCAGTTGAGGAACGTAGAGTACATGGATATTTTTTTGATGAAAAAACAAATAAATTAATTGATACGATATCTAATGACTTATCTTGGGCAGGCGCTGCTGGCGCAATCGTTGCAACTACTGAAGACGTAATGCGTTGGGTACAATTACTTTATCACGGTACATTGATCAAGCCAATTTATAGAGAGCGAATTTTAGCTGAGCTGGAATCTGTGGTCTCTATGAAAACCGGACAACCTATCCCTAAAGTAACTGCAGAAGATCCGCATGGATTTGGATTAGGAGTAGGGTCTCTTTATGACAAAGAACTGAAGCAACGTTTTTGGGTTTATAAAGGAAGTACTTTAGGATTTCGCGTGATGTATTTTTGGCAGCCTTGTAATAATGTGACCACAGTAGTTGCTTTAAATGGTAAGGGTGGTGAAGGTGATCCTAACTCTAAATTAGGTGATGAGATCATGAAAGCAAACCTAAGTTTATATAAAGCCATTTTAAAAAATTATCCTGAATTACAATGCATATCGTAAAGCCTTTTTTCTTAACCCTTCTCCATTTAGGAGAAGGGATTTTTCTAAGATATACACCTCGAGTAGATGGAGCAAATTGTTGTATTTGTGCCATAGTAGTAACAATGCAAATCGCATGATATAATTTGCGCTTTCCGCTTTAAAAATTATCATATATGACTAAAAGTAAAGTTCCTGTTACTCTTTTAACGCCTGATAATGAAAATATTGCATCGAATAATGTGGATGATGGAGCGTCTGATGATAAGGCCACCCCATCAGCAGATAATGAAAATGCCTCATTAGCAAAACCAAAATCAAAACCAAAATCAAAATCAAAACCAAAAAATAGTCCATTTTGCCCACCTGACAAGCTTAAAATTAATAAAAAAACTGATCATTTTTTTATTTCTATCAATAAGAGAAAGGGAGATGTACATTCTTTTGTGATGTTGGGGATATATGACCCGAAAAAAAATAAAGTCCAGCGCGTGCTTTGTCGCGTAGGAAAATGGGGCGATAGTGGAATTGATGAGCCTGACTATGCTGATAGTATGACGTTCATTTGTAATGCTCTTTTTTTCAGTAATAAATCAAAGTTAGGGGATGAAGGGGTCTGGAGGGAAGGCGCAGAGCTTCAACCAATGAGCTATCAAGCTTATGATATTTCTTATGAGCAATATTTGGAGTTTGTACAAATATTGGAATCAATCCAAACGGATAAGAATACTTTTGGATGTTATAAACCAGGGATAAAGGAAAATCCCCAAAAAACGGCACAAGATCATACCACTGAACAGCCTCAAGTAGAAGATTCTGGCTCTCTAAGCCCTTCTGAGCTGGCTACATTAGTATCCAGTGAACCTCAAGATGAAAATCCTGACCTAGTCACACTAACATACAGTATTCAACGCGTCTTTCCTTCTCGAGATGTCAGAAAGGTACAAGAAAGCGTGAATGGACTGAATATACATAACACATGCAGACACTCAGCAATTAGACTAGTCGAAGAAGTTCAGCATGCACCGGTCGGATCGATGGTTTCTTCCTGTTTTCTTTGGGGATTACCTTATGAAACGTATTTGGATCATGGTAAACCAAGTGAAAATGTCCCTTTTTATGCACTTCCAGCACCTCCAACGACCTTCGCGCATTTGGATGCGATCAAGCTCAATGTCCTTAAGAAACTCTACACGCGAATGGAAGAGATGCTGTGTCTAGAACCTGACTCTCCGGATACTCAAGATAAGTTTGCAACATTGAGGGATAAGTATTTAGACCTCGCGGGGCCAAAGAATGATTTATCCCTTGATGCATTACTAGAAGACATTCATACTTGGAAAGTAACAAATAAATCCACCTTAGAAGTTTTAAGAGAAAAGTATCTGTGGGATTATCTCCCTTTCTTTAAAAGAACATCCTCTACTATGAAACTAGTTTCCGAGTTAGAAAATGATCTTGAAACAGAAATCAAATTTAGAACACATGGCTAGAATCGCTCGTTTCTAGTATGCTCAACTAAGTATAAAACAGATGATTATGAATCACAGGAGTGAATATGAAACTTTATTATGCTAAGTCAGCGTGTTCCTTAACAGTACGTATCGTGCTTAATGAGTTAGGCTTTGATTTTCAAGATGAAGAAGTAGATTTAAAGACAAAAAAAACACACGCAAACGAGAATTATTTCTCAATTAATCCTAAAGGTGCGGTACCGGCACTGCAGCTTGATAATGGCGATGTGCTGACTGAAAATCAGGTTATTTTGCAGTATCTAGCGGATAGCTCACCTGGTCAAAAGCTTTTGGCTCCAGTCGGTGATTTAAAAAGATACCATACACTAGAATGGGTTAATTATGTTGCTACTGAATTGCATAAAACTGTAGGAATATTCTTTTATCCTAATCTCAATGAAGAAACAAAAAACATTTTCATGAGTCTCATTACTAGCCGATTCAAGTATCTTGACGAGCATCTTGCGCAGGGACCATATTTGATGGGTAAAGACTTTACCTTAGCGGACGCTTATTTATTTGTTATATTAAGATGGGCTTTTTATTTTAAATTAGATCTTTCTGCATATAAACATTTAGAGCAATTTATGAAAGTTGTTGCAGAGCGTCCTGCTGTTGTGACCTCGTTACAAGAAGAAAAACGGTAAGAAGTGCTTGTTCCCGATTAAGAACGTTTGTAGGGGTATTTTTTTGCTAAGTGCAAACGTTCTCCAAACTTTTTGCTCAGGGATAAGATAATTACCAACTGTAATTATTTGGAGGTGGAGCGTGTCTTTAAAGTCTACTTTTCAAGGTGGAATCGAACTTAATTTTTCTTCACAACGTAAATTTGAAACGACTGAAGGTGTCGCACAAGAAAATCAAGCGCCAATTATTGCACGCAATACAGTACGTTTTTTAATGATGGGATGGACGGAACAGTGGACTGAGTTTTTAACCCCATCTGTGGCTTATGCTGTTTTCGTAAAACGTGATCATAAATTATTACGAGAATTGCGTTTTGCGTTTCAACAAGGTTTTTTGGATCTTTTCGAGCAATTAAAAAATAAGGAGTTAACGCCGGAGCAAAAGGAGCAGGTTCATCTTTATTTAAGTAATTGCTTAACTTTGCTTCCTTATGGCGATCTAACACCTTATGAATCCATTAAAATCCCTCAATATATCGATGGTCATTTGGAGTTAATTGAATATCAAGTTAAACCAATCGAATTAACAGAACGATCATCATGGCAGAGTTTTTTTATTCATGACAAAGATCGTGTTTTTGCATATGGGCTTGAGCCACTTTTTCACAACAAAGCAGAATCCCACTTGATCTTTATGGGCACTACTTATCCAGCAGGACAAGGCTTTTTACCGCAGGTGAAAACTGACACTAAAGGCTTTGAAACGGTTGGCGAGTCACTTTATCGAACGGGGCGAGAGCGAATTCATAAATGGTTAAGCACACAAAAAAATAAAATACATGTATGTGGCGTAAGCCTTGGCGGTTCTTTAAGTTTATTACTTGCTATTGATAAAGGAAATTATGAGTTGTCGCGCGTTGATGCGCTAAATCCAGCAGGACTTCATGATGCCTGGTATAAAAATAGATATGATCATTGGGACGAATTAACGAATAAGCCATTAGTTGTCGTGCAAAAGCAAGGAAATGATCCTGTTTCAGCGTTTGGGATCTGGAAAGATGATTGGCACATTATTCAAGTCACTCCACCGCCGGATAAGCAAGGGCCTAATTGTTTTTGTGATCACTTTTTAAATTACGCTGGTTTTGCGGATACAACGTTTACATACATTGAGGCAAAACAGGATAATGCAAAAAGAACAGCACGTAATTTTTGGCTTTACACGCTTGGCAGAAGTTTCATTTATGGTTTTTTCTTGTTGCCATATATTTATGCAGCGCGTCCGCTTAGTTATTTTCTCATAAAAAACTGGATGATCTCAGCATCCGTATTAGGATTATTGGTAGGAGCAGGTCTTACAGCGGCTGGTATTTTGCCAGCAGTAGCTTTCTTTATTATTGCTGGAGGTCTATTTGCCACTATTTTTGTATACTCAGATATCCTTTACAAGAAAAATCCTGAAGCTTCTTCTCAACGTGCGCTTATAGAAAAAGAGGGGCTTCCTGAAATGCATGACCCATCTTTATCTCGCAATCCATCGATGGATATTTACAATAAGGACAATACGGTAGATATAAAACTGACTTATCAACAAATACACACTTATTATGAAGTGATGCGTTGTCTGGTAAAAGGGAAAGGTTTTTTGCCTGATGATAAAAAGAAAAGTAAGCACACAGAAGGAGTTAGCAAAAAATCACTACTCGAAGCAAGTTTGGAAGCCCCAAAGGCTGCAGTCGAAGTGCCTTTTACAGTGACTCGAGCTAAAGCAGCACATATCCGCCATACTTTAGATTTAGTACAACGATTAGGAAGGAAGAACGAAACCCTAAAAGCTAATGTAGAGGAATGCTACACCGAGTATCGGATAGGTAAGCATCTATAATTAATCATGGAAAAACAGGATAGGGAGGTTGAGCTTGTTAGACAAAACGACATTCAAAGGAGGCTTAGAGCTCAAGTTTTTTGAGCAAGGAGAATTTGAAGCCCTTGATGATGTAGATTCTTCTCAACATGGTCCTATTTTAGCGCGCAATATACTGCGTTTTTTTACTATGGGATGGACAAAATCTTGGACTCAATTTTTAACGCCCTCGGTCTTATACTCTTTTTTTCTGCAGCGAAATACGCATTTATTAAAAGATGTTCGTTTGGCCATGCAACAAGGGTTCCTAGAGCTTTTTAAGCAATTGCAGGACAAAGACTTGAATGCGGAGCAAAGGGAACAAGTTCAATTATATTTAAGTAACTGTTTGTCTATGCTTCCATATGGCGATTTAACTCCATATGAGTCTTTTAAAATTCCACAGTGCATTGATGGTCATTGGGAGTTAATTGAGTATCAGGTTACTCCAATTGAACTAACAGAACGACCTTGGTGGCAACGTTTTTTTACCTATGATTATGATCGAGTTTTTGCTTATGGACTTAAGCCCATTGTTCATAAAAAAGCAGAGTCCCACTTAATTTTTATGGGCACTACTTATCCTGCAGGCCAAGGTTTCTTCACGCAAATAAAAACTGATTCTAAAGGTTTTGAATCGATTGGATTATCCTTATACCGAAGTGGTAGAGAACGAATTCAAACGTGGCTAAGCCAACAGAAAAATTCAATTCATGTCTGTGGGGTGAGTTTGGGGGGCTCCTTAAGTTTATTGCTCTCTCTTGATAAAGGGAATTATAAAATATCACGTGTTGATGCATTGAATCCTCCTGGGCTTTTTGATCCTTTATTTAAAAGTAAATATGATCATTGGGATGAGCTGACAGAAAAACCTCGGGTTGTAGTACAAAAGCAGGGAAAGGATCCCGTTTCGTGCTTTGGCATTTGGAAAAAAGATTGGGAAATTATTCAAGTAGTACCTCCCAAAGACAAGCAAGGGCCTAATGCTTTTTGTGATCACTGTTTAAATTACGCAGGTTTTGCAGATACCGAATTTAGATATGTTTCTGCTGAGTATGATAACTCTCAGCGTAAAACACACCATCTCTTTTTGAATGCAGCTGTGAGATCGTTTATTTATTATTATGTATTAGTGCCTTATAGTTATGCGGTTCGTCCTTTGGGGAATTATGTGCTAAATAAATTTCTTCCCCGAGTTACAGGGAGTACATCTCAAGGGCTTATAGCGCAAATACATCATCCAACTCTGCCTCGAAATTCAACAATGGATATTTATGATAAAAACAACACTATTGAACTGGATCTGAGCTATCAGCAAATAAATACCTATTATCAAGTCATGCGCTGTCTTGTTAAGAATAAAAATTTTATACCCAGTCAAAACAAAGAAAGTCAGCATATTCAAGGGATGACTAAAAAAGCTTTATTAACAGATGTCAGTGATTCTGGAAAGTCGCATATGCAGGTTTCTTTTAAGGTAACTAAAGCTAAGGCGGCGCATATAATACAGACTTTAGCCTTAGTTCATCAATTGGGGATGGAGAATAAAGAAAAACTTAAACATGAGTTAGAGAAACACTACGAAACATATCGGTTGGGCAAGCAATAAGCTGCTATGGTTTAGTAAACTAGCAAGTGTAGCAACTGTCTTAAAATAAAATTCAAGACAGTTGCTACGTCTATTTTACTTTTTTCAGCAACGACGCATAAATAATAGTGAACTCGGACTAAATGATACTAATCCGAGTTTACATTGTATGAGTATTTTTAACTTTTAAAAGCGATAAATTAGATGGACTGCAACTGAATAAAGGAAAGGATAATAGGAATCTGCCGGATTAAGTTGTGACTCTCCATAACCCGCAGTAAAATTGCCTGCAACTTCGCCGGTAATGTGCTCAGTAAAATGATAATTTACGCCTACGCTGAAAGCAGGTCCAGGACGCCAGTCATTAACAACAATATCTTTACGATGCACACCAGCAACTCCCGCACCGGAAAAGATTTTCATTTGGGAATGAGGAATAGGGACCATGAGTTTTCCCATCAATGTCACGACTTCAGTTTGAGTCGTTAAAACTTCTAAGCCATCGTGATCGAAACTGAATAAACTTATAGAATCGAAATGAACATTGGCTTCAGGAAAGTGCACATAATTGGCTTCAATAGCAAAGTAACGAGTAAATTCATAACCAGCTAAAACACCCCAGGCACTTCCTCCTTCTTCAACTTTGATTGGCGTTGATAACATTAAGGCAAGATTTTGATTTTCTTCACTTGGAACTAAGCCTTCCCAGGTAGTTGAACCAAAACCGGCAATCGCACCGACATAAAAAGGGTGGTGGGGCATATTATCAGTTTCTGCCAAACAAAAAGATGTTGAAAGAAATAAGAATGAGAATAAAAATAATTTTGAATTTTTATTATGCACAATAAGTACTCTACCAAAATTGCTTTAATCATTAGAATTTCTGGTTGGGCTAAAGCTAGCCTAGCCCAACCTTAATCATTTTTTGTTGACTGTATAATTTAATATAAATTAATGACAGGGTTGCTTATTGGAACTACAGACTCTACCTCGAGAATCTACACCACCCAGGCGATAACAATTCCAATTATCAAGACAATCTTGCTTTGTAGTATAGGGCTGAGCAGCACATGCTTTTTCCAATGAACCATATACACTGACCATGCGAGCATAGAGCATATTCATGTCTTGGCACATTCCAGAAGGCAAACCAGAGCTAGTACAGTAACACGTTGCAACTGTTTTAAATGAAGAACAGAAATTAACATCGTCGGTAGGAACCGCATTACCACAAGCCGCAACATTTCCATTTGCAAAAACTGAGAAACTAAGTAAAAACATTAAACCTGCAAAAAATCCACGAATCATTTTTAACATCCTCCTTTGGGGGCGAAAATTTATCTGAATTACTCTATCAGAAAATTAATCGAGCTGCAAAAGATCGGCATTAATATTATGTGTTTAGCAGTCAATAACCTTAACTTCATTTGCCGTATTCTCATAATGTTGCGGCAAAAGCAATAGTAGGAATTCCAATCTCAATTGATTTAAAAAAACTGTTCTGCCTGTTCACGTTTTAACTTAAGTTCACGCGCATTATTCTCAATTGCTATTGGTTCCATGAGCCGAATAACCTCTTGTGCAATTTTCTCACGAAACGCGGGTTTTAAATTGGCAGAAATAACTAAGTAATGTGCATTTTGGTTGCCATCGCGCAAGAAACTGGCTTCAAAAATATAGTCTATTGCCAGCAAATCATCATTATTGTTTTTAATTTGTTTTGTATCAAAACCAAATAACTCCAAATTTCTATGAGAATACTCAATGAAATTGCCTCTGATATTAAGATTAATAAGAAATTTGGTATTTCGTTTAAATGACATCATACGACTGCCACATCGTTGTAAAATTTTTCGATAAATGGATGGTACTTTGAGTAGCTTTGTATAGAGTGGGGTAACTAAATTAGTAAAAAATTTTTCGATCATATTAGGTTTAAACGAGCCAATGGAACAGAGTTTGACTAAGTTTGAGCAGTGTTGATAGTTACTGGTATCAATAATCGCGTTACGTATTTGTTGAGATAAACTGATTAATGTGGCTTTATCATCAAGGCTAATTTTGGTGGGCTCCACTCTTAGAAAACAGCCAATCGTATTATCATAAATTGGATTATCACGTGTAGATTGAATAATATTTATATAAGTATAAGGAGTTTCACTTTGATAGTTACCACAGCAATTTCTTAAGGCTAATGCAATCACGGCACATAATGCATTATTAATACTGATGTGGTTGCGTTCGCAAAAAAGCTTGAGATGAGTTAATAAGTCTCTAGGGATTACTGAATAAGTAGAATAGGGAATATGCGCAGTTTGCATGTCTGCGATTACGTACTCTTCCGGAAATGTAAATAAGCTGGCATCTTTGAGATATTCGTCCCAAAAAGAACTGTCTTCTTCCAAATGCATTTTCATTGCAGTGCGTTCACTAAAAATATGCTCTTTAAAACGCGTATCTATTTCAATTTGCTCAAGCGCTAATTGATTATAATGTTGATAAAATCGCGATAATTCAGCGAATAAAATATCTGTGCAATAGTCATCAGAAATTAAGTGGGGCACGCAAATTTGCAGTTCCGATTCATGGCCATTTAAATAAAATAATTTACCAATAATTAAAGGAGTTTTTTTAGGCCATGGATAAAAGCTAATGAGTTGCGTCATCGACTTCTGCAGTTCATGCTCACTGTGTTGCATTGAGTGTGATGTAAGATCATTAATAATCAAATTAAATGTATAATCTTTTTGTATTTTTTGTGCGGGTTTTAATTTTAATACCTGATAAGTTAATGATTCATGTTTTTTTATAAGCGCTTGAAAAGCAAACTCTAAAGCGCGCTCATTTAAATGACCGAACATCCTTTTTCTAGCAACAATATTTAGCTTTTGTGCTCTAGGCTCAAATGTATTTGACATCCAGAGTAAGAACTGAAAATCACTCAAAGGAATATTGATTATTTTATGATAGTTAGGATGTTTGTCTAAGCGTTTTTTCTTATTCTTTTTAGTACTCTTGATAATTGGAGCGAGTGTGGCAATGTTTGTGGCTTTATAAAAGTCATGTATGCTAATGCCCCTATTTAAATCTCCGTTTATTTTCGAAATAATACGTGCTGCCGATAAAGAGTGGCCTCCTAAATCAAAAAAATCATCATGAATACCAATGAGTTGGACTCCTAATTCATCTGACCAAATTTGTGCAAGCTTTTTCTCTAAAGCACTAACCGGCTCAACATAGTTATGACTGACAATTAATGAGGGTAAAGGTAGAGCAGCTTTGTCCAGTTTACCATTAGCAGTCAGTGGGAATGAGTCAATCCTTACAAAAACTGAGGGGAGCATGTATTCAGGAAGTTGTTTTTGTAAATATTTGCGTATTTGATTTGCATTTAATGTCGTATTATTGTTTTTCAGTATGTAATAAGCGACTAATAGTTGTTCTCCAAAAGAATCTTTTTGGGCGAGTAGAGCAACTTCTTTAATAGCAGAATGGGTCAGCAAGTGTTTTTCTATTTCACTAGGCTCGATACGATATCCACGTATTTTAACCTGCTCATCAATCCTTCCTAAATATTCAATGACTCCATCGACGCGTTTTTTGCATAAGTCACCTGTTCTATATAAACGCGTATTATCATATGAAATAAATTGCTGCTGTGTTAATTGGGGTTGATTTAGGTAACCTCGAGCCAGGCATGTTCCGCCGATATATAATTCACCCACTTCTCCATCCAGAACAGGTTGACCATTAGTATCGAAAATAACGCAACTCATATTGGAACCAGTTGTCCCGATAGGTACGTTGGTATCTAAATCAGCACAATTTAGAATGTTTATTTCATAAGTTGATACGGCTACAGTTGCTTCTGTTGGTCCGTATTCATTATACAAAACATGTTTGGGGTACAGTTTAAGCCAAGATTGGCATTCAGCAGACGATAAATTCTCTCCACCAATAATAATGGAGTGTAATTGGGGCAAAGCAATGAAGTGATTTTTTGCTTCTTGCAAAAGCACTTTAAAATAACTGGGCGTTAACTTAATGGTATTAATGCGTGATTTCGCGAGATAATGTAAATAAGAGGGTACTTCTTTCTTAACGGGCTCTTCGCAAAGAACAACAGTTAGTCCAAGCATTAAAGGAATAATAGTTAAAGTGACTGCCATGTCAAAAATAGGATTTGCGGAGAAATCAATTCGTTGCTGAGGTTTGCAGTGTGTATAGTCAGCAAACCATTTACAGTAATTAACCACAGAACGATGCTCAATAAGCACGCCTTTTGGAGTTCCAGTGGATCCGGATGTATAAATGATATAAGCCAAATGTTCTGCGGTATTGGCTGGCGGTAGATTATCTATGGGCTGTTTTTTGATGCTGCTATCATCTTGATTCAAGAGAATCACAGAGCCTTGGTAGGATGTAAATTTATCTTTGAACGATGATTTTGTGATTAAAATTGGTGCTTGACTATCATTAAGTAAAAATAACAAACGCTCATTCGGCTGTGATGCATCTAAAGGTAGATAAGCTCCACCTGCTTTTAAAATGGCAAGAAGCGTAATGAGAAAATCAAATGAACGGTCTAAACACAGTGCAACAGGAGTGTCTGGCTTTACACCTAAGCTTTGTAAGTAATGAGCGAGTTGATTTGCTCTTTGATTGAGCTCTCCGTAAGTCAGTTTTTCATTCCCTTTTAGAACAGCGACATAATTAGGAACGTTGTGAGCATGCTCTTCAAATAAGGCTTGTATTATTTTTTTATTAGCCATTTTTTATCCTAAATTCGGCAGTTAAGGAATAGCGCGAAAAACTAAAAACTTATGCTGAATTCAAAGATATCTTAGTTATTTTTTATTTTTTGTGAATTTTTATAGATCTTAATTAAATTAAAAATTCTATTATCGTCCATAAGAAATAACTAAAAAACCTTTAAATTCAGTATAGTAAACACTACTGGTATATTCAAGATTACAGCTTGGGCAAGAGTCGATCCAGCCATTTGGGGAGGTACCAGACCCAATTTTTAAAGAGAGCCATGGTAGCAGGTACTAAAAAGCTTCGTATTAA
Source organism: Legionella sp. 39-23 (assembly GCF_001897665.1). NCBI lineage: Bacteria > Pseudomonadati > Pseudomonadota > Gammaproteobacteria > Legionellales > Legionellaceae > Legionella > Legionella sp. 39-23. The sequence goes on along the minus strand of NZ_MKTO01000019.1, from coordinate 12,442 downwards.
AAAAGCATCAACGAAAATGGCGACTGCAATACCCAGCCCGAATGCTTTGACCATTAATACATCGGCGATTAAGAAGGAACAGCAAATCACGATAACGATAAGAGCCGCACTCGTAATAATACGGCTGCTTTTTTCAATACCAAAAATAATACTTTGATTGTTGTCTTTAGTTAACTGATGTGCCTCTTTAATTCGAGTCAGTAAAAAGACTTCATAGTCCATGGAAAATCCAAATAAAGCACAAAATATAATGACTAATAAACTAATATCGAGCATTTCCTGAGGTTGGAAGTTAAGTATATTCGCCATAAATCCTTGCTGAAATACAAACACCAATGCACCGTATGAAGCACAAAGGCTTAATAGCGTCATTAAAATCGCTTTCAACGGTAAAAAGAGCGATCTTAAGAGCAAAAGTAAGATGAGGTATGAAAATACAATGATCCATAGGATGGCATAAGGAAGAACACGATAAATACTATGTAGCACATCAATGTTACTTACAGCGACTCCAGTCAGTTGTACTTTTAATCCTGAACCTAATTTGATGTGATGTAATTCATTAATCAAATTTTTGGTTTCTTCAGAATTGACTGGATACTTGCTTATCACATTAATAACCGCTAAATGTTTGGTTGTAGTTGTTTCCAATAACTGTTTTACACGTGGATCGAGTAATTTTTTATTTAAATGATACAACGTATAATATTGATCCTTTTTTAGATCTGATTTACTGCTGATAATGCCATTGACCTCTTTGACCGATGGATTATGTTTTAACTTATGAACCAAATTATATATTTTGGACAAGTTATTGCGTGAAGTGATTGAAGAAGAGGGTGATTCGATCACCAGGACTATAGGATTTAATTGTTCAATCTGAAATTTTTTTGCATACACATCATAAAAAGCCCGGTGTTCTGAGTTTTCTGGAAAAATACGATAATCTGATATGCCAAATTTTGCTTCTAAAAATGGGTATCCAAGCACCAATAAAAATATAAGTATAGGGAAGAAAAAAAGATAGGGGCGACGTACAACTCGCTCTGCAAGCCAGCGCCACCAGCTGTAATGATTTTTGTTCCTAAATAAACGTACAGACAAGAAGTTAATTTTTGATTTGAGCACGGCAAGAATTGCTGGTAAAAATATCGTAGAAATTAATACCGCAAAAAAAACGGCGGCTAATCCACCAACGGCAACTGAAAATAAGATATTGACTGGAAATAAAAATAAGGCACTAAGACTTATAAAAACAGCCAGACCACTAAAGAAAATTGCTTTACCCGCTGTTTCTTGGGTTGTTGCAATTGCTTCTTCAATATTTAATCCATTTTTTAATTCATCTCTAAATCGGCTAATAAAAAATAATGAATAATCCAAACATAAGCACAAGCCGAGCAATAAGGCGATGTTGATTGTGAAAATAGAAAGAGTAAATAGATGACCAAGGAAATAGAGTGTGGTTAAAATGATTATTGCACATCCACCGCCTAAAATAATTGGAAGTGTGGCTGCGACTACTGAGCCAAATACAAGAATTAAAGTGATGATTGCTACAGGTGTAGCAACAAAATCCGCTTTATAAAGGTCAGTTTGTGTCTGTGTATTCACGTTTTGTACGAAAAGCGGTTCTCCTCCCAATAGGACTGTCATATGAGCAGGTTTTTTTATTGATTTTTTAAACTGTGCTAATAATTCATCACTAATAGGCTTATTCGTTTTGATAATCACTGCAACATAAGCTGTGTGTTTATCTTTGGAAATTTGATGCGTATCATCGGGGTAAATGATTTCGTGTTTAATTGGAAAATCCTTTAAATCTGACAACGATTTTTTAATTTTTTCTTTGAATTGAGATTTAGTCGCTAAAAGTTTCGGACTCTGGTACATAATAAGAAATTTATTTTTATCGTTGTAGCCCAACTTTTTATCCATGTACTGTTCAGCGCGCGCGCTTGCAGAACTCTCATCAATAAACCCCGTTGTTTTAAATGGGGTAATGATATGGGGTAAAAATGGGATGCAGAGTAAGATGGCAAGTAACCATAAGACTATAATTGGCCATCGCAGCTTATTTATAAATCTTCCTAATCTGTATGAAAGTGCTTTTTTTTGCATTTTTATTATCGGAACTCCATATTCCGTGGATTCATAAAAATTAATGACTCTTTATTTATATTAGTATAAATTAGACAACATGTGTAAATTAATGAGTGAAAAGATATTTGTGCATCAATATCATGATTTAATAACTCTTTTTTATAATTGTTTCGGCGTAGAATTTAATACCAGACTTATTAAAGGCGACAACGAGCCAATATACTTACCCGCTGATGAGCAACGCCCTTATAATGCTTTATATTTTGCTCATGGTTTTTTTAGCAGTGCATTGCATGAATGTTCTCACTGGCTTATTGCTGGTGAAGAGCGTAGAAAGCAAATTGATTTTGGATATTGGTATATGCCGGATGGACGTACCCTAGAGCAACAGACTTTATTTCAACACGTTGAAGTAAAACCACAGGCATTGGAGTGGATACTTTCGAAGGCGGCAGGACATAAATTTTATATCAGTATTGATAACCTCAATGGCGCAGAATCAGATAGTACCTCCTTTAAACAGGCTGTTTATCAGCAAGTCGCACATTATTGCACACAGGGACTATCACAACGTGCACAAAAATTTCGCGATGCCTTATGTGCTTTTTATAATCAGCCAAGTGCGTTGAGGATTGAAGATTTTTCGTTAGAAGAAATTTGAGTCATTGTAGCCTGGGTGAGTGCGTAAGCCGTAACCCTGGTTTCGCTGCGCTTCACCCAGGCTACAATGATTGAATCAATGATGTAGTACCACACCAATAGTCCAATCTAGATTTTGTGCTGGAGGAATATAATTCACGGTTTGATTTTCTGTTAAGCCATAGCCTTCTACCATTAATGCATAATAAAAAGCAGGTAAGAGACAATAGGACTCAATGTATTCGTCATTAGGAAATTGATTGCTGATGCTTTCCCATGGTTGGTGGCAAACCAGACTATTTGCTTGTTGCAGCAAATCTTGAATGGCTAACTGATTGTCATGGAACTTGAACGGTTTGCTTTCTACAAGATTTGGAAAACCACCAATGGCATACCACGAGCTGATACGGCTGGCAGCAAGAGGCGGTTGGACTTCTTTTTTAACTTTGTGCATTTTAATTAATGGTGATACCTCGTGTTCACAAGTAAAAACATCACCTTGTGCAGAGCTCCCGTCAGGAAGAGGGTAACCCTCTGAGAAGCATGAAGCTGTATCTAGAAGTTGGTGCGCCATTTCATTTTGTCCAAGTCCCAGAAAACTGTGCACGGATAAGTTGATATGTTGGCCATACAGATCCAATTCAACGTGTGTACCCTCATTGTCGATATTTTTTTGAATTGGGAAAACAATTTGCACCGAAGCGCCACCAATATCCATAACGCCTACGGATTGACTGGAAGGTGACTGGAGTGCCCCTATATGATAATTCACTGCAAGCCAATCGTATAATGCTTCATCATGCCCAGTAATTGTTTTTGCGTCCATCAGTTGCCATTCGGATTTCTGTTTAAACCAGTTTTGTACTTCTTTATAATAAATTTTTTGCTTGGTTTGGGGCACAAGGCGCATTCCTGCTGTTGCATAAAAATAAACAGGTATATGTTGTGCAGGAGCTCCTGAGAAGAGGGTTGTTAGGTACGCATCTATGGTATTTTGATTGGCTTCAATCATTGCAAACCCAGGTTTGACTTTCTTAGACCATATTTCTGAAATATGAGAAGGGGTATTCGTTTCATCAAGGTCATATGCAAATATATGAAGTCTTGATCCGGTACTTCCAGCATCAACAACGGCAATGCACTGATGCTCAGTACATGAAGCAGGATCAGCATAACCATCAGTAACTACTACAAAAAAACATGAAAGAAAAAGCACAAAACGCAGCATAATAAGAATCTCAATAATAAGTCGATAAATGATACAGTATGTTTTATTTATTTTCAATATGGTATTATGTGGAAGAAATGATACACTATTTTTACATTTTCATGTAGGTTGAAGTTACCTTCAGTCGTTCAGGTTGGAGCAAAAATCCAACCTTCTTTTTTATTTAGGTCCGTTTTTTAGGCAGTATTTTCATGATGATAAATCAAGAATATCGGGGTTCCATCTATGCCATTTTATCTGGGTTTCTTTATGGTTTTATTGGATATTTTGGCGTAAGCGCGATTCATGGTAATTTGTCCGCAAGCACTATGTTGTTTTGGCGCTTTCTTATTGCCAGTATGATTATTTTAATATTCATGCTTCCCAAAATTAAAAAAAACACTGATTCTTATAAAAATATGCTTATTGCTTTTTGCACAGGGGTTTTTTTCTATGGTATTTCGACCTGGCTTTACTTTTTAGCTTCGCATTATATAGGCTCTGGGCTGGCAATGGTTATATTTTTTACTTACCCAGTTCTGATTATGTTGCTCAACTATTTCTTTTATAATCAATCTATTCCCAAAATTTATTATTTAGCCATTGTAGTTATTTTAATTGGTATGGCGCTTATGGTGGATTTAGATGCGTTATCTTTTAACCTATGGGGAATTTTACTAGGTGTCGCTTCCGCTTTTTTTTATGCCTGCTATGTGATAGGCAGTAAAAAAAATGAACTTTCTCCCAATATGTCTACTTTTATGGTGTGCTTAGGTTGTATGACCACGAGTTTACTTGTTTCTCTTTTTAATCATTCTTTTACAATCCCGTCATCTATGGATGTTTGGTATCATTTATTTGGCATTGCAGTGGTTGCAACGGTAATTCCCATAGTCCTGTTGTTATACAGCTTAAAATACATCAGCTCAGAAAAAGCGTCTATTTTATCCGTTTTGGAACCGGTCTTTGTCGTTATTTTTGGTGTATTACTCTTAGGAGAAGAACTAAACCTATGGGGTACTATAGGCATTATATTGGTATTAACTGGTGCGCTGATTACTTTATTCAGCCATAAAATTAATCTTGGCCAATTAAAATTTCTATTCATTCGTAGAGAGCAAATTGGTTAGGACTATAGTCTGGGTGCAGCGAAGCGGAACCCGGAAAGCTTGACGTGGCCTAATAGATGGCCACGTCAGTTATGAAAACCCGGGTCTCGCTTCGCTGCACCCAGGCTACATAGCTTAATACCAACTTCCATTGCAACCGCCGCAACCCCCACAATCACTAGCGCATGTTCCGCAGCATGGATTGCCACTAGAACAATTGCCTAATAAGGCCGTTGAGCACACCAGAATTACAGCTAGTATTATTCTTTTCATTACCTATCCTTATTATGGTATGTATATTAACTATACTCTACGTTTTTGAATTTAACCAATTTATACTCAAGTAGTTTTGCACACATTATCTTGTCTAGTTTTCTGCGATGTATAACCATTGCAAATTCCATAAATTATAAATAAATATTTGATTTTGTGTAGTATTTAAATAAGCAGTAAGCAATTGATGGGATAAGTACCGATTATTGGCGATGTAGTGGACTAAATCATGGGAAACTCCTGCTATATCCCATTCACAGCCATTAACATAGAGTTGATATTCAGAGTACTCGTCTGAAGTTTGATAAGCAAAACGACAAGATGCGTCTCTAGTAAGATCGGTCCCTGTTTTTATTTCATTAATAAAAGTAGATAAATCAATTATCTCATTTTCTTCTAAGGGCAAAGGTAATTGATGTTCTGCCTGTTGATCTAATCGTGTTGCAAAACACCCAAACCAGGATTTGATTGTCTTCTCATCGCTAATTAATTGTTGTAGCAGTTGCTGCGCACTTTGCCACGCAGGGCGAATGATCTCAGAGGTCTGATGTGACTGTGTCCAGTCGGGATCCTGATATAATGTTTTGAATGTGCCTTTTTCAGCTAAATAATCACTAAGACTATCTAACAACTCTTGCCCTTGATAACTCCGATAGCCAAAGGAATAGGTCATGCAGTCTTCAGAAAGTGAAATCCCGTAGTGACCTACATGTGGCGGAAGGTATAACATATCTCCTTCTTCAAGAATTAGACGCTCTTCAACATCAAATTGATTCATGATACGCAGTTCGAGATCTGTAATGTAATTTTCATTAGTACAACCTTTCGTCGTGAGTGACCATTCACGTCGCCCCTGAGCCTGGTATAAAAAAACGTCATAATTATCATAATGCGGCCCAACGCTGCCATGCATTACTGCATAACTGATCATGATGTCGTCAATCCGCCATTGCGGTATGAAATCAAAATGTTTAAGTAAGGCATAAACCTCAGGAACCAATCTATCCACTCCCTGAACGAGTAAAGTCCAATGGGTTGTGGGCAGGGTATTAAAATCTGTTTCAGAAAATGGCCCACGCTTTAAATGCCAAAAGGGTTGTTCATGGGGTGTTTCAAAGACAATACGACTTTCGACATCCTCTTCAAGAGCAAGCCCAGCTAACTCATCAGCAGATAATTGAGGCGCAAAATTGGGCAATGCATTGCGAATTACTAAAGGTTTCTTTTGCCAATACTCTCTAAGAAAGGTTTCTAAAGGAATTTGAAGATTGATCATGAGTCGTTAATACTCCTCTAAGTCATGTGGTAGCCTGGGCTTTACTCACCCGGGCTGCAATAAATAAGTTTTTATTATAATCAAGTGTGTGCAATTTTTAACTCGATTGAAGAATACGCTCCAACTCTCCTTTCGCTTGACGTGAAAAATTGATGAGCTCACTTTCTTCATCAAAAAAATCAAAAGATTGGATTAACGTGGCCTCATCATGTTTTCTGAACGCGGATGCTTTTTTGCGAATATTTTCATTGTTGTATCCTAGAAACCTCATGACTTCTTTAGTCATAGATAAGGAGGAATCAAATAATTCTCGAATGAAATAATCCACGCCTATGCGATGTAGCTCATAAGCATGACGACGGTTACGTGCGCGAACAAAAATTTTTAAGTGGGGGAAGTGTTGTTTGGCGAGCTTCACAATCTGTAGATTTGCATCGACATTTCCAACCGCGACTATGAGCAATTTGGCATGTTCAGCACCGGCGCTCTTTAACAGGTCTAATCGACTGGCATCTCCAAAATAGCCAATATAACCAAATTTCCTAAGTAGCTCGATTTGTCCTGGATTTTTTTCCAATACGGTAATTTTTATATTTTCACCGTTGAGTAAGCGACCAATAATTTGGCCGAAACGCCCGTAACCAGCAAGAATGATTCCATTTTTTTCGTTAAAGGAATCATACTCGCGTTCGGGTATAAAGCTCATAAATTGAGGAATGATCAATCGATGATAGATAAGCATTAAAAAGGGGGTGGCAAGCATAGATAATGCAACAACAAGAGTAAAAAAGGAGGCCGTTTCCTGATTAATTACTTTAGTACTTCCAGCATAGTCAAAGAGCACGAAGGCAAACTCACTCCCTTGTGCTAAAGCAAAAGCAAAACCGATGCTTTGTAGTTTGCTTAAATCAAAGATGTGGCCCAGAAAATATAAAATAATTGCCTTGACAATAATTAAGGAAAATACGGCGGCCACAATGAGTATCGCATGATGAGAAAAAAGAGAGAAATTCATTGCCATTCCTACTGAGATAAAAAACAACCCAAGTAGAAGTCCTTTGAATGGTTGAATGTCTGCATCAACTGCGTGTTTGTATTCGGAGTTTGCTAATACAACTCCGGCAATAAATGCACCTAGAGCAGGGGATACACCGATAGACTCCATTAATAGAGTGACACCAACTACCAAAGCAAGTGAAAAGGCAGTGAATACTTCACGTAAATTGGTTTTGGCAATAATTGAAAATAAATATCTAGATAAATAACGCCCCACGAAAATGACGATTCCGATGATTCCAGCAACTAAAAGCGCATGTAGCCATCTGGGAAGATGCATAATGAATGCAGTTTCATGAGGATTCATTTGAATATTTTCATGTTGGGCGAGTAATGGAATGATAATTAATATGGGGATTACGGCGATATCTTGAAATAAAAGTACAGCAAATGATGCTTCACCCTCTGCTGTTTTCAGAAGATTTTTTTCTTGGAGCATTTGCAGTACTAGGGCTGTTGATGAAAGGGCCAACGCCATACTTACTGCTAGAGTTGCTTGCCAATTATAACCGAGCATCAGTCCAATGGCCGTTAAAATAATGGTAGTTAAGAGTACTTGTAGATTGCCTAAACCTATAATCAGTTTGCGCAATTTCCACAACATAGCGGGTTCTAACTCTAGACCGATGAGAAATAGCATCATGATCACACCAAACTCACCAAAATTCATGATTTGTTGTGCGTTTCCAATCAGTTTGAAACCAAAAGGACCGATAAGAATACCTACGATAAGATAACCCAGGACTGACCCTAGTTTGAAGCGACTGGCAATAGGAACCATAATGCTGGCAGAAGCAAGAAAGATAAAGATATTAAGCAATAAGTGACCATTCATAATTTAACTCTGTATTTGTATGTGTTTGACATTAAAACGTATGTCAAACTGGACTATCGAATTGGATCCCGTACACATGCTTTACATCCTTGCCTTCTTACGGGATAAGGTTTGTTTAGTGACATAAAAGGTATTTTATGTCTTTTATATTGAACCCACATTACTTTGCATGACAATTTTTAAATTTTTTCCCACTACCACAAGGGCAGGGGGCATTACGAGCAACTTTTGGTTTACTGATCTTATTTAAACCCTGCTTATGTACACCACTAACATAAAACCACTGACCATGCTCTTTATGAAATTCACTTAACTCATGTATCATTTGTACTTTGTTTTGTTCCGAAAAACGCGCGGCAAATTCGACAAATCCTTTATCAGGACCAGACATACTTGAGTTTATGACCTCTAAATTAATCCAGGTCACACTGCTTGTCCATTGCGCGGCTTCGAGTTCATTAAAACCTACTAAGGCTTTGCCTTTCATTGTATTTTTGATGTAATCAATTTTTCCCATAGTGTATGCAGTATATCGTGAGCGCATCAATTGTTCTGGGGTTTCCGGCAATTGCTTTTTATCCAAAAATAAACCGCAGCAAAGCTCATATGTATTTTGAGATCCACAAGGGCAAAGTGACATGATATGATCCAGCAAAAAGTAAAAATTGTATTTTGCGATTATATGCGATATGGCATTAAATTTTTACTACATTAACGTGAGTTCGACATATTATTTAGGATAAAAGAATGAATTCTTATTTATTCACACAAAATATAGAGCAAATTGATCAGCAAAAGAGTACTGACCAATTGGAGGAAGGTAAAGTCTTATTTTTCCCAGAATATTTTTTCTCTTCTGTTGATCCTGAGCTACTCTCAGAAAATCTTTTAGATGGCAGTCGAAAAAATGTCAGTTATGATATTCGGAATAAAAAGCTGAGTGCTTATAAAAAAGACACGAGTGGTTTGGATATTAAGCTTACTGCGATGATGCATGGTTATGCAGAATTTGCTCATCAATTAATTCAGAGGACTCTGCCTTCTTATATTCCTCATTTGCAATGGGGCAGGACCAGTTTCAGACCTGCGCAAATTGATGGACGTCGTTCCTCAAAACGAAAGGATGATACTCGTTTGCATGTTGATTCTTTTGCAGCAAGCCCGGTCCATGGCTTGAGAATCTTGCGTGTTTTTTGCAATATAAATCCTCATAGTGAACCGCGAGTATGGAATCTTGGGGAGCCATTTGCTGATGTTCTTCATCGTTTTGCCCCCCAAATCACTCCTTACAATAAAATAAAAGCAAAAATGCTGAAACTGGTCAAAGCAACGAAAACTTTGCGTTCACCTTATGACCATTACATGTTGCATTTACATGACACGATGAAGTTGGATGATGTGTATCAGGCGCAGGTTGAAAAGGTACAAATTGATTTTCCAGCCAAAAGTACTTGGATAGTTTTTACAGATCATGTGTCACATGCTGCATTGAGTGGCCAACACTTGTTAGAACAAACGTTCTATCTTCCTGCTGATAAAATGGCAACACCAGATCATTCTCCTTTACATTATTGGAAGAAACTTAGACCCGAAGTGGGTGTTTGTTATTCATAGGGATTTATGTCTGATCACCTCGATTTCCATTAAGTCATTTTGACAATAAATTTTAAAGGAAATATAATTGGCATAATTTTTGTTACTTTGTTTTTTATTATGCCAATTATAAATGCGAGAGACAATAAGAGGACTGCTGATTTTCTGTTTTTGATACGCTATATGCCTCGTGTTGCATTAAATACGGTGAAATATGGTTTTTACGGTGCTTTGTTTGGTTTTGGTAGTAGTTTTTTATTTTCAGAAGCATTGAAAAGATTTGCTGCAGAAAATCCAGAAGTGGTTAATCTTGATGGTCAACACGTTCCTGATGATGAACAATTTCTAAAGTTTTCACGCCATTCTGCTTTCACAAAACATACCCCTCCTATGTCGGAAATAATTCCCATTTACTCTGCTATTGTTGGGGGATGTGCGGGAGCCTTTTTTGGTCTCAACAAATCATATATGGAATTTTCTGAAAAACGGTCAGAAGACCGGGAATTAAGACGATTAGATATGGTTTAAAAGAGGAGGCTATCACGTCATCCTTGCCAGTTCATAAATTGCTCCGCCTCCTAAATTGTAGCCTGGGTGCAGCGAAGCGGAACCCGGGAGAGAAGTACCTGATTTCTTATTTGCAACCCGGATTACGGCTTTGCCTACACCCAGGCTACAGCGTAGCGTCTATTGTAAATACGGCTGTATATGTATTTTTTTGTTATTGTCCCTGAAAAAAATCATTTTAAATCAATTAACTAACTGGACGAATAAGTCATATTTAATTCTTGTTTTAGGCACAACGTCTAGCCCACCCTCAAGCCCGATAGACGGTAGGATTAATGGCGATGTTTTAAAAACTGTTCAATCCCGCGTGGTGTCAAGGGCTTGCTGAAAAGAAATCCCTGAACTTCGTCACAGTGTTGTTGCTTTAAAAAATCCAGTTGTTTCTGACTTTCTACTCCTTCAGCAAGAACTTTAAAATTAAAGCTACGTGCCATAGAAATGATTGCTTCAATAATGACTTCATCACTGCGAGAAGAGGATATATTTTGAATAAAGGATTGGTCTATTTTCAGGCAATCGATATGCAGTTGTTTCAGATAATTGATGCTGGAATTTCCTGCCCCAAAATCATCTAAAGCAATACGGATGCCTATTTGCTTAAGCTGATTGAGGGTTTGTATGATATCCCTATGCGTTATAATCACGTTTTCGGAAATTTCAAATTCTATATGTTGCGGATCCATCAGATGCTCTTTTAAAATTTTTTCGACAACATAAATAAAATCGGGTTGTCGTAACTGACGAGTAGTAATATTTATAGCCACCCGAATATAAGGTAGTCCTTTTTTATGCCAAGCTTTTATTTGTTGACAAACCTCGCTGATAATCCATTCACCCATAGGTATAATTAAACCCGTTTCTTCTGCTAAGGGAATGAAGTCTAGAGGCAGTAATAATCCTTTCTCTGGGTGATTCCAGCGAATTAAGGCTTCAACGGACAATAAGTCTTCCTTATCAATGTTGAATTGTGGTTGGTATAACAGGAAAAACTCTTTGTTTTTAATGGCCCTGCGTAAATCCGACTCGAGTTTAAAGCATTTATCAGAATATTCATGCAATTGGGGCGAGTAAAAGCAGTATTGATTGCCCCCACGTTCTTTAGCCTGATACATGGCTAAATCAGAGTTTTTTAATAAATCACTGGGAGTACTCCCATCTTGTGGATAGAGACTTATTCCTACTGCTGTAGTAATCACTAAATCCCGATTTGCAATTTTAAATGGCTCTTTCATGGCGTCTAAAATTTTATTGGCAATAACTTTAATGTCTTCATTTTGGGTTATGTGGCAGGTCATGACAAATTCATCACCTCCAATTCGAGCGATAGTATCTTCTTTGCGAATTAAAGGTGACCAGCGTTGTGCAACTAAACGTAATAATTGATCACCAACTTCATGTGACAAGCTGTCATTCACTAATTTAAATCGATCTAAATCAAAATACAGAAGTGCAAATTGTTGTTTATGTTTTTTTGCATACTCAATCCCCGTTTGTATTTTGTCAATTAACAATGCTCGATTAGGTAACTCGGTTAATGGATCATGTAAGGCTTGATATTTAAGTTGTTTTTCAAGGTTTGCCCGTTCCGTTATATCACGAAAACTCCAAACACGGCCGATCGTATGCTCATTCAAACGATGAGGAAGCGTATAGCATTCCAATATTTTACCATTCTTAAACGTCACAATATCGCGAGTGATTTCATCAATATTTTTCCTGAGACGATTTATACCCGCTAAATACTCTCTGGGTTTAGCGAGCTGATTGAGCATGTAATACAAAAT
>NZ_MKTO01000018.1:0-418936 GCF_001897665.1 Legionella sp. 39-23 | reverse complement strand
TTTGTTCATATCCCTCTTTAAAGAGCTTGGTGTTGTGCGCAACAAAAAAAGTAGAAATATTGAATAAGGAGGGAATGGATGTATTAAATCCGAGCTCTCTGTAAGCCCTGAACAAACCACAGTGGAGCAAGTACATCACCAAATTGACTTACCTATATTATACCGGTTAATTGACATTTCATTTCAAACGATCTTGTATTGGATTTTTCTACAATTGATAAAGCAATTTCAAGTAGGCAATATGGACACGAAAATAGCAGTCATGCTTTGATAGTGAGCCCTAAAGCAAATTATCAATTGCACCAATTAGTAAAAAAATGTCATTATTTTTGAGTAATTGACAGTTTATCCAATAGGTTGCAAAATATTTTCGAAGTCCTGGGACAGTTTACTTTTTAGGTGTTTTTACTTCAATATGGTCTTTTCAATGCTGGTTATGCAAGATCCCAGGTCAAGCTAATTAGTGGAGATATATCGATGGCAAAACAACGAGTTATATATTTTATTTCATTTGTTTTACACTTTACTGTGGTTTTCCCTGGTTACAGTTTAAATCTAAATTCTCTTCTTCCTGATGAACAAAATACGGTACAAGTTTTTCATGATGCATCACCTAAAGTAGTTTATGTTCACAGATTGGCGACAGTTACTAACTCTTCACTTGAAAGAATGGAAATTAAAAATGGAGCTGGTTCTGGTATTATCTGGGATAACAGCGGGCATATTGTTACAAATTATCATGTTATTAAGGGAGCGGATAAGCTGGCAATTACTCTGGGCAAAATGACAGTCCCTGCAAAAATAGTTGGAGCAGAGCCTCGTAAAGACATTGCAGTTTTAAAAATTGAAGCACCACAAGCTCTGGATTTATTAAAGCAATTTACGCCTTTTCAAATAGTACATCTTAATGATCTCATAGTGGGCCAAAAAGCGATTGCAATAGGTAATCCTTATGGTTTGGATCATAGCTTATCTAAAGGAGTTATTTCGGCTTTGGGTAGAAAAGTTCCTGGGATCGGTGGAGTTACGATTCGGAATATGATTCAAACAGATACTCCAATTAATCCCGGTAACTCTGGCGGACCATTATTGAACAGTGCTGGACAGTTAATTGGAATGAACACCATGATTTACTCTCATTCAGGTTCATCTGCTGGGATTGGTTTTGCAGTTCCTGCTGATGATATTGAACGTATCGTAACGCAAATTATCAAAAATGGGCGAGTGATATTGTCTGGGATAGGTATTCAAAGTGTTCCATCTACTATTGCACGTCAATTGGGTATACATAAAGGGATCTTGATTGCAGATGTCTTACCTAATACTCCAGCTGCTCAAGCACATTTAAGAGGTACTCATCGAGATGATTGGGGACGAATCGTATTAGGTGATATTATCGTTGCGCTAAATGGTCACGCAGTTCGTAACTATGATGCGTTATATAATATGCTTACGGAAATAAAAGTAGGGGACCAAGTCACTGTTTCGATTGTGCGTGCTAATAAGCAAATGGATATACAAGTGAATACTATAGATATCGCTGGAGTTTAGGCTGTAAACACCTCTATTTACAGGCTGTTCAACACCGCTCCTAAACTGGCGAGAAAGCGTCGGTTTTCCGTGGTCCCTTGCTCCTTAAAATGGCTATGCTCAGATTCAATTGGAACACAATTAAACTTAGTCCGAAGTCAAAACTTAAGGTGGTAAAATCCTTAAAATTCAAGCGTTTCCTTTGATTCACCAGATGAATCAAGGAGACCTTGTTCTATTAATGTATTACATACTTGCTTTATCGTATCAAAAGAAAAGCTCCGGCCACTTAAAAAGCGATACAGTCGTGTTTTCTTTTGCTCAGATGATTCGCTACTCATACCTCTCATTTTTCGACGCGCTTCATCCAGTGCTCTAGAGTATTCATCGCCAACCCTTTGAAGTGCTTGATGAATGGCTTCATTACTGATTCCTTTTTGGCGCAGTACTTGTGTAATAAATCGGTTACCTTTATGTGCATAACTAGCGGCTAAAGTTTGAGCTGTATGGTCGTCATTGAGTAAATGAAGCTCCTTAAGTCGATTTATTGTTGACTCTATCACTTTGTCAATCTCTAGATGGTTTGAAAAACTTTTTTCTAACTGTTGCCTTAATTCATGTTCTGTATGGTGGCGCTCTGATAACAATTTAATTGCAACTTCGAGCAAGTGATTCATGATGTATTCATTCCTCTTAGCAATAACAATGTACACCCTATATGGGGTCTAAAATATGGCGCGCAAGGATAATCGATTTATTTCTAAGAGGGCAAGAAAAAATTTTTTGGACCCTTGAAATGAACCCATCACGACCCTATTTTTAGATTATCCAAAAACACTAAACAAGAAGATACTATGAATACTTTACGAAGAAGATTACCTATGTATCAAGAAATGAATCTACTGGAAAACTTTTTTAATCCACAACGAGAGGATGCCTCATTTATTGAAACAAGTACCTGGTCTTGTGGATATTAAAGAAGAAAAAACCGATTTGTTGTGCTTGCTGATATTCCCGGTGTAAAAAAAGAAGACATCGATATTTCTTTGGAGCAACATGTGTTGGCTTTAAAAGGAAAGCGTTATTTTGAAAAGTCAGAAGAGTGATTGTTTATGCAGCGCAGGTTTGGCAAAGGCTTCGTTGTTCCGGTACGATTGAATGCTAAATTTTTTCTAAAATTATTTTAATAATTATCTTGAAATTAGAACCGATAATCCCTATTAAGAATCTCTATGCATTTTATGAAGAGTAACTATTTAAAAAGTAAATATACATTTCATCTCTTACCATTAAATTGAAATTTTTTTTTGTTTTATTTTTAAAATTTAAAATTAAGAGGATTTAAGCCATGTCATCAGCTCAAATAACATTTCGTTCTGCTTCATACTCATCAGCAATTAAATGCAATCTAGATAAGCTATTCAAAAATAGCAAATACATTTATTGAAAAATAAAGAATTCTAGAATGCAAATCAATGCTCAGTATTAACTATTATGCGAAGCAACTAGGAGTTGTAGACATAAATTAGGCGAAATGCTATGAAAGAAAATAAAAAAACTATAAATCAATATGAATATCCAAATTTCATGGAAAGTGCGCTTGCCATTCATGGTTCAGTTACTCCTCGAGTATGGAAGAAAGTTTTGGCGGTATGTATTTACGCGTGTTTTGTTTCTTTACTAAGTATTTTTGTTCCCTGGTTGTCTCTTCCTATAAGCCCCTTTGAGTACGCTGGGGTAATCATGGGATTAATTTTAGTTTTTCGTGTCAATGCGGGATACGACCGCTGGTGGGAAGCAAGAAAACTATGGGGCAATGTGGTTAATTGCAGTAGAAACTTGGCAATTTTTATAATAAGTTATGTTGACACTTCAAATAGAGGCGAGATAGGTAAAATTCTCGGTTTAATTGCAGCAATGCCTTATCTTATGAAGAATAGCCTTAGAGGGGCTTCTTCTATAGAGGAAGTAAAACACTTATTATGTGAGGATACCTATGCTGAATTACAGCAGTGGCAACATAAACCTAATTTAATTTCGTCAAAGCTAGCCTTTATGTTGTCGCAGATGCAAGATAGTGGCAAATTAAATCAGTTTTCTTTTTTGAAAGCAGAAGAGCTTCGAGGAGCAATTCTGGATTGTCAAGGTGCGTGCGAACGGATATTAAAAACGCCCATGCCTTTTGTTATGGCAATTAAATCACGTCGATTTATCCTTTTATTTTTAATTATACTTCCTGTAGCTCTAGTTAATTACTCTCTATATATTAATCCTATTATCGTGACTTTGGTCGCCTATGCTCTTTTTTCATTAGACCAAATAGGAGTAGAGCTACAGAATCCTTTTTCAATTGATAATTTGAGCCATTTACCTCTGAATGATATTTGCAGCACCATAGAGAATAACGTCATGGAAATTAAAAAAAACAAGTTAAATAATTAAATTATTAGATTGGAGCATTTATGAAAACGATTAGCAGAATCAAGAAACCATTAAAATTATTGGTGGTTTGTACGATGTTGCCTCTGGCGAAGTCCTATTTTTTGATGAGTAAGATAGAGTCGGGTTATGACTATTAGCTCATAACTACTTATCCAAATAACTTGAATTTTTGATATTCCAATTCCGAAAGGAGATTTAGATGAATAAGAAACTACTTTCTATTTTAATCGCTGTTCCGCTTATCACTATGATATCAGCAGGAGCCATAGCATTTGAGGCGAAACAAAATAATCAAGTGCAAAAGAGTAATCAGCAAGTAAACGTGGATCCCTTTGATAATGATCCTTTCTTTAAATCACCTAACGATATTTTGAAGCAAATGGATCAAATGCAACGAGCTATGGATCAATTTATGAAAAGTCAATTTTCACAAATGCAACATAACTTGGTGAGTCAACCCAATCAAATGCCTTTTGGTAGTACAAATAATATTGAAATTAAAGAAAGTAAAAATGAGATCATATATAAAGTAAAATTACCAAAAGGTGCTGACAGTAAAGTCGATGTCTCCGTGAAAGGGGGGCAATTGATAGTGAGCTCGAACGTAACACAAAAAATTACGCGTGAACAAGATAATAACAAAAGTGTAAGCTACTCTCAAAGTAATTACAGTCAAGCATTTGAATTACCAAAGGGTTATGATCCGAATTCAATGACCACAAAAACGAAAGATTCAAATTTGATTGTTACTTTCAAAAAATCAATAGCGACATCTCCAGTACTTTAAGAAAATATAAGTGCAAACTATTTAGAGTAACGCCAGTTTTTGTTTGTGGCGTTACTCTATTCAATTCTATGAGTTTATTATGATAAATTAGAACATTATAGATTACTTCTTTATTCGACTCCCTAAGACAAATTATCCAAAGCTGATTATTAATCATCATGAGGCGAGTAGGAGGGTTTTAAATTATTACAATCAGTTAAAAAGGAAGTAATTCAAATGACCACTGCTTTTTTTATTTTTGGCTTTGGCTACACTGCCAATCGGCTTGCTGAGAAACTGATTCAGTTAGGTTTTGCGGTTGTTGGTACAACACGTCAAGAAAGAAAGAAAACAACGAATCATTCTCCTGTAATCACACTTATTGATTTTGAGGCTTCAGATATTAAATATTACCTCAGTCAATCTACCCACATTTTGATTAGTGTCCCACCTATACCAGGTATTGGTGATCTCATATTATCTAATTATTCGGACTTGATTAAGCAGTATGCTGCACATATTGAGTGGATAGGCTATTTATCTTCTACAGGGGTTTATGGAAACTATCAAGGAAATTGGGTTGATGAATCAAGTATCTGCAGACCACAGAGCTCATCAGGAATTTTACGTTTGGAAGCAGAAAATGCATGGCTTTCTTATGCAAGATACAACAAACTTCCATTACATATTTTCAGATTAGCGGGAATTTATGGACCGGAAAGAAATCCTCTTGAACGGATTCAATCTGGGAAAAAATACAGTATTTATAAAGAAGGACAGATGTTTTCACGTGTTCATGTTGATGATATTGTGTCAATACTCCTTGCCTCAATAAAAAAAACCAATCCTTTGTCCATTTATAATGTAGCTGATGATGAACCAGCTGCATCTCATGTGGTTGATGCATATGCGGCTTCGTTACTTAAGCAGGTTCCATTGCCTTTAATTTTGTTTGAAGAGGCATCATTATCACCAAAGGAACAAGAGTTTTATTTAAGCAATCGTCGTGTGTCTAATGAAAAAATAAAAAGGGAGTTAAATATTGTTTTTCGCTATCCTTCATTTCGTGAGGGGCTATCGAAAATTTGGAGCGATGATTTTGAACAAAATGAACGGAATTAAATTGATTGGTTGGATTTTATCTTTTGAACTAATAGGTTTCTTCTTAGGTTTATTAACCCAAGCGAATATTTATTCTTGGTATGAAGGGCTTCATAAATCAACTCTAACTCCTCCAGGTTGGGTTTTTTCTGTGGTTTGGTCCATATTATATGCATTTCTTGCGATTATTGGGTTTAGGTTATGGCAAAATCGCAGCAGACCCCAAATTAAAATGGTATTTAATCTGTATCTAGTACAACTCATTATGAATTGGGTCTGGACACCACTTTTTTTTCAACTACATTGGATTGGATTTAGTTTTTTATGGATAGTAGTCATGATTAGTTTAAATGCACTCATTATCCTAAAAATTAAAAATATGGATAAAGGGATTGCATTACTATTAACTCCTTATTTCGTATGGCTTATTTTTGCTGGCTATCTTAATGGGATGATATGGATTCTCAATACAAAGACCTAGGGGCGACCTGAAATAAGCCAATACTTCTTGTGTCTTAGCTAGGATTTGTTTTTTATAAAGGTTTATTTTGCCAATTTATATGTGCATAGGGAGTGAAATATAAGCTAATTGATTATTTAGTAAGTAAAAGCCAATTAGCTATTTACCTTATGAAAAACATGAGTGCTTGCATCAGAGCCGTTGGCATCATGTTATCAAGTTTGTTTTAATGCCATCACATGACGAGCTTGAACTGGTTTAAGGTGAAGGAATTTGGGCTTGTTCTAACTCAATTCCTACATTAGGGTGTATCAAAATAATACACCCTGAAAGATAGTGCTTTTACATGAAGTAAGCGAGGATTATATAAATGCTCTAACTAATGTTCCTGTAAAACTCAATGAAAATCCCCAATAAGAGATCCCAGCTTATTCAGTTACTGAAATATCAATTTTTTTCGGAGCCGCTTTTTCTTTCTTAGGAATAATTATTTCTAAAACGCCATTAGTATAACGAGCACTAATTTGGTTATCGTCAGCCGTTTCAGGCAAGTAAAAGCGCCGATAAAATTGACCATAAACTCTTTCTCTCCGGGTATAAGTCTTTTGATTTTCTGTTTTTTCAATATTTCGTTCACCTTTTATGGTGAGTACATGGTTTTCTAACGAAATATTCATATCTTCTTTTTTTACTCCAGGAAGATCTGCAATCACAAGAAAACGCTCACTTTCCTCTTTAAGATCAACAGATGGTGCCCATGAGCTGGTCTCAATAAATGAGGTATCGCTTTCATCCTGACTTTGTACCGTATTAAAAAATTGTTCTAATAAACTTCCTACAACGTTATTTGCAGGAAAATAATTTCTTCGAACTAACTTAGTCATCACATTCTCCTATAATTTTGTTTGGAATACTCTGTAGATAGGGGTAACCGATTAAATTTCAAGAGATAAAGAGAACTATTTTTAATCTATTGTAGTAAGACAAAACACACCTAAAAAAAGTTTTGCCCCTATTTTGAGCTTGACAGCATATGCTGGGTTTCGCCTTGAGTGAACCGCTCGACCAACACCAAACCAAAGCTAGGGCAAATAACATTGAGGTTATGCGATGCAAAAAACAGTTATTAAGACAAACTGCCAACAAATTTTAAATACAGATAATTGGTGGCTATAATAAAATTATAAAAGTAAAAAGTCTCAAAGGATCTGATTATGTTTTTCAAGCCAGAGAAGCAGACTGATACGGTGAAGTTCATGATTTGTAGTACGGTTGAAGGACAAATAGCTAGAGCGAGCTATATGGAACCTGGTCAAAGTAAAACAGGGATGGTATTGTTTTCTGGCGATTTCCAATCATGTATTGGCCTATTAGCCATGCTTAAAAATGGTCAGTTTGTTTTGTATCATGCAAGAAGCTCTTCAACGAGTTCACCACCATATAATAAGTTTATCAGCCAGATAAAAGATAACGCTGATACAATTTGGGTTTTCAAAAAAGATAGACATAATGAAGATGTAGTGGAAAAGTTTGCTATGGACATTAGTAATAATGCAAACTGCCAAGATATTCATATTATTCCTGTTAATCAATATCAATACATCGCCGTTGATGGTAAAAAAAAGACCGTGACCTTTGCTGTAGAGCAAACACCGTATAAATTTGATTCTGATGCTAACGTGACTGATTTAACTTACTCTGGAGACATGTGTCCGCTTGATACTAATGAAGAGTTAGTATATAGAGTGCAAAACACAAAATAAAAACCTTCCTAGCCAAACGGTTTACCTTTTTTATGTTCAATAAAATCTTTTTGAGAAAAATCCTCTTTACTACCGATCTTACCTTTCTCACTTAAAAGATTAAGATTTTCTGGTGATGCTAATTTGTCATAGAGCTTGACTAAGCTTAGCTATTAATTTAGAAAAATTCTAATTCAATTTTGATTTTTATACATACTTTAAGCACTGAATAAAATATGGGTTTGCTTTAAATATAAGGACCTTGCCTTGAAAAAAAGACAATAAAACGTAGAGCCCTTAATAAATAGTTAATATTTGCACTATATGATTATAGATAATCCATTTGAGGGCGAGAAGTATGTCACAGTCTAAGGAAGAGCAACTCAAAATAGTTGATGAGGTTCAACTTCTTCTCAACGAATTACGTAGCTTAAAAAATACTCAATTTCATAGACTCAAGCAACCTGAGTTTGGGCAAATGGTATTTAATGGAATTGTTAAAAAGTTTTCTCCCTTCGCAACTGCCAATAAACTTTTCACTTCATTAATACCGACTGAACGGCCTGAGCAAAAATCAGATTTAGAAGTGGATGAGGTAAATGAACTTTGGAGAGAGCTTTGGGGGATTTTTTCTCAACTAGAATTAGACATTAACTCAATTGCCTCACTTCCAGAAAAAGAGCGTCTTCCCCAGCAAAAAGCAATTTTTACAGAAGCCTTAAAACAAATAGGTCCCAAATTCGCAAGAGCAATTGAGATCGATACCGATATAAAATCCTTTGAGTACAGTGAGAAGATCTCATATGCTGAGATGCAATCCCTTGCACAAAAAAAGATGGCATTCATTAAGAAACAATTAGAAAGTGAACTTAGTGTTGACCCTTTAAAACAAAAATGGAAGGAAGTCGAACAAATTATCAATAAGGAGTTTCAGCAAGAGCTACCCATAACCAGCGATTATGTGAATCTTTTAAACGCACTTCACCAATTAGAAGATATTGAAAAAATACCTCGGAACCGGGTGCCTAATGCACAAAAAATTGAGAAAGTAGCTAGAAAGAAAAAAAGTAAAGTTGGGAAAATTGTAGACGGTGTTGAGGATCAGACTCGGTCGCTTTCAGAATTAAACGCCTCATTAATTTCTACAATTATCAGCAATTTAGAAGTTCTTCACATGTTAGAAACGACACAATGGAAGGAGCTTAAGCTTAAATCCTTCCCTCAAAATGAAGCGATTAGAAAGCTTGAAGATTTTTACCAAAAGGCCTTAGGCAGCTCTCCTATAACTATTTTGGAACGTTTTTCTCAATTCACTGTTAAAATTTGCGAATTAAAAAACGAAATGTTTGGTGAGGAAAGTGTAGAGGCAGAACAGTTAAAGAAAGAAGCAGATGCTCAATTACTGCAACTCGAAAAAGAGATGGATAACTTTTCTCAGGAAGCTGAGAAACTCCAGGCGATGAAATTGAATAGGGAGCAATATCTGCGAGCCGCGAATAAATTATTAGAAGAACAAAATAAATTATTGAAAGAAAGATTAGAAAAGATAAACCCTATAATCAATAACATCTTGGCAATCGATAAAATATTAATAGACTTCGATAAATCTGCTCAACAGGAAGAATTATTTTCTACAAAAAAAGCAGCGTTTTATGAGCGCTACGAGCCATTTTTAAACGAAGTAGCTGATTTTAAAAATGAACTGTTTTTAAGATTAAAGAATAAAAATGGTCCTGAAATTGAGGAACTAAAACAAGAATTGGAAGATCTAGTGCAACAGACCCTCAAAGCAGAGGAAAATATCCAGGAATCCAATAAACCCAATCTTGCGAATTACAGTAATCTATTAAACCACGTTTTTAAATTAGAAAAAGCTAATGAACGAGCCAGAAATATTTTCAAAAAAATTGAAGACAAAATTCCCGAACAAAAAAGAGAAAATCAAATAAGAGAGGAATTCTCAATGAAAAGAGATATTCTTCTGGAAATTAATGAAACTTTGCGATTACCTGATACTGAATTTAAAGTTCAAGAAGTACAACTCGAGATAATCAAGTTCCTGGATACCCAAATACCCCGCTTTGAAAAAAAGGTGAAACACGCACCTATCAATCAAGTTGAAGAGGAGTTAGAGGCCATTAATTCAACACTCGAGCAATTAGGTGTATCTCTCCTCAGGGCAAAAGTAACTCCAACAGTGGCTCAGCAACACTTTAAAATTTTATGTAACAAATATCGTTATAGCGGAGATCCTCTATTAAACACTATGGAACAGTTACGAGATGCGCCACATTGCCGAGATATCCGCGTAACAATCGATCTTAACGAAGATAAACGATTCAAAGGGGCGCTTCATAGAGAAGATTTTATTATTGCAACTGAAAACTATGACTTTGAAGAATGGACTAATGATCTAACTCTTTGGCCACGAGAAGAATTAGTCGCCTATTGCAAACAGCTTGTCGAATTTGCTGAGATCGCACTCATAGGAGGTATCGAGGCCTATTCGCGGCAATATAATCCAGAAGTAATTGCAGCATTTGAAGATGCAATGGCATTCGCTTCACCTTCCCAAGTGAATCCACTTACTCTATTCCGTCAAATGTCTGCATTTATTTCGGTTGCGGCTGATAATACAGATGAGCTTGACAGGTTGATTAAATCAATCTATTCAAGTTACTCAGATTTAAAAAGGGATTTTAAAAAACAATATCCCAGTGTCGACATAGAGGCTATGCCAACCTTTCTTACGGAACTGGAATTTTCAGAAGAAATTGTTAAGCAAATTAGCGATGAAAGACTTACTCAGATATTGATTGATGTCAATAATCAAGGTGATCTTGAAGCATTTTTGCGTCAAGAGCTGCAGACTTATCATTACCTACAGCGAGGCATGGAGCTTCCTGGTGGCGAGCAGGTTGAGCATTCTAATCACTTAGATTTATTGGCCTTACGAACCAGCAGGGATGTCATTGCGACCATTCTCAAAGCACATTACCTAACTGCAATTCAAAAGCAAATTGAAATTGAACAAGCCATCGCTCCCAAATCGAAAATAATGGACGATTTACTCAACTTAAAGAATTCTGTTGCATCTAATCCTATCCATGCTTTTCTTTCTAATAACTTATCAGGTGTAATAGAGAATAGACGACGCTCTGAGGATAAAGAATCTATAGAGAACAGATTACAAAAACTAAAAAACGAGCAAATTTATAATAGTTTTAATACACTCTATGAAATACAAATGGGTGCACTGGGACACTCTCTATCTCAAGACTTAGAGGATGACACGACAATAGATTCGTCAGAAAAGCTTAGTCGACTACAAGAAAAAATTAAAGCAAACGTCCAGAGACATCCTTTAGAGCAAACGTCGTTTTCTTTGAAAAAATTAGGATTTCCACAAGATTTTTATTCTTTCATTGAAAAAAATAAGGATTTTTTAAAGTGGACTGAATTTTTGCAAGAATCGTTGGGAAAAATGGAGGCTCCATTTCTTTCAAATGAGGATAAAGAATTCCTTCAAGAGGTCTCTCAACCTTCTTGGTTGAAGGACTTAAACGAAGAAATAAAAAGCATTATTTTAACTGAGCCCCAAGACGCAGAGCACTGTTTTAAACTAGTGGGCAGATTAAATGAGCTTTCAGCACAAGTTGAACGATTATCTGGAATTCAGAAAAAATGGATGCAGATGATTGATAGCGTATTAAAAGCTTACCCCAGTGAATCAAGGACTTATAATCCTCGTTTCCATGGAACACAACAAGCGGATGAATGGGGTCAAATCATTGGGGTTCTCAACAGCGAAACAGTAAAACAAAACTTAATACAATATCGATCTAATCGTGCTCAATTGGAAAAAATTAAGGAGCATGGTTTTGAAGTCGGGGTGGATTATAAAAATTTCTTAACAACGTTACAAGATAATAAACTCATTTTGAATGCAGGGCGTGAGACCTATAAAACGTTAAAAGACCTTCGCAAAAAGGAAGTCGGCGAATTACCTAAAAAATTGCTAGTAGCTATAGAAGTACTGGGTGAATTAAATGCTACAATTATCCATACTTACAGCAAAGATATGACTAAAGAGCAAAAAGCTTTATTGCGGGCTATAAATGGAAATATGGTTAATCTATGGCGAAATGGACAAAGAATATTTAACGATCTCGAAAACAGTTCTCTAGGTAGTGAGGAAATATGCGCAGCAATCACTGAGGCATCAGATTTTCTGACGAGTTTGCCTACTACTGTCTCTAGATGTTTTGATGAAGAACATTATAATCAGCTTAATGAAGCAGGCCTTGATGATATTGATAAAATTTATAATAGGGTTATGGAAGTCATAGCAGAGTTCTGTAAAGAATGGGAATTTGAGTTTGATTATCAACGCAGGGTAGGTCAAGGCACACAAAATTATAAGGATAGAATTAGCGCCATCACAAAGCAAATTGATGTTCCTGAAGAAGGATTAAATCTATCTAAGAAATAAATAGTTCATATTTTATCGAATACTTTGGATGAAGCGCTAGCAGCACGTTCTTTAATGTGCATTGGAGCTTGTTTCGGGATGTCGTGATAGTTCAGCGAAGGATTGTTCAATCATATATGGCTGTTTAGGATTATATTGCTCAAAGTGAGAAACAATGTCTAGATTAAGACTTGAAGGAACTGGCTCAAAGGCTAATTGCTGGGGTAGGGGGATGGAGCCCTAGTGAAATGCTTATTAATATATCGCGTTAATACTCCCGACTTTAAAAAGCGACTCTTTTCATAATCATGGGTAGGCAGATGCTCTAATACAAGTAAACAGCGTTAATTGTCAAATTCTTGCACTGTGAACAATAAGCGGGGGCTATCACTTAGGCGAAAGCTATAAATACCATGGCCATGAAGTTTTCTTAATTACCACTCTGATAATCGCTTTCTAACAATTGGCGAATGGCTTTTGGGTGTTGGGCTAATAAATCTGCATTACCCAAGGTTCCTCGTTAGTAATATAATTTCACAGCAAATCTCTCACCAGTTCTTTTGCAATGCAATATATGCAATATAAAAGACAACGCTTAAGCAATTCTACTTACCATTCATCAATGTTCCAGAGAATTCACTTGTTTGTGAGCAGGGGTTAATTTCACAAAATGCGTAGCCCAATAAATTTTTTTTTAATCTTTAAATAATAAAATAAAAAGTACAAAATTTGCTCTTAAAGATCTAATTCAATTAATTATGTATTTATAATGGGCTATTTTGGAGCTGAACCCTGCTTAGCTGCTACTTAACTTAAACTTGAGTTTCAGGAAAAACAGCAGTCTTTAATATAAGGAAACAATCCATGAAAACCATGCAAGATCTCTTTAATTTTATTCGTCTTATGGCAGAAAACCCTTTAGATGAAATCTATCCACGTCATATCTGGGACTTTTTGGAGCAAAATCCAGAGTATGATATTAAAAGGGTACTTACCATAAAGGAGTTTGTTGAGCAGAGCTGCGGTATCACGGCTATGGGAATTGCTGCCGCCCTTGCTGGTTCAACGGCGAAGTGGTCAAAAATAAAAAATAAAGATCAATATTTGACAAATAATTATAGGTTATACACTAAAGAATCATTTTTTATTTATGAGTTTGGAATAAAGGTTGAAAACCGTGATACAGATCCTGTTGAGGAGCTGGATGGGCATAAATTTCTTGTTATTCAATATAAAGATAAAGACAACCAGCCTTGTTACACATTTTTACAAGCCTATGCTAAAAACTATTCCCTTGCCGATTTTTTGAAAAATGCAGAGCAAGGAACCATTAAACAGCATTTTACCCATGAGGAGTTTATGCAGTTTCTGACTGAATTGGATGGCTATGTTGCATCTGGAGAAATCAATACCAGTTTTAATAAGCAGTATTTTCACGCTGTTGCTGCTGATGCTCCAGTTAACATTAAGAAAAAACTTGAAATTTACAGTACCTCCTCCAATTTATTTCAGGTCGAGCTTGCCAACGACTGTTTTCAACGATATAAAAAGTCAGACCGTTACCCTGAATTTACGTTCATACCAAACAACCATACAGAAAGCATACAATTTCTGAATAACCCTTCTGATGAAGGGGGGGATGAGATCAAAGAGAAATGCCTTGTCGATACACCGGCCTATTTTGAACAACGAATGATTGCAAATGAATCATTAGAAAAGTTATTGAAAGAACCTTCTAATACAGCGAAAGTATCCCCTAGTCATTTTTTTTACCATCCTCATCAAACTCCGGTAGTGAGCGAGCCTGTGCAAAAAACTACTTTTACAGCATGAAGACAGTGTACTTTAGTGTCTTATAACAAGTGCACACAGCTAAGGATAGTTTTGAAAATAAAAATAGCCGCTAATTAGCGGCATTTATGCATCACTTCATCAAGCAACATAGCAGATTGTTTTTCTAATGCCTTAGAAAGGTTGTCCGAAAACAACTTTTACATACACACTAGGTCTTAAGCAGAATACCCTTTCAATATCCCTAACGGTGGTACGTTAAACCCGTTTATTATTTTTATTAGTTTGATTTTTTGGAGTTGGATTTGGGGAATTGTAGGTGCTTTTATTGCGATTCCGCTCATGGTAACGATCAAAGTTTCTATACAAAGTATCTTTCATGGGCGAGTTATTATCTGATTAATCAGCTCTAAGTATTTGTTATGAGTTATTTCATTGAAAAATCAAAGCCTTAAAGAAAAATCTTACGTGCCTTATTTGCTTTATAGAATCCAATACCTATAGTTACTATATATAACCTCAGGATAATCAGACAAAGGAGTTGAAGATGAAGACTGCAAATCGTAATCACAAGTCTCATGTAAGAGCGGCAGCAAGTGACTTGTTAGATGAAGGGAAAAAATGGGCTAATGAAGTGCGTGAAGAAGGTGTGAATACAGTCAATAAAGCTGAAGAGAATATAAAAAGATATTCTGACCAGACATTGAAAAAAGTGCACGAATATCCTTTAGTCTCAGTATTACTTGCTGGCGGAATAGGCTATTTATTAGCCAAAATTTTGAAAAAATAATGGAAGTTTTAATCAAGTAAAAATTCATGTATTACATCTTTGCCAATTTTATTATAAAGAGGATAGTTCCCATTGGTTAAATAAACCCTATCTGGTAAGGGGAAAATTTATCCGACTAAGTTATTTTATACTGCACAGTTAAGCTACTAACATGATTAATAGCCTAACTGTTTTACAATTACTTAAGAAAATATTCTGTAGTTTCATAGAATAACAATTATCTATTAAATAAAATTATTTTATAAATTTGTATTAGAGATAATGTTTATCAATAGAAGTTGAAATTTCAGTTGCTGTAAAATTCGGCCAGTTGCTTTGTGCAAATCCAATTTGAAAGAAGCCCTGTTTTTACTTCAGTATACTTGAGGATGCAGTGATAACAAAAATACTCGCAACGATTAAATTTAAAATTCCTTTCTTGATTGACTTTACTTTCTAAAGTTTAAAAACCTAACCTATACACGACCTAGCAAATATAATATTAGAACAATTATTAAAATAGTCCCTATAATTCCTGATGGTGCATACCCCCACTCTCTACTATGCCCCCATGTTGGTAAAGCACCAATTAAAATGAGTATTAATACAACAAGTAATATTGTACCAAGCATTATATTTCTCCTTGAAATTAAATGCATAATATAACTGTAGCACAGAATGTTGTTTTAAATATTACTATCTGTGCAAAAGTTATACGAAAAACAATAGGAAAGTGCAGCTACTCCAGGATTTCGTAGTTACCAAACACCAATTCTCTTGTTAATTCTAAAGACACAAAAATGAAAAATAAGATCATCCATCATTTATCCCGTCATGGATTGGACGATAAAACTCAAAATCCCTCTGCTTTTGGTTACTGCAATCCGAATCCGTTTGAAAATCAATACTGGTGTTTGATAAGAAAATGCTATGGACATTGACTCACTGTTATTAAATAGTGGTAAAAAACATACTAAACGTAGAGTGTTGAAAGTGTATGTAAGGAAAATACTATGGGTTTTGTCCAACGAAGCTAATCTCCAACGAAAAACTACGGAGAATCAAATAGTAGTCTAGAATTAATGAAAGCTCGTTTACGGTAATAATATCAATGCATTGTTAATACTAGGAGTAATAAAATGAAAAAAATGGAATGTTCGAAGGTCAGATGTTTTTGGACACTGCGATTTGAAGTCCTAGGAGTTATCCTATTGGCTATCGCAACCGGCTTAACTATCTCTACTCACAGTGGTCTTGGAATAGTCTCATTATTTGCTGCAGGAGTTGTTTTATGTCTGTTTAATAAGTTCTGTTGTTACGTTTGCCCATCAAAACACTCATCTTGCCCTGTTTGTGATATGCCTCATTTTTATCATCCAGAAGATTCAGCACAAACACAGGAAAAAGAAGAGAGCGAAGCAAAACAAGCCATGGATAATGAGGGGGGGAATCAAGTTAATAGGACAAGATAGCCTTTTCATAGAAAAGAGGGGGCGTTGCAAAATATCTAATTTTTTTAGAGCATCGCTTGTGGAACACATATATGACACTACACTTTATATTAAGTAACCACGTTCATTTTCATAAGCTTACGGCATATAAATAATTCCATTTGGTCTAAATTGTGTCGATTGTCGGCTATAATTTACTAAGGTGGTTGAGGTTTAATTATTAAATTTAAAATACGGTTTCTGGTTAACAAACAAGGAGTATAAAATGCCTATTGGAGTTTTGTTTTGGGTTCTGATGCTCGTTTGGTTACTTTTCGGATTGTATTGGCATCGAACTGAATTTTCTCATGGCAACTATGGTATCGTCGGTGGCAATATAATGTTATTCATTTTATTAGCCATAATAGGCTGGAAAGTTTTTGGCCCAATTCTTCATTAGATCTCTTGCTTCAAGAGGTCAGTGATGAGATACGAAGAGTAAAATGCCCTATCAATAAGGCTTTTATAATCCTTAGTGGAGAAGGATGTGATTTTATCTTCCACAATTTAAATACCCAGATTCCGCCCCAGGGCCAATTACAGTGTAAGATAGGAATCCCAGAACCAAAAATAGGTTTATTATTAAACCAAATGAGTATGCCGGATGGCTCAACAAGTAATCTACCTGATATTCAGATCAGTACATCTGAACATCACACGAGTCATACCGAGCATCCTTTAACCGAGCAGAAGCTAAGGGAAAAAATTCTTTTAAAAAATAATTAGAAAAGGACGCGTAGGGTATGTTGATCTCATTTGTCTGTTCGTCGGATAACTCAGCTGGTACCAGACTTGGTTCATTCGATGAACTCGCCAATCGATGACGAAATTCAGATACAGAATTAAGTTGCTATATTATAGTTAAGCCAAAAATGAAACCCACTCCCCAAAACAACTAAAACATGAAAGACTTCATGATATCCAAAGACCCTAGGAAAGGGATTTGGCCACTTAAAAGCATAGATTATAGCACCTAGAGTATAGGTAACTCCTCCTATTACTAATAACTGAATATTTGTTGTGTCTAGCGAAGATTTAATTTCGGGAAAATAGAGAATTCCAATCCAACCCATAGCGATATAAAGAACCGCTCTAGACCATTTGGGTACGTGAGTCCATAAGGTTGTTATTAATATTCCAATTATTGCAACTAGCCAAAAGACGAATAAAAGTTGCATTCCAGAGGCGTTTTTTAACTTAAGTAGGCAAATTGGAGTTGCTGATCCTGCGATTAAAACAAAAATAGCGGCATGATCAATGCGTCTAAGTAATAAATATTTTTGTCGAGTCCACATGCGGGTATGATAAAGCGCGCTCACACCATATTGTCCAATAAGGCTAATACTATATATTACACTGGCAAAAATGGCGTAAGCTCCATTGCTGTAAATGATTAGTATAACGCATGCACAAAGAGCGATAAAAAATGCTGCTAAATGTATATATCCACGTGCAAGAGGTTTCATATTTAATAGTCTACAATTTATTTAATCTTAAGCAAGTGCTTTCGAGCAAGCGTAGCAACTGTCTTAAATTTTTAATTTAAGACAGTTCTTTGCTGATTTAAATTCCTTGATGGGGAAGCCATACCAGAATTTTTTAACTAGAGACCTAGCACTTTTTTATCGATGCTTAACGGAATCATCTGTTGAACGTCTGAAGCAAAAATAGAAAGTTTTGGTAAACTACTAGCTGATTTAGGAAATTTTCTCAACAGATGGGGAGCAAAAGACGGATCAATTAAGATATCGAGACAAGGGATCTTCTTTGTGCTCAGATTATGTGATAATTCCTGATAATCCTTATCTTCATCCATAACTAACCAATGTTCGTCGCCTACTCTAGAATAACGAACTCCCTCGGTTAAACATAACGCTGATATATTCATAGAAGAATTGAAGCGTATGTAATGCTGCTTTTTATCCACTTCAATCGACATCACTTTTGGCTTCATTGGTACTGGCATAGTATTGGTCGCAATTTTTAGAAAATCGGTCATCATTGCTGTACCTGTCGGTGTTCGTCCTGCTCCCGGGCCACTGAGAATATATTGTTTGGCATTAGTAGTGATAACTATGCCATTGTTACATCCAGTTAGGGTCGCTAAAGGATGTTCTTTGTTAATCACAGTAGGCCAAACACGGATTTTCAGAGTATTGCCATTCTTTTCAGCGGCATATAACAGCTTTACTGCTCCACCCAAATCGCGAGCCAGCTCTTGTATATAATGAGAGGAAAGAGTTTCATGCCATTACGACTAGACATTACTAAATTATAAGTTTGTTCCATATTTGCACCAAAGGCGGTTCTCGCGAGAATAATTGCCTTATCAGCAGCATCTTTTCCAGATGTATCTGCGGAAGGATCTGCTTCCGCAATACCTTCTTTTTGTGCTTGAGCTAATGCCTCATTAAAAGGCATGCGATCCAATGCCTCCAGAAGCCAATTGGTTGTTCCATTAACTACTCCTTCTAGCTTTTGAACTACTGATGGTAAATTTTGGAGGGTTGAAATAATGGGATCACCACCCATCGTAGTGGCCTCAATTCCTAGATGCCTACCTTTTTCTTGTGCTAACTTAAAAAGGTCTTCGCCATATTGAGCAATAACTGCTTTATTGGCTGTAATCACATGCTTACCTCCATTAAGAGCCGCAACAATCGCTTTCCGATCGCACTCTGGGTCTCCAGTTGCCACCATAACTATATTAACTTTAGGATCTTGTAATACTTCCTTAACGTTGCCCGTAAGTACACATCCTTCTGGAATTTGCACTTCTCGCTGTTTTGTTGGATCCTTTACTACGATATGTTCCGCTATCCTCCAGTGGTTTACACCTTTTTCTGCGAGATACGCACTATCTTCAGAGTTATGATAAAAATCCAATACCCCTTTGTTCACAGTACCAAGCCCAATCAAACCAATTACCCATGTCATGCATTCACCTCCTTATAGTCCTTAATTAACGTGAGTTTGATATTATATTGCATCAATCAGAGAAGCTGAATTAAACTGAGAGAAGGTTTCTTAGGCTGTAAAGGATAAGCAGCAAGCCCTGCCATCCAATGTTTCATATTTATACTCAATCTAATTGTCTTGATAATAATCAATTGTTCCATTTATTGATCATGTGTGTTATATTGGCACAGTTATAATTAATACATAAGGTTAAAAATGTTTAGTCGAATAGGGGTCAATAAAGGTGAATGCAACAATAATTTAACAACTCTTGTCAATGCATTAGAAAATTCCGGTGCGGGGGTTAAGGAAGTAATCATTTTGATTGGATCAGGGCCTCATGTAGACACTTCCTGGTGCCAGAATCTGGTTTTTAACTCAAGTAACAACCACTTGATTATTAATATTGATCCACATTTCAAAATGGATCTTGAGAAGGATAGTTCTATTAATACCCATGAAAAACTATATTTAGGAATGCATTTTGATGGCGCTGTATCCTCCAGGATTAATAACGCAATTTCTGAATTACTTAATAAAAACATTAAGGTAGTATTTTGTGATTTTAGATCTCCCGCAATATGCCAAGATATTCACCAATTAATGATGCAACATATTGAAGATTATTGTAACCCCAATACTACTGAAGGAAATCTGATCTACCTTCAAGGATATTTTGAGTGTTATCCTCTTTTCTGGCCTACTAAAGAATATCTCGTAACAATGAAAGATACATTAACCCAAACAACCTCTAAAATGTCAGATTATGCTGATGCTATGACTCAATTTAGAAGCTTAACGGGTGGCAAATGGGCAGACAATATCAGTTATTTTGATGATAAACCGGGCACCTTCCCACTAAGTGTTCTCTTACCTAGTCAAAATAATGGCATGATTTTATCTTACCCTCACGTTAAAGAAATTAGCATGGCTAAGATGATAGACGCTGTGGAGCCTAGTCATTGCTGCGTTTTAAGTTAATAATGACAGGCTGTCATCAACAGAGTTGGTAATTTTTAACGAAACGATTACCACAAGAAAGCAGGGGATATTTGGAGCAGTATCTAGAACAAGGGGCTCCTCGAAAAGATGAACCTTTGCCCAGGAATTAAGTGGAAATGTATCCATAAAAGAAATTTTTCATTATGCCAAGCCCAGTCAGGCTGAGAAATGCAGGCGACTATAGAAAGTCTTTTTGAAAGTTAAACAGTTGCTTATCTAACAGGGGAAGTAAGATGAGATTTGTATGTAATATAGATAAAACAGATCGGATAAACCGGACAATAATTGGTTCAGCACTGTGTATTGCGGCACTGTTTGGAATGGGAAAGTATTTTTATATCGTATTAGGACTGGCATTGATTATAGAGGGCATTGTTGGTTGGTGCTCTATCCCTTATGTGCTAAGTAAGATCAAACGACTGTTCTAAATCGTAGAAAAAAACACCTTGAGTTAAGTTTCTTTTAAATTGCTCCAAGGCATTTTTCATAAGAAAAAGAACTTGGAAGTATTGATAATTAATCATATTTTTAATGTTACATATTCGCCAGTTGCTTTTAATCTTACATGATGAGGCGGTGAAAGAAGTGAGTGATAATAATAATTGGTCTGCAATAGGCTCAGTGGGCTGCAGCTAATGTCTTGATACCAATTTTTATGAAAGAATTTGAAAAAGGTGTTACAAATTTGCTACATACTCCTTTTTCAATTCTTGTAAAACATACTTAAATGCTTGATAAAATGGCGCGCCCGGAAGGCTGGACGTTATTAGTGATTTGTTATTAAGAATTAAATTTAAACCATCCCAAGATTCAGGGGAAGGATAGATTCGTCAGTCGCTTTGTTCCTTTCTCACTCCTTTGGGGCACGCTGAAGCGCGTCCAAAAAGCTGCGCCGCGCTTTGCGCTCTTCGCTTCGCATTTTGTCGAACCTCTTTCGGTTCGAACACTTCCGGGCCAATGACATTGAATGCCTTGGCAACTATTTCGGAGTGATTTTTGCTTTTTGTGATTTTTATTAAAAATGGCGCGCCCGGAAGGATTTATTGCGTAAGAAGAAATTGCATCATTAAATTTAATTGATCCCAAGATTCAGAGGAAGGATAGATTCGTCGCTTACTTTGTTCGCTTCTCACCGCTTTGCGGCGCGCTGAAGCGCGTCCAAAATGCTGCGCCGCACGTCGTGCTTTTCGCTGCGCATTTTGTCGAACCTCGGTCGGTTCGAACACTTCCGGGCCAAAGACATTAGATGTTTTGGCTTTTATTTCGGAGTGATTTTTGCTTTTTGTGATTTTTATTAAAAATGGCGCGCCCGGAAGGATAAATATTATTTAATATTTAGATTATGCTATTAAAATTAAATGCTTCCAAGATTCAGGGGAAGGATAGATTCGTCAGTCACTTTGTTCCTTCCTCACCGCTTTGCGGCGCGCTAAAGCGCGTCCAAAATGTTCGCCGCGCTTTGCGCTCTTCGCTGCGCACTTTGTCGAACCTCGTTCGGTTCGAACACTTCCGGGCCAAAGACATTGGATGTTTTGGCTGCTATTTCGGAGTGATTTTACTTTTGTGTTTTTTATTGAAAATGGCGCGCCCGGAAGGATTCGAACCTCCGACCCCCTGGTTCGTAGCCAGATACTCTATCCAACTGAGCTACGGGCGCGTTGACTGGCGGAGAGAGAGGGATTCGAACCCTCGATGGGATTTCTCCCATACTCCCTTAGCAGGGGAGCGCCTTCGACCACTCGGCCATCTCTCCAATCAATGGTTCGGCAGTATATCAGGTATTTTCTTGTCGTCAATATGAATTATTTAGAAATTGAAGCGAAGCTGACAATATAAAAATTTAGACACATAAAATGATCTATAATTAATCAGTGTGAGGATAATTATTTATGCCAATCTTATTGTACTCATTTTTTCAAGAAGTTAGTTAAATTAATTTTATATTTAATACCTTATAAAAAATTCCAAATTTTCATGATTACTGCTACTCTTTATCATTCATAAATCGGAGCTAATGTCAGTGAAGAGTAATGGCGTTTTAGTTAAAAGATTTGGTCCTTTATTAAGACAATCGCTTCTCGATTGCTACGGGACTAGTTGAGAGTGTTATCTTTTAATGAAACATCGTTGCAGTGACGTGACCGCAATTTAAAATAAGGAGGATCGATGAAACAGAAGTCGAATTTACATGGTCGAGAGGTGTATGTTGTTGATGGAAATCGTACGCCATTTCTCAAAGCCAAGGGAATAGGTCCTTTTTCTGGATCTGATTTAGCGGTAGCTGCCGGGACGACTTTATTAAATCGTCAGCCTTTTGCTCCAACTGAGTTGGATGAAGTGATTATTGGTTGTGCTATGCCTAGCCCAGATGAAGCCAATATCGCTCGAGTGGTTTCCTTGCGTTTAGGATGCGGTGATAAAGTACCTGCGTTTACTGTGATGCGGAATTGCGCTTCTGGGATGCAGGCACTAGATAATGCAGCCATGCAAATTGCGAGTGGTCGCAGTGATTTGGTTCTTGCAGGCGGTACTGATGCAATGAGTCATGCTCCATTATTGTTCAATCAAAAAATGACATCCTGGTTGGCCAATTGGTATGGCGCTAAGAACATGGGACAAAAATTAGGCCTAATAACACAATTTAGGCCTGCTTATCTCGCGCCCGTTATTGCTTTATTGCGCGGTCTGACTGACCCTATTGTTGGTATGAATATGGGGCAAACGGCAGAAAAAGTCGCTTATCGCTTTCATCTTACTCGTGAGCAAATGGATCAATTTGCCACTGAAAGTCATTTAAGACTGGCCAAAGCCTATGCTGAAAATAGAATGACAGAAGTTTCACCGATTATTGACTATAAAGGAAAAGTTTATCCACAAGATGATGGCATAAGAGCTGATTCAACTGTAGAAAAATTAGCTAAATTAAAACCGTTTTTTGATAAAAAATATGGAATGGTCACTGCTGGTAATAGCTCGCAAATAACTGATGGCGCATGCTTATTATTATT
Organism: Legionella sp. 39-23; assembly: GCF_001897665.1. Lineage (NCBI taxonomy): Bacteria > Pseudomonadati > Pseudomonadota > Gammaproteobacteria > Legionellales > Legionellaceae > Legionella > Legionella sp. 39-23. The sequence continues at coordinate 395,406 of NZ_MKTO01000018.1, read as the reverse complement.
GGCTAGTGCTGATGCAGTAAAAAAATATGGATTAAAAGTAATTGGTCGAATTGTTGATTCACAATGGTCTGCACTTGATCCCTCACAAATGGGGCTTGGTCCGGTTCATGCAGCAACACCTATCCTGCAAAGACAAAAATTAAAACCCGAAGACATGGATTGTTGGGAAATCAATGAAGCGTTTGCTGCGCAAGTTCTAGGTTGTGTCGCAGCTTGGAATGATGAAGAGTACTGCCGCACCCAATTAGGCTTAGAAAAGGCCATGGGTGGACCTTCACTTGAAAAACTTAATCGTGATGGAGGTGCAATTGCAGCTGGCCATCCAATAGGTGCAAGTGGTGCGCGTATTGTATTGCACGTTTTGAAATCATTGGAACAAAGAAATGAGTCGCGAGGTATGGCTTCTATTTGTATTGGTGGAGGACAGGGCGGGGCTATGTATCTTGAACGAGTGACTGAGGTGAAAGGACATGAATAATTACAAACATTGGGACTTACAACGAGACAGTGACAATATTCTGTGGTTAGGTATAGACAGAAAAGATACTTCTGTAAACAGTATTAATGAAGAAGTTTTGGATGAATTAAATAGCCTTTTGCATGAAATTTCTCAGGATAAAAACGCTATAGGTCTGATTGTTTATTCTGCTAAGGATAAAGGATTTATTGCGGGTGCAGATGTGAATGTCTTTTCAACGTTTGAAACCCCAGCACAAGCGGTAGACTTTTTACGAAAAGGACAAGCAGTATTTGCTCGCTTACAGGCATTAACAATTCCTAGTGTTGCTATGATAGACGGTTTTTGTATGGGCGGTGGATGTGAGTTGGCTTTAGCTTGTACCTATCGAGTTGCAAGCGATGAAAAAGATACCCGTATTGGTTTACCTGAAGTGATGTTGGGCATACACCCAGGCTGGGGTGGTTCCGTACGGTTACCTCAATTAATTGGCGGCTTTAATGCTTTATCACAATTTATTTTAACTGGAAGTGCCGTACCTGCTGCCAAAGCTAAGAGTTTAGGCATGGTTGATGATGTAGTACCTGTACGACAGTTAAAACGAGCTGCGATTTATTTTATTAAAAACAAGCCTGCGAAACATAAACCTTCATTTGTACAGGGATTGACGAATAGCGCATGGATGAGAAAGCTAATCGCTGCTTTAATGCGTCGTAATGTTGCTAAACGGGTACGAAAAGAACATTACCCGGCTCCTTATGCCATTATTGATCTGTGGGAAAAAGAGGGAGGGCAGGGAGATAGGGCTTATTTGAAGGAAATAGACTCTGTAGAGCATCTAGTCTCAAGTGGAATTACTTCAAAAAATTTAATCCGAGCTTTTTATTTACGAGAGCGTTTGAAAGGTTTTGCAAAAGGTAGTGATTTTAAAGCGAGCCATGTTCATGTTATAGGTGCTGGTGTAATGGGGGGGGATATTGCTGCTTGGTGTGCACTACGAGGCATACGAGTGACGTTACAGGATCAATCTTATGCTCAAATTGCTCCTGCAGTTGGTCGTGCTCATGCTTTATATAAGAAAAAACTACGTAAGCCACGTTTGATACAAGCTGCAATGGACAATTTAATACCCGATCCAGAAGGACATGGTATTGCAAGAGCAGATGTCATTATTGAGGCGGTTTTTGAAAATCTTGCAGTAAAACAAGAAATTATGAAAAAAGTTGAGAAACTTGCTAAAAAAGATGCCATCATTGCGACTAATACCTCCAGTATTCCTCTGGATGAAATGAGTAGTGTCATGAGCAATGCCAATCGCTTGGTTGGAATTCACTTCTTTAATCCGGTAGCTAAGATGGATTTGGTTGAGGTAGTAAGTAGTTCAAAAACATCTAAGAAAGTTGAGCTTAATTCGTGCGCTTTTGTGAATCAAATTGGCAAGCTTCCACTACCGGTTAAATCCAGCCCAGGATTTTTAGTAAATCGAGTACTGATGCCTTATCTTATGGAATGTGTCCAATTATTGGATGAAGGTTATAGCGCTGAGACTATTGACGAAGCTGCCTTGTCATTTGGCATGTTTATGGGGCCTGTGGAATTGGCTGATACTGTAGGACTGGATGTCGGATTAGCTGTTGCTGAAAACTTAACAGGCCATTTTGGTGGAACTGTTCCACAAAAACTTCGTGATATGGTTAAGGAAGGCAAACTAGGGCGTAAAACAGGCCAAGGTCTTTATCAATATAAAAATGGTAAGCCAATTAAAAAACAGCCTAATACACCAATCGATCCTCATATTGCAGACAGACTAATCCTTAGGATGGTTAATGAATCAGCTGCTTGTTTACGAGAAGGTGTTGTTGCTGATGCGGATTTGCTGGATGCAGGTATGATTTTCGGTACAGGATTTGCTCCATTTCGTGGTGGGCCTATGAACTATGCTAAAGATTTTGGGACAAATAATTTAGAAAATTTATTTAAAACTCTTGAATCTAAGTATGGTGAGCGTTTTAAAGTAGATGAAAGTTTGTGATTTGATTATGTTGTTTTTATGAAGCATATATCGTAACCTGTGTGAGGCGCAGCGGAACCCGAGTTTTACTACTCCCGGCTCTGCTGGGTTCACCCAGGCTACAAAATTGCAAAAAAGTCAGGCTAGCGGCCTTATACCAACGTAAATTAAGGGTAATTCATTGCCAGTGCTCTTAACCAAACAAAACTTATTTTTTTTGTTTATTTTACAATTCTCTTATGTATTTATCGCTAATGCAACCACTTTGGTTTTACCAGCAACAGGTGATGTTGTTGGCGAAATTCAATACGCACTCTCTGAAGCAAATGTAACAATTGATGAGATAGGGAAACATTTTGATGTTGGTTATTATGAAATTACCAGGGCCAATCCTCAAATCGATCCAACGCGTTTAATCGTTAATTCACGACTTGTTATTCCTGCACAGTACATTTTACCTAATGTTCCTAGAAAAGGAATTGTCATTAATTTAGCTGAATATCGACTGTATTATTTTCCTGAAAATGAAAATGTGGTGATTACTTTTCCTGTGGGTATTGGTCGAAAAGGATGGAGTACTCCTTTGGGAGTAACTAAGATCATCGCCAAAGAAGCGAATCCTAAATGGCGTCCGACAGAAAATCTGCGCGCGGAGGCAGAGAAAAATGGTGATTTTCTTCCAGATGAGTTTCCTTCGGGGCCTTATAATCCTTTAGGTCAACATGCTTTGCGGTTGGGATGGCCAACGTTCCTCATTCATGGTACCAACAAGCTTGACGGAATTGGTATGCGTGTAAGCGCCGGATGTATCCGTATGTTTCCGGATGATATTGAATATTTGTTTCGCATAGTTCCCACAGGAACCCCAGTCCGTGTAATCAATGAACCAGTAAAAATTGGCAAACAGGATGGTGCGTGGGTAATACAAGTGCATCCACTTTTGAGTGAACAACGTAGTGCAACACTGCAAGCAATGTTGCAAAATCAATTAAGAATTAACAATCTTTCCAACTTCAGCAATAGTAAAGTGATTCAAAATGAGCTGGCATATCCTACGGGTTTGATACGAAAAATTTAGATTTTTTCTCATTTATCATCAGATAATAAGAATTTGTCCGAACTCGTGCAGCATTTATTTGCTCAGGTAAGTACTTATATCAATGAAAATCGTTTATGAATGAGCCATAGAAGATAATGCCAGAATTGATCCGGCAAAATGATATCGAGCATGATTATCGCTGACTCACTTAAAGATTTACTCGGCCGTTTCTAAAAGCTGTTGCTTTTGCCTGATTGCATGAAAAATCTCTTCTCGATGCACATTAACTGATCTGGGAGCGTCAACACCAAACTTAATATTTCCATGCTCTTGCGTTTTAAAAGCTAATATTTTAACAGCCGCATCACCAATATGAATTATTAAAGGTTCTTCAAACTGAAGAGAAATTATATCCATTAAAAACCTCTGTAACTTTTAAATAAGTTGGTTGTAAAATCAATAACATTTACTTAATGCACGGTAACCTAATTCATAGATACTTGTCACTAAAAAATTAGTGCAAATTGATAAAAAATAAATTTATACCTACTTTCTTCAGTTTAACTTAGATATTTCTTGATTTTTAATTGATTAATAATTGTATGATGTATCTAAAATGGTTATAATTGGCAGCTTTTTTATAAACCTTGCCTTACTGTTGTTGTTTTGATAACAGGAGGCTTCATCCATAAGGAGAAATCATGAGACATTATGAAATTATGTTTCTTGTGCACCCGGATCAAAGCGAACAAGTGCCAGCAATGGTAGAGCGCTATGAAGGGATCATAAGCAAACACAGTGGTGCAATCCACCGCAAAGAAGACTTAGGTCGTCGTCAATTAGCTTATCCAATAAGTGATGTTCATAAAGCGCATTACATTCTTATGAATATTGAATGTAGTCTTGAAGCTCTGGATGAAATTAAAAATGCATTCAAATTCAATGATGCAATTATCAGAAACTTGATTACTCGTCAAAAACAAGCGATTACTACTGAGTCTGTTTTGATGAAGAAAGAGAAAGAAACCAGATCTGCTTAAGAGGAGCCTTATTCATGTCAGCTTATTTTCGAAGAAAAAAAATGTGCCGTTTTAGTGCGGAAGGCGGCAATGAAATTGATTATAAAGATATCAATTTGCTGAAAAACTACATTTCAGAAACCGGTAAAATTGTACCAAGTCGTATTACTGGTACACAAACTCGTTTTCAAAGACAATTAGCAAGAGCAATTATGCAAGCCAGATTTCTTGGTCTGTTGCCTTATTGTGATAGCCATAAATAAATAATAATGATGCGAGCAGGCAATTTTATAACAAGACAATGTAAGGTAATACTTGAAAGCAAGCAGCAAGCGATTCTATATGCTGTTATTTTTTCAGTGCTACCCTTTGCATCTTGGATTTCAGTTGCTTTAGTTTGTTTGGTGACATTAAGAAAGGGTGCAAAGTCCGGTTTTGATGTTTTGTTGCCTGCACTTGTGATTCATTCTGTTCCACTGATAATGTTAATACCATTATCCGGAGCAATAATTAATACTCTTATTGCTTATCTTCCATGTTATTTCGCAGCATTAAGTTTGCGGAAGGCTGAACGATGGCAAGCAGTAGCTGGGGTATTTTTTATATTGGCATTTTTGGGATGTCTGTTTCTTCAACTCTTAGCTCCCGGTTTTATTGTGGAACAATTTAATCAGTTTAAAATGATTTTGACACAATACCAGGAACTGGTTGATTCTACTCTAAATGGCATAAATTCAGTAATTTTGGCGCAATTATTCTTCGGCATTCAGATATTGAGTATTATTGTTTCTTCGACAATCTCCTTAATGTTTGCTCGTTTGATGCAGGCCAAATTATTTTTACCTGGTGGTTTCAGGAATGAACTAATGGCATTTCGAAGTGGCAGAGTTTCATTTTTAGTTTTTTTTGGGGTTTTGTTAGCTACTTTCTATGAAATTCCTCTGGCTATGAATGTTCTTCCAATAGTGCTGTGTTATTTTTTAGCTTCTGGATTTGGTCTGGTTTATTTTATTTTCTCTCGTAAGAGACAAGTTAAGGTGTTCATTTTATTAATGTTATTAATGTTAGTGAAACCGACTTTTGTATTATGCGCCTACATTGTCCTTGGTTCATTAGATAGTTTAGTTAATTTTAGATCGTATTTCCCTTCAAGGGTTGGCGAATCAATTTAAGGGGTTATTAAGATGGAAGTTATCTTATTAGAAAAAGTGAGAAATTTAGGTAACCTGGGTGATAAGGTAAATGTAAAATCAGGTTATGGCCGTAATTTCTTGATACCACAAAATAAAGCGGTTTTTGCAACACCCAAAAATATTGAGTTGTTTGAACAGCGTCGGTCAGAGCTGGAGAAAAAAGCACAACAGTCATTGTCTACTGCCGAGCAACGTGCTGCTAAATTGAATGATATAAGTCTAGTTATTAGCGCTATGGCGAGCGACGAAGGCAAATTATACGGTTCTGTTGGCGTTAATGAAATTAAAGATGCTTTAACAGATAAAGGTGTTGAAATCGTTAAGCGCGAAATCGTAATGCCTGAAGGTCCTCTTCATTCGATTGGTAGTTTCGTAGTTGAGATACATGTTCACAGCGATGTTATTGCTAACTTACATGTTGAAATTGTTCCAGCTAAGTAAGTCTCATGTTGTTACCTGGGCGAAGTGGTAGCGTAGCCCAGGTTCTTTAAACAAATAATCTCTTCAAGCATATAACTAACAATTATCCCTTTGCTAAGACAATGCTACATTAAAAGTATTCTATAAAGCGCAAGTAATGCAATTGCGGTGTTTAAAATACCCCAAATATAAGCGGCGGGTAATCCTTTATACCCACTGTAGTAAGCATATATAGCAACAAAAGTGCTTCCCGAAAAAAATATCCATTTATCATTGTAGGCGAAGCCCATGGAAAGCAAGGCAATGCCAAAAATTCCCAAAATTAAAAAAGCTCTATTTTCTTTGCCAAGCATTAAATAGAATGTTAGTAGTTGGCAGCATAGTAATAGTGGCAAGAACAACTGAGTATAGGGTCCACTACCTAGCAAAATTGCTGCATGCCCTGCAAGAAGTATTAATTGGAGGGCTATGAAGTAAAGCATTCTAAAGTAAATGGCGGTTATAAGTAATGCAATACCGCCAATAAAATAGTAAAGCTGCGAGTGAAGTTTGGGTGGAGTCGTGCCAAAATGCTTTAAAAGACCACACACTATAATAAGTGAGCCAAAACATCCTATGAGTATAAATATTTTTTTAGCCACAAATCACCATTTTAAGTAAATCCCTTTTGCTACAGATTCTTGTATAATTGTACCTTGAGGTTTATTAAATGAAATCCAATAATTGCCCATGTTGCTTAGTGCAAACTTAACTCGTGGGTATTGGCATACTTCTAATACATTACGACAGTCAATAAGGGTGGTTTTTTCATCGATACGTTTATAACATTTAAAATTTAAATTTTTGACATCAGAAGCAAATGCGCCCCAAGTCATTGGATCTAATGTAGCATGTAGTGGAGGAGTCATAAATGATTCTTCAGTATTTACACGCTCTAATTCAACTCGAGCATCTGAATGATTTTGTATTAAATAATAAGATTGATTTCCTGTCTCATTTAAAATTAGATGGTTTTGAGCATAAGCAAATCCTGTGACTTCACATCCTCTTGGAAATGTACCCGCAGCTTGCGCTGAGCTAATAAGAATAGCGGAAAAAATAATCGATTTATTAATTTGGCGAAATACAGACATAAATACCTCAATAAGTAAACTTTGGGGGTTATTTTAATCATAAAAAATGCAAAGTCTATCCCACAATAAAAAAATAGAAGCACTACTCCTTATGAGCGGAAATTTTTGCCTTAATCATAGGATAGTAGGTTCTATAAAAACTTAAAAATAAATACATTCCAACATATGCCAAAGAGAGGCTAAGACAAATAACATTTGTATTAGGGTAGCTTATAAGTAAAAATACTGAGCTAATTGCATAAATTATGGAGCAAACATGCATCAGGACCTTCAATATTCTTGATTCTGTTAAATAATCGAGTCGCGAAGGGTATACGTATTTTACAGGTACAAAAATCAGAATAGAGAGAATGGTTAATATAATAGCATTTGTTGTCGCTGATGTATTAAATATAAACATGTATAAAATGGTAATATTCCAGTAACATGGAAATCCTTTAAAAAAGTGATCTGGTGTTTTTGCATCAGATTGACAAAATTGATAAGCAGAAGTAATTGAAACCGCAGCAATTAGAAAGACAGAGTACGTAGGCGGAAGCATGCCGGGTCTGACGAGTAAGAAAAAACAAGGCGTTATTACATAATTTAAATAATCAACAATGTTATCAAGCAACGCGCCGTCTATTTTTGGTAAAATTTTCTTAATATTGAACAAACGAGCAAGACTTCCATCAACAGCATCAATAACAACCGTAATCAGCATGAGCCATAATGCAAAAATGTATTCGTGCTGATACATTTTTACCAAAGAAAAAATACCAATACAGGCTGCGCTTGCAGTAAAGACATGCACTGACCAAGCCGCTACGTATTGTAATGGATGGAATTGCAGTTTGCTTGAATTCATTAATTATCCTAGTGTTAATAAAAAAACATTGTTTAAACGCATTCTCATTTAAAATACAGTTTTCTAAAAATATTTAATAATTGTATTAATATATTGAGCTAAACTCTTGTTGTTTTTTTATAAAAAAGTTAAAAAACATAAAAATAGTATCAATAATCAAAAGTAGTGTGCAAGGAGAGTTGATAACTTTAGTTAAATATACTTTATTCTGTATGGAGAAATAATGAAAATTCAAACTGTAAATCCTGCAACGGAACAAATTCTACAAAGCTATGATTGTCTCAATGAGCAGGAAGCCCATGAGTTAATTAACAAAGGGCATGAGGTGTATTTGACGTGGAGAAAAACTCCTTTTAGTAAAAGAAAAACTTTAATGTTGCAACTTGCACAACTTTTAAAATCAAAAGTAGATGAGTTGGCGCGTTTAATGTCGACCGAAATGGGTAAACCTATTACTGCGAGTAGAGCAGAAATTAATAAATGCGCTTGGTTATGTGAGTATTATGCAGAACACGCAGAAGAATACCTTGCGCCCAAAATAGTTCAAACTGAGATGAAGAAGGCAAAAGTATGCCATCTACCACTCGGAATCGTTTTTGCAATCATGCCATGGAATTTTCCATTTTGGCAGGTTTTCCGTTTTGCCGTCCCTACTATTATGGCTGGAAATGCAGCGGTTTTAAAACACGCACCTATTTCAACTGGAACAGGAAACAAAATAGAGGAATTATTTTTAGAAGCAGGTTTTCCGAAGCACCTCTTTCAACATTTAGTTGTTGATAATGATGGGGCGGCTAAAATTATAGAACATCCTCATGTTATTGCAGTTACCTTGACGGGTAGTGGACGTGCAGGCAGTGCTGTTGCGAGTCATGCAGGAAAATTTTTAAAAAAATCGGTGCTAGAGCTTGGCGGAAGCGATCCATATCTTGTTCTTGAGGACGCCGATCTTGATTTGGCAGCAGAGTGTATTGTCAATTCAAGACTTAATAATTCTGGACAAGTCTGTATTGCAGCTAAGCGCATCATCGTTTTAAAATCAGCTGAAAAAGAATTGGTACAAAAAATAACGGAACATGTATCCGCGTTTAAAATGGGTGATCCACTTGATTCGGAAACTAAGCTTGGTCCATTAGCCCGTTTAGATTTGCGTGAAAACTTACAAATTCAAGTAGAAAAATCACTGAAACAAGGTGCTAAATTATTGCTAGGTGGTATAATTCCGGAAGGAAAAGGTTTTTATTATCCGCCAACACTGCTAACTCAAGTGACACCAGGTATGCCTGCTTTTGATGAAGAGTTATTTGGCCCTGTTATTGCGATTATCACAGCCAATGATGAGAAAGAAGGTATTGCTTATGCAAATCAAAGCCAATATGGCTTAGGAGCCGCTGTGTTTACTCGTGATTTGGACAGGGGGGAGCATATAGCTACTCATGAAATAGAGGCAGGGGCGTGTTTCGTTAATGCTTTTGTGGCTTCTGATCCCAGATTACCATTTGGCGGAATAAAAGAATCAGGCTATGGTCGTGAATTATCAAGGGAAGGTATATTGGAATTTGTAAATACTAAAACCATAGCGATTAGTGATTCATGATATTAAGGTTTGTTGTTTCCTACTTTTGAAGTAGGAGGCATCATGTACTTAATACAGCATAATTTTTTGAGCCACTCCCACCTAATAGTATATTTACTGTTTTGGTGAGAGTGGCTTGGTTATTTATTTTTTAAACAATAATTCTCGCTGTAGGGCTGAGGCAAAATCGACGAGGTAAAGCAACAATGTCTTATAAATTTGAAGAGGGTAAAGACGTATTAATTGAAGCCATTGTGGATAGAATTAGAAGTTCTATGGTAGGTGAGCAAACCGAGTTTTGCGCCGAATTTGCCAAACAGTTGTATGGCACTGTAGCTATGGAAGATCTGAGTGCATGGACTACAGATGATCTATACGGTGCTGTAGTAAATTTTTGGTCATTGATTCATGAGCGCGCACCTCATGAAACAAAAATTAGAATCTATAATCCAGATTATGAACGTCATGGATGGCAAACAACACATACAGTAATCGAAGTGATTTGTGATGATATGCCATTTTTGGTCGATTCAATTCGTTTGGTAATCCATAGAATGGGATTATCCTCTCATCTTACTATCCATATGGGTGGAATTCGCGTTAAAAGAGATAAAGAAAATCGAATTTGTGAAATTTTGCCTCGGACTCAAATGTTAGATGAAAAAGGTGTGATTCATGAAGCGCCTATATTCCTTGAAATTGATCGACAAACAGATCCTAAGGTGCTTGAAGAATTACACAAAGGATGTGAACGTGCTCTTGAAGATAATCGCGTTGTTTTTGAAGATTGGGAGAAAATGCGTGCTGAAGTTCGAGAAGCAATTACAGAAATTGATAAAGTATCTTCTGTGCTTGATTTGGATGAGGTAGAAGAGACCAAGGCATTTTTACATTGGATTGAAGACCATCATTTCACTTTTTTAGGAATGAGGGATTATGAATTAGTAGAAAAGGGTAAAGAAACAGTGCTACAAGCTGTTCCTAATACTGGTTTAGGGCTTCTGCGTGAGAGTGTGACTAAATCAATGACGCGTAGCATTTCTGCAATGTCACCTGAAGCACGTGAATTTACCATGTCTCCCCGCATCTTAGTTACTTCAAAAACTAATACATTAGCAAGCGTTCATCGTGATGCTTACACAGATTATATCGGAATTAAGCGATTTAATGCTCAAGGGAAAGTGATTGGTGAACGAAGAATCATTGGTCTTTATACTTCTGCGGCTTATCATACTAACCCCAAACAAATTCCATTCTTGAGACGTAAGGTAGCGCTCATTATGGAAAATTCTAAATTAAATCCACGCAGTCATGCGGGTAAAGTGTTGTTAAATATTCTTGAAACATTACCACGAGATGATTTGATTCAAGGAACAGAAGACGAAGTTCTGGAAATTGCAATGGGTATTTTTTACATGCAAGACAGAAAGCGTATTCGTTTATTCGCACGCGTTGATGTTTATCGACGCTTTGTCTCATGCTTGGTATATGTTCCTAAAGACCGAATTAATACTGAATTAAGAATGGCGATGAAGAAAATTCTCGATGAGAGTTTTAATTCAATTGAGACCACTTATTCAACTCAATTTACCGAATCGGTACTAGCACGTGTTCATTTTATTATTAAAATTAATCCGAATTTGCCATTTGAGTATGATTTAAAAGAAATTGAAAAAAAATTGATTGATGCAGGGCGCTCTTGGACAGATGATTTACAAACCCATCTAAATGAGGCGTATGGAGAGGAACAAGCAAATAGCCTCTACGCTCGTTATAAAAATGCATTTCCTATTGCTTATAGTGATGTTTTTTCTGCAAGAACAGCGGTCTATGACATTAAACATATAGAATTACTTACCCCAGAACATACATTAGGCATTAATTTTTATAAGCCTTTAGATGAATCAGAAAATAGTTTTAGATTAAAAGTGTATCAACATGATACAACCATACCTCTATCTGATGTTTTGCCAATATTGGAAAAATTAGGTTTACGTGCGATTAGTGAACGTCCATACCCATTAAAATTTGAGGATGGTAAAGTTGCTTGGATTAATGAATTTGCCATGCAATATAATAAGCCAATTGAATTTGATTTGGATGAAATTAAAGAATTATTCCAGAATGCATTTGCCAAAGTTTGGTTTGGACAAGCTGAAAATGATGGATTTAATCAACTTGTTTTGGCAGCGGGTCTTAATTGGCGTGAGGTAGCTGTTTTACGTACTTATGCTAAGTATTTTAAACAAATTGGAATTACCTTTAGCCAAGATTATATGGAAATGGCGCTCAATAATAATGTTGCCATTGCTAAAAAGTTAGTGCGATTATTTGAAATTCGTTGCAATCCTGTTGATGATCCCAATCGAGAAGATCGTTTTACCGATTTATCCATCGAAATATTGGCCGATCTTGATACCGTATCAAATCTTGACGAAGATAAGATAATTAGACAGTACATTCATGCTATCAGCGCCACATTGCGTACCAATTTTTACCAATTAAACGCTGATGGACATCATAAGCCCTATATTTCTCTTAAGCTAAACAGTAAGATTATTCCTGGTGTGCCAAAGCCACATCCGATGTTTGAAATCTTTGTTTACTCTCCACGCTTCGAAGGAGTTCATTTACGTTGTGGCAAGGTAGCTCGCGGTGGTTTGCGTTGGTCTGACCGCAGAGAAGATTTTCGTACAGAAATACTTGGTTTGATGAAAGCACAACAAGTAAAAAATTCAGTAATTGTACCTAGTGGTGCTAAAGGTGGATTTGTTCCTAAGTTGCTGCCAGTAAATGGCACACGTGAAGAAATAATGGCTGAAGGAATAGGCTGTTATCAATTATTTATTCGTGGGCTTCTGGATATTACTGATAACTATGTTGAAGGTAAGGTTGTCAAACCTGAGAATGTTATCTGTTTTGATGAAGATGATCCTTATCTTGTGGTTGCTGCCGATAAAGGTACCGCAACGTTTTCTGATCTTGCCAATGCCATTTCATTAGAATATGGTTTTTGGTTAGGTGATGCGTTTGCATCAGGTGGTTCAATCGGTTATGACCATAAGAAAATGGGAATTACTGCTAAAGGTGCATGGGAATCAGTGAAGCGTCATTTCTATGAAATGGATATGGATATAGCCAATAATGATTTCACTGTGGTTGGTATTGGAGATATGGCCGGTGATGTTTTCGGTAATGGCATGTTGTTGTCAAAACACATCAAGTTAATTGGTGCCTTTAACCATGTCCATATTTTTATTGACCCAACTCCAGATGCAGAAGCCAGCTATACAGAACGTGAGCGTTTATTTCATTTACCTCGTTCCAATTGGACCGATTATGATAAAAAACTTATTTCCAAGGGCGGCGGGGTCTTTAACCGTAATGCCAAATCAATTCCAGTCAGTAAAGAAATGCAAGCAGCTTTCGGAATTAAACAGACTGAAATTGAGCCAAATGAGTTAATTAAAGCAATTTTGAAAGCTAAGGTTGACTTACTTTGGAGTGCAGGAATAGGTACTTATGTTAAGGCCAGCACGGAATCAAATGCGAATGTTGGTGATCGAACCAACGATGCAACGAGAGTTAACGCAAAACAATTACGTTGCAAGGTTGTGGGTGAGGGCGGTAACTTAGGACTAACACAGTTGGCGCGTGTTGAATACTCACTAAATGGTGGGCTGGTATTTACCGATTTCATTGATAACTCTGGCGGTGTTAATTGCTCTGATAAAGAAGTAAATATTAAGATTCTACTTAATGGTATTGTTGCAGTTGGTGATTTGACTCCAAAACAACGCAATGAATTGTTAATTGAAATGACTGATGAAGTAAGTAAATTGGTACTTCGTGACAATTTCTTACAAACACGAGCAATTAGCTTGTCTGCATCACAGCCGCTGCAAGCTTTGGATTTGCAAAGTCGTTATATCAGTGAATTAGAGCGATCAGGAAAAATTGATCGTAATCTGGAGTATTTGCCAGATGATAAAGTCATTTTAGAACGTAAGTTGATGGGTAAAGGTTTGATGCGTCCGAGTATTGCTGTATTGATGTGTTACAGCAAAACAATTCTGAAGGAGCAAATTCTGGCTTCAGGTGTTCCTGAAGAAAGCTACATGACGCAATTTTTAATTAGTTCGTTTCCTAAGCCTTTACAAGAGCGATTTAGCAAGCAAATGCAATCTCATCCACTAAGAAGAGAAATTATCGCAACCCGCTTAAGCAATATCATAGTAAACGAAATGGGGTTTACTTATGTCTTCAGATTGCAAGATGAAACTGGAGCTCCAGTTTCAGCCATTGTAAGAGCATACATAATCACTCGTTCAGTGCTTAATTTGGAATCTGTTTGGAGGCAAATCGAAGAACTGGGTACTAAGGTTAGCGCCAAAAAACAAATAGAAATGATGATGCTTTATTCCAGATTAGCACGACGCATTACACGCTGGTTCTTGCGTAGTCAACGCCGATCTGTGGATATTTCTGAAGTTGTAAAACTTTATGCACAAGGCGTTACTGAGCTGAAGATGTCCGTCCCAGCTATTTTAAATGAAGAACGACGAGCAAAATATGCAGAGCATTATCAAGAGCTTATTGACGAGGATATTCCTCCAGCTTTAGCTCATGAGTTAACCGTAACTCGTGGTTTGTTTGCTGCAACGGATATTATAGAAATCGCTCACAAGAAAAATATGAAAGTAGCTCAGGTTGCTGAAATTTATTTCGGAATTGGCGAGTTCTTAGATCTGGCCTGGATAAGAAAACAAATTATTATACATCCAAGCGAGAATCATTGGGAGTCTTTATCTAGAGAAGCTTTACGAGATGATTTGGATTGGCAACAACGTCAACTCACTGCTGGACTGATTAACTATGATGGAGATAACCCCGATTTCCAAGCACGTCTTGTTTCTTGGGGAGAGGCTCATCGTGCGTTAATTCAGCGCTGGCGCTATATTTTGGCCGATCTGAAAGCGAGTACGGTGCTGAACTACACCATGTTCTTTGTCGCAATCAGAGAGTTACTGGATCTCACGCAAACTACTTTGCAATCCTATGCATTAGCGGAGCAAGAAGCCTAATATATCTGGAGCCTGGCTGCCAGCCAGGAACACTATCTGTTATCACTCCTGAGTTTATGTAGGTTGGGCCAAGACTCAACCTACATCTTATTTAGCATTTATGTCTGTCAATTCTACTGATTGATTATGCCCTTCAAGAAAAACGGTGCGATTGGTTTCTTTTAGTATACTTACCGCAATTAAATACTGTTCAGGTCCAAGAATAGAAAAATCAATCAGCTCACCGAGTTCTGCTCCTTCAGATTGATTTAGTATTTTTTGTCCGGAATAAATTTTTTGTTCTGTTTTAATTTTATAAATGTTCATTTGGTGTTTTAAAGTCGCTTTATAATGCATTCGTGCAATAATTTCTTGTCCCTTATAGCAACCTTTATTGAAACTTACGTATGGTGTTTGTTGTAGATCAAGTCTATGTGGTAAAAATAGACCTCGAGATTCAGGATAAATTTCTATCTGTTTGTGAGATAGTCTTAAGGTGTGCCAGGTCAAAGAACCAAGAAACTGTTCTTTGTCCATAAAGCGTTGTTGTATCTCTTGTGCATCTTCGGCTAAAACTAGAAAAACATAGAATCCATTCCCTAAATGATAGCAACAAGAACGCGCATTATAGGTTTGAGAATAAAGTGTATTTGGGAAAAACTCGGTGTCAGGAATAATGTCTTTTTGATTTTGTAAATAAAATCCAAAGAGATGGAAGTGGGAGTTCGTTTTAAGCGAAACGCGAGAAAGTAAAGCGTATTTATTTAATGAATTAATAGTCGCCTCTTGTAAATCTTTAGGGAGAATTAACTTAACGCCTTGCCAATTAATAACATCCATTAATGCAAGAATTCGTCCTTTAAGATTACATTGGGCACCTTGAATCATTTGGATGTCGGATATGGTATTTAAGTCGCAAGTTAATTGGCCTTGAAGAAACTCAATGGCTTTATCCCCCACGACATCAATAACATCCAGATAAGACAAATTAAATAAATAATTTTTTTGGGGCAGTAATATTAACTCGTTTTCCAAGTTTTGAAAGGTTGTTAATGTTCTATTATTAATTGGGTATGTAAAAATTTTACTCATTATTGTCAGCCTGAAAATAAAAGTTACGCCCAGAAGCGAATAACTGTCCAATTGAAATTTTGCAGAGTGTATCTGATTTTTTGAACTCGCCATAGTAGCGTTGTAAATATCAAGGTTAATGATTTCCGTTTATAAAGTCAGTAGTGTATCATTTACTCGTAGCTTCATTCGTAAAAGAGATATGCCATGTTGGATCCCAAAGAAAAAGCAAGAATTGAATGGCACTGCCGCCGAGGTATGCTGGAGTTGGATCTTATTTTACACCAGTTTCTCGAACACAAACTTGAGCAATTGACTCCACAAGAGCTCGATGCGTTGAATTCGTTATTAAGTTGTACTGATCCAGAGCTATTTGCCTGGTTGATGGGACACGAGGACCCTCAAGATAAAGAGCTTAAAAAAATTGTCACTATTATCCGAAATAACAATTGAACCCGAAAAGTCAAAGACTTATTTGCGTTTAATTTTAGTAGTTTATTCCATTACAGTTGCTTTAATCCTCTATTCATCAGTATATCTCTTGATTAAAGTATTCTTGCTTGGCTGTATTATCATGTTACTCAAAATGGATTGGTCTAAGCAAAGTCCGTGCTCATCAATTAAAAAAATAGAATCTACAGGTAATGGATGGATTTTAGAGCTCTATCGCGGGAATAAAAAAACGTATACCCAAGCTACTATTCTTATTCACAACTCTTTTTTTCTACTCATTGAATTTCAAAGCTACCGACAAAAAAAGCGAATTGTTTTATTCCTTGACCAGATTACAAACAATCAATTGCGCTTCCTACATCTTAAAACAAATTAATGGTATATAATTATACATATGATATAAATAAAATACAGTCATTCATATAATGGAATTATGAGGAAGTGATGAATAAAGAAGCTTCTTATAGCGATGAAGACTTAATTAATTTGGCGAGACAGGGGAGCATGGAGGCTTATAATCTGTTACTGTCACGGTATAATAATAAGATACAGCAAATTATTCACTTACATATTCAAGATCGTGCAAATGTTAGTGATTTGGCACAAGAAGTATTAATTAAAGTCTATCGCTATCTACATTATTTTAAAGAGAAAAGTCAATTTTCTACCTGGTTGTATCGTATTACCCAAAATACAATCAAAAATCATTATCGTACAGCCAATTTACGTATGGATATGGAGGCTGAGTATGCCGATAACTATTATCCCTCGGTTGAATTATCGCCTGAATATTTATTAATTAATATCGAGTTTGGTGAACAATTGGAATCAATCCTTTCTACTTTGTCTGATGAGTTACGTTTATGTTATGGAATGCATATTCTGGATGGGCAATCATATGAAGATATTGCAAAAAAAATGGATTGCCCTATTGGAACGGTACGATCTCGTATTTTTAGGGCTCGAAAATTAGTCATGGCATCCATAGATCAATTGTGATCATTTTTTTCTTCTAACAATTATGGTATAAAATATTTTTTGATTATTTTATAGTCACTTATCTATTTAAATAAAGTAAAAGAGCTCATTCATGCCTAATGCTTTGAAAGAACGGTTAGTTAATAATATCGTAACAAGTTTTTACGACTTTATGGCATCAACTCACTCTTGCATAGCGAGGATGAGAAAGCGATATTTAATAGCTTTTTTTCAGCCTGATATAACCATACCTGCTTCAAAAATAGAAATTTCAGATAGCACTATGAGCGCATCATTTCTCTAGTATTGAGAACTTTAGAAGATAAAAATACCTTATCTTTTATAGTTTAAGCAATTATGATATAAAACACGTGTTTAGTTACTGATCAATCTAAATGTTATTTTTTTTATGCGCAATTAAGGGATGAATTATGTCTAATCGAACAAAGCGTTTACAAAAATGCAATGAAAAAATTGATGCATTATTTCATGGAGTGGAATTAAATGCACAAATTAAAAGAGAGTTAGAAGCAGTTAAAGCGTATTACTACAACTTATATATTGAAGCAAACTATAAAGAAAATGAAGAAGCATGCATACAAACTTACGAACTTTTGGTTCATGGGCTCGAAGAGATAAAGAGTGGAACGGTAATACCTGGTGACGTATTAAAAGAAATGGCGGACATCAAATCTCTAAAAAAAACAGGAATCGTTCTTGAGAATATTTTCACTTCATTAGAGCTATTATTCTGGGCCGGGCTTGCATGTGCTTTTTTCTCCTATTGTGTTCTAATGGCCGCACCACTAGCAGCTGTTAATCCATTTTTTGCGCTTGGTATATTATCAATCGCTGGTTTAGCCGCTATATTCTCAGTGAGTAACTTTTTTGAGTGTGTTGATGAGTTTAAATCGAGTGCTCCCGTCGAGGAAGAATTTAACCGAGAAAAAAGTTTAATCATGTTTTTTAAACCGGTTGCCGCTTCTTCTGAGAAACCATCTAAAGTATTTGAGGAGGACACCCAGCAACAAGGCGGGCTTTATCCTCAAATAGTAGGCATGACAAACTAATTCGAAAATACCTGGTTAAAGTAGTCTCGAAAGCAGGCAAAGACCTTATCCGGGGCAACCAGGTTTTCAGGTTATTAGAGTGAGCCTAAGAAAACGATTAATTTTTTTGTTTTTCGCTTCATTAATTCAACAAATAAGCTGCGATTCAAAAAACATATGATAAAATACCTCATTCGCCCGAACTCCTAATAAGAACTTTATGCTGGAAAGTGACCGCTTAATCAGTACTCAAAGTATTGCCTCAGAAGAGGCTATTGATCGTGCTATAAGACCTTTGAGTCTTAGTGAATATATAGGGCAGGATGCTGTAAGTTCGCAGATGCAGATTTTTATTGATGCGGCGAAAAAGCGAAAAGACGCGTTGGATCATGTCTTAATATTTGGTCCTCCTGGCCTTGGTAAAACGACTT
Organism: Legionella sp. 39-23; assembly: GCF_001897665.1. Classification (NCBI taxonomy): domain Bacteria; kingdom Pseudomonadati; phylum Pseudomonadota; class Gammaproteobacteria; order Legionellales; family Legionellaceae; genus Legionella; species Legionella sp. 39-23. The sequence goes on along the minus strand of NZ_MKTO01000018.1, from coordinate 376,666 downwards.
TAGCAAATATTATTGCTCATGAAATGGGTGTTAATTTGCGTCAAACCTCCGGACCGGTAATTGAGCGTGCAGGTGATATTGCTGCAATACTCACCAATTTACAGACAAATGATGTTTTATTTATTGACGAAATTCATAGACTCAGTCCTGTAATCGAGGAAATACTCTATCCAGCAATGGAAGACTATAAACTGGATATCATGATCGGTGAGGGCCCGGCAGCACGATCTATTAAACTCGAATTACCTCCTTTTACCCTAATCGGAGCAACAACACGAGCAGGGTTACTCACCTCTCCTCTTAGAGATCGGTTTGGTATCGTACAACGTCTTGAATATTATTCTGTAGACTCATTAACACAAATTGTTACGCGTTCAGCACAATTACTTAATGTAACAACAAAACCTGAGGGAGCAAGAGAAATCGCCTTACGCTCCAGAGGCACCCCACGTATTGCGAATCGTTTACTACGACGTGTTAGAGATTATGCAGAGGTTAAGGGAAACGGTATCATTAGTGTTGATATTGCACAAAAGGCCTTGGAAATGTTGGAGGTGGATAAGCATGGTTTTGATCTCATGGATAGAAAGTTATTGTTAGCCGTGATTGAACAATTTAATGGTGGTCCTGTAGGTATTGATAGCATCGCGGCAGCAATTGGAGAAGAAAAAGGTACAATTGAAGATGTTTTAGAGCCATTTTTAATACAACAAGGATTCCTTATGCGCACGCCAAGAGGTAGAATAGCCACTCAAAGGGCCTATCAGCATTTTGGTTTAAACACAGTAGAGCAGGACTAATTTAATGGATGCCAAAACCACATATCAACATTCTTTTCGAGTGTATGCTGAAGACGTAGATTATATGGGAATTGTGTATCATGCGAATTATCTTTGTTATTTCGAACGAGCAAGGACTGAAATATTAAGAGAAAATAATTTAATTCTCTCTGATTTGACGAAAGAAGATACCCTTTTTGCAATATACGATGTACATATTCGTTATAAAGCACCTGCTCGATTGGATGATTTATTGACAGTGAGCACCCAACTACAGCAATTAGGGGCTTGTAGTTTTTTATTTGAACAAAGCATGCGCAATCAACACGGCAAAATAATTTGTGAGGCTAAAATTCAAGTGGTATGTGTGGATAGTGATTTAAAACCAAAACGATTTCCACACTAAATAAAAAAATTATCGTGGCATAGGTGAGTCGCTTCGGTGCTGCGATGCGGAACTCGGGAAATGAGCCTTATTCAAGTCCAGAATTCTGGGTTGCGGCTTACGCCTTTACCTAGGCTACAAATATTGGCTACGAAAAAATAGATAAGATCTTGGTACTGGAGATAATATAGATGAGTAATCAAGCAAATGTATTAATGTACTTTATGCAAGCAGGTTTGGTTGTTAAATCAGTCATGATTTTACTAGCTGCTGCATCCATTACTTCTTGGACATTAATATTTCAACGAGCCTGGTTTTTTAACCGAAAAAAACAGCTTACCGAAGCGTTTAGTCGAAGATTTTGGGATAGTGGCGATTTAAGCAGACTTTATGCTGATATTGATAGTAATTTAAATGAGCGTCATGGCATGGCAGCCATTTTCCATTCAGGTTTTAAAGAATTTGTACGGACCAGAAAACAAGGTAATGTCATTATTGAGCCGATACAGCGAGTGATGCAAATTACTCATGCAAAAGAAGCAGAAAAACTAGAAAAGCATTTACCCTTTTTCGCTTCAGTAGGTTCTATCGCACCTTATGTAGGATTATTTGGCACGGTTTGGGGTATAATGACCTCTTTTCAGGCATTAGGCCATGCACAACAAGCGACTATTGCGATGGTGGCTCCGGGTATTTCAGAAGCACTAGTAGCTACAGCTTTAGGCTTATTTACAGCAATACCAGCGGTTATTGCATACAACCGCTATACAACACGTGCTAATGATTTATTAAATCGGTTTGATTTATTTCAGGAAGAATTAATATCGCTTATAGAACAACAAAACAGTGATACTGTAAGAGGGTAGAATTTGAAATGATCAGAGCAAAAACCAAGCGCGAACGTCCCATATCAGAAATTAATGTTGTGCCATATATCGATGTGATGTTGGTTTTACTTGTTATTTTTATGATCACGGCACCTATGCTGAGTCAGGGAGTTACGGTGGATCTGCCCAAAGCTGCAAGCCAGACTTTGGCACCTACAGATAGAGAGCCTATTATTGTTTCAGTAAATCAGCAAGGCACTTATTTCCTTAACATCAGTAGTACACCTGCTGAACCTATAGAGTCTCAAGCTTTAGTGGTTCGTGTTGCTGCAGAATTGGAATTAGCAAAGCAATCAAATCAAAAGCTTAATGTACTAGTAAAAGGAGATCAGGGGGTAGCATACGGAAAAGTCGTTCAGGCTATGGCCTTACTTAAACAAGCGGGCGCAGAGCAAGTCGGATTGTTGACTGATGATTCAGGGGCAGAAAAAACAGAGGGGCAAGCATGATAAGCAATCCTAGTTATCGTAAGGCCTTTTTTGCCGCGCTCGGTTTACACCTTTTTTTAATCGTGATGTTATTAACTGACAACTCAAGCCAACGACCTGTTTTAACAGCAGAAACTAAGAATACTCCAGGAGTCGATCAGCCCATTGCTGTAACGCCACAACCTGAAGTAGTGAAGGCAGTTAGTGTTGATAATAAGCAGGTAATGGAAACAGTTAATCGCTTAAAGCAAGAACGTGAGCAACAAAAACGAGCCGAAATCAATCGACAAAATGAACTTAAGCGACAAGCTGAAGCAGCTAAACAACAAAGAATAAAGGAACAACAACAAATTGCACGACTTAAAGAAGAAGCCAATAAAATAGCGATTGCACGTAAAAAGCAAGCAGAGGAAGAAAAGAAGCGACTCAAGAAACTTGCTGAGCAAAAAGCATTAGAAGCGAAGCGTGTTGAGGAATTAAAAAAGCAAAAAGAAGAATTGGTAAAAGAACAGAAATTAGAAGCTCAAAAACTTGCCGATTTGAATAAGAAAAAAATGGCAGAAAAAGCTCAAGCTGAGAAGGAAAAAGCTGAAAAGGAAAATGCCGAACTGGCAAAAAAAGCAGAAATGGAAAAGAAAAAACAAGCAGCGGCTGATGCAGCTGCCAAACAAGCACAAGCAGCGCAAAATGCTGAAAGACAAGCACGTATAGCTGGTGAAGTCGACAAATATAAAGCACTTATTGTAAATGCCATAGGTAGAAATTGGATATTGCCTGAAAACGTTGACAGCAGCTTATCGAGCCAATTCAGAATACGTCTTGCGCCTGATGGGACGGTAATGGAGGTTACTTTAACCCGTAGTAGTGGCGATCCATTACTTGACCGATCAGCACAAACAGCAATTCGTAAGGCGTCTCCGCTACCTGTACCTGCGAATGCAGAAACATTTAATCTGTTTCGCGATATAAGTTTAACCGTTCGACCAGAACAAGTGAGGGGGTAAAACTCGTGATTAACCGAATTATTACACTATGTTTATTACTTTTGACGCAGCAAGTTTTTGCTCTAGATTTGGAATTAACTCAAGGGATTAATTCAGCATTACCGATTGCAATTAATTCTTTTGGTTCAGATAGTGCTGCACAAGAAATCGGACAAGTTATTGAGAACGATTTAAATTTATCAGGACAGTTTCGCATCGTTTCAGGTCCTCAAGGCGCTAATTCGCAATCGGCGGTAAGTACGCTGAAACAATTGGGTGCAGACAGTGTTGTCACTGGTCGCGTAAGTCAGGTAGGAAATCATTACGAAGTAAGTTTTACCCTATCTGATGCGGTTGCTAATGGGGCAACTTTATTAACCAAAACGTTTCAAATTAGCGCGAATCAAATAAGGCCCTTGGCGCATCATATTAGTGATGAGGTATATCAAAAATTAACTGGAGAGAAGGGGATATTCTCTACGCGCATCGCTTATATTTCTGTGCAAAGAACTACAAGCAGTACTCATTACTCACTGGAAGTTGCTGATGCTGATGGACATAATCCTCAAAGTTTATTAGTCTCTTCTGAGCCTATTATGTCTCCAGCTTGGGCACCAAATGGTAAAAGCATTTCTTATGTTTCATTTGAGAAAAAAAGAGCACAAATATTTACTGTTTCAGTTGAAACGGGCCAAAGACGTTTAATTACTAGTTTCCCAGGAATCAACGGTGCTCCGGCATGGTCGCCTGATGGAAGGGAACTTGCTGTAGTATTATCTAAAAGTGGAACACCTAAAATCTATAATATAGACATCAATACAGGTACTATGAAGCAATTAACCTTTGGTGATGCTATTGATACGGAGCCACGTTATGCTCCAGATGGTAAAAGTATATTATTTACTTCGGGTAGAGGTGGATCGCCACAAATATATCGTTTGTCTTTAGCCAATGGCCAAGTATCGCGTCTAACTTTTGAAGGCAACTACAATGCGCGTGCATCTTATACTCCAGACATGAAAAATATTATTATGTTGCATCGAGATGACAGGCAATTTAACATAGGATTACAAAGTGCAAGCGGTGGTCCTGTTGTCAGCCTAACCTCCTCAGGTCGTGATGAGTCTCCATCTGTTGCACCAAATGGTCGTTTAATTCTTTATGCGACTCACAATCAAGATAAAGGTGTATTAGGTATCGTTTCCCTTGACGGTAGAATAAGAATGAGACTGCCTGCACGTGATGGAGATGTACAAGAGCCTGCGTGGTCTCCCTATTTAGGTTAATTATGTCACGAATTATATATGGACTTATTTTTTGCTTAGGCGCCTTAAACAGCTATGCATGGAATGCTGCAGGCCACAGGGTAGTGGCACAAATTGCCTATGATAACTTATCACCAAAAGCCAAGGAAATGTGCTTTAAATATCTACGTTCACGCACACATAATACGCCTAATTCAAGCTTTGTTAGTGCATCCACTTGGATGGATGAAATCAGGTGGAGGGAAGTGTATTGGTATGATGTAATGCATTATATTGATAAACCTTTTTCCAGCGACGGAACCGCTGTGCCTCCTGTTGAAAGTACCAATGCGATACGGACAATTAAGCAGGCGACTTCTGTACTTTCTTCTAAAAAGACATCTGCATCGGACAAAAAACTTGCGTTACGTATGTTGATTCATATAACAGGTGATATCCATCAACCATTACATGCAATCACTAGAGTGAGTGCTCAACATCCTAAGGGAGATTTAGGTGGTAATTTATTCTTTTTAGGAACAAATCCAGTAGGTAAAAATTTGCACCAATATTGGGATAATGGGGCTGGTTTCTTTCTTGGGCGATATGATGTAGCACGAGTGAAGAATACTGCCCAGCAATTGGAGCAAAAGTTACCTTGTTCGCATATTGAAGAACAAACAAGGCCTGCTAAATGGGCAAATATGTCCTATAAATTGGCTTTAAAAAATGTTTATCAAATGAACCCTAATGAAACACCCAGTGCTAAATATCAAGAAAATGCCCAGCTATTAGTGCAAAAACAAGCTACATATGCAGGATGTCGACTCGCTGTTTTACTGAATATAATTGCACGGACATAGATTGACAAGCATTCACCACAGCTGTATTTGATACATGGCCGTTGCAAACAATCAGATTGATAAAGCGTTAATTTGCTATTAAATTACACAGATATCGTGTGTCATCATATAAATTATGTACTAATATTTATCCTTTAATATATTATGTCTAATAATTTGTACTCACTAACTGATTATTTGTAATCAATGACACCATTATTTCCGAAAAAAGGTCAACACATTACCATCAAGCAGGGCAAGACTGGAGATTGCTTTCTCTTAAGTAGCTTAGATTGCATTTTTAATAATGAAACAGACGGGGTAGATGCTGTTCGTACGAAATTCAAACAAACAGAGGCTGGTATTACTCTCCACATTAAACGTACTGATGACAGTATGAAGTTGCATTCGGAAAAAATGAGTGGGAAATATACTTGCATTTACGATCCAGTCACTGACGAAGATGTTATTTTTATTGATAATAAAAAATTAAAAGAAATCGATGAGAGTAAAATCGGTGTCTCTTCCAATTCTCTCGCAGTCAAAATTTTAGAACGCATCAGCGCTTATTTTTACCAGATAGACTGGGAAGGAGAAAGCATTCGTGCGCATAACATTCACAATAAATTTCATAATAATCCCGCTGTTACACACAGAGACACCGAATTTTTAGGTAAGCTTTTAGGGATTTATGTAACGGGTTTTCGTGATCCAGATAAGCTTGTAAAGTTAAAAACAATAAACCCCAATGTTCCTATATTTATAGGAATGGATTTTGGGCGCATTGATGAGTTTGGTAAGAGGCATGGACGTCATGCATTGCGAGTCGAAAAAATTATCCCTTTGCAACAAGGCGATTTTGAAGTTACTCTAATCAATCCATGGAATAATCAAAAGCAAAGCACTTATCTGCTCTCTGATCTTAGACAAAGAAGATGTCACTTTGCAGTTTTTGATATGTCACGCCACAAAAAAACTCTATCAGAACTCTTGCTATTGTGTAAACGAGCCATTGGGCAATACATAATCAATAACAAGCAGTTGGCTTCTTTACTATGTACAATGAAAGAATGTGGTTTATTGAATCAAGATGTTGAAAAACATCCTATAAGCTCCTGTGTTGAGTTATATAAAAAAATTCCTGATCTGATTGCAAATTATGAGCGTCTTCCATATAGCAAGCGATATAACATGCTTATGTGTATTGCTCACTCTAAAGGAAGTGTGCGTTTATTTAATAAACTAATATGTGAATCATCGGAGATAGGTGTTTTAGCCGCAGTTCAGCCTTCAGGGCGTCGGTATCATAGTGTAAAAAAATTATTTGCTGATAAATCCGAATTATTGACAGCTCCTTGCGAACAGCAACGCTATAATGAGTTGTTAAAAACACTCAAAGAGAATTATGAACAAAAGCCCCCCTTAACTACGGCATTAGAAAATGTTGAAAAAAGAAAAGGTATCTACACTAAAATGGATTTAAAAAGGATTAATCAGCGTCTTGAACGACTGATTTTTTTTATGCACTGTCATACCTCTGCAAGAGGACGTTATAATAGTGGGGGTTAATTCCATATAGCGCTGATTTATCAGCATTACTCGCTATAACCCTTATGTAGCAAGGCTTATGGAGCTACCATTGATAATTTCTTCGTCTAACAGTAATTTCGCAACCTCATGAATATTAATAATATTTTCTGATTTGCAAAATGTAAATGTCCCAAGCATATTAAAATGTTGCCAAGCAACAGGTGATAATCGTTTAATTTCATTGCATAACACCTCGTCACCACGTTGTTTGGCCTGATCTAAAAGAGATGATAATAAGGATGTGTTGTAATAGATCATGCAACAAGCCAAGATTTTATTGCACTGATTATTTATTTCTAGCATTTTGTCAGTTTTTCCTAACAATTGCTTGCCACTGATTTTGAGTATGGCTGCACGTAGCTGATGAAATGCTTCACCCCTATTTAATGCACGGTGAACACAACGTCTCATTTCAACATCATCAATATATTTAAGCATATAAATGCTCATAATAATCTTATCAAACTCGATTAGTGCCTTTAAGGTAGAGTTTGTTTGGGTATAAGAGGATAGTTTTCTTATTACCGTGCTTTGTGAGGTTTCTTTCATCGCAATGGATGCGATAATTCTTAAAATATTGTCCCATTCATCAATAATTAATTGTTTGCTTATTTTTTTGGAGGGTTTTATTAAAAATTTACTGTATTCATTTGGCTTTTTAAATGCGACAAGATTTTTGTCGGCTTTTCTATTTATTTTGGTAAATCGTGGCATAAAATCATAACCAAACAAATACATCAGTGCGAAATTAACTCGATTGATGCTATGCATATCTCCAGATACGGCTGTAATCTTTAGATCACTGGTATTGTTATAAACAATATCCAGAACATGATGACTTTCATGCTCATTTGCACCAATTACCTTAGTATTAACTGGTAAATGATTAGCAATTAAACTATAAGAAACCACACCCTTTCCATAACCAAAATATTTTGTGGAGTACCTTGCCATAATAGTTTGATATTTTGTTTCTAATTTTTGTCCATCAAGGCTTGCATGTATTCCGTAGTCAGATAAATTGTAATATTCAAAAATTTGTAGTTTCGCAATATGATTAATAATTTGATCACCAGCGTCAACCAGAGAATCTAATCGAATAAAAGTACCTTCAACATTATTTAAATCGTGAATACTTACATCAGAAGATTCAGCCAATCGCTTCTTCCCAATAGAGGCTCCTTGCGCTATAAGGTAGGCCTTGGCATGTTCAGGTTTTACCAATGTCTTAGTTCCTTTATTTAATATGTGGCTAAAGCTATCAAAAAAACCTGTTGCTTGGGCTGTAAACTCAATGCCACTGGCAAGACTAACTGTTTCAAGTTTTTTATAAAAAGGATTATTAGCGAGATCTTCTTTCTTTTTATAGGGTAGTCGCCAGGTTAACTTATCCTCATCGACTTTAATGTTTTTATTTTGCTTTGAAACAATTCGGTGATTGACTCGCTTATATAGTCCGTCAATCTCTTTCTCCATAGCTTTAAGCAACTCGGCTATAGGTTTTAGAATTAGGCAATCCGATAAATTATCAAGTATTTTTGTTTTGTCCTTTAGCCAGGAATCCTTAGAAATTAACTCATCTTCCAATCGACGATAATTCACTGTGTCTGAAATAAACAGACTTCCAGAGTTAAGCTCTTTAGTAATTTGCTGGTACAGCATTACCTCATAACGCTTGATATCAACAAACTTAATTTTCTTTAATCCCTTGCCAGAAGATCGAACTGGTTTCTTATAAATTAAAAATTTTGTCATCCCTGATGGTACAAATGCGAGGGGGACTCCAAGTGCCGTTGTATCCTCTACTTTGTCCTTGCTATTTATTAGTTGCTTCATGAACGCTATCGCGTTACCTAAATCTGCATGTTGCTCAGAATTGAAGTCCAAAGCTGTAAAAATAGAACGCAAATTCGTTTTAATAGCTCCAAATTCATTGTCATAATAAGCCCATGTATAGTCTCGTTCATCTATCGATGGATTTGCTAATTTTTCTGCAAATAAACTAAAATTCTTCTGCTCAATAATCTCATAGCAATTTGGCCTAATATTGTCTGGAACAATGTCATGATTAGCAATAATTTTTAGAATCTTACTTGCTGTTTTTCGAGCAGGATCTATTCCAAGCTTGGCTTCCAATACACCAGCTTGTGCCTGAGTTTTGGCTGAATCTTCGTAAGTACCCATTTTGTGAATAAAAAATGAAGTCAGGTGATCGTTTAATTTAACAAAACGCTGCCAAACAAAGCAGATCAAATATAGCCTTGCCTTTTTCCTGTTTATTTTTTGAAGTATGTTGATGTCATAGAATTCAGCAAGCCCTGTATAATATTGAATGTTCTGCCGGGAAATGCTCAAAAGAGGGATTGCCATTTTTGCTTTATTGAATAAGGCGATAATTTTTCTTTGTTTGGAGAGTTCTTTCTGCATTTCTTTGGTATTAAAATTTTTCGGATCTTTTTTCAACAAGGTTAAATTGTGAAATAGATCTTCCTTTGCCAATAAGCTATCAAGGTCAGCTTTTTCGATTTTATTTAATAGACGCTCTAATTTTAAAGTTAGTCTGTTTTCTTCACGACTAATAGCTTTTGAAACAATGCTCTGTAGGGTTGAATATTTAGGACGAATAATTTTATTTTGCTCACAAAACTCAAGGAGTTCATCGAAAACAAATTTTGGCTGCAAATCACGGGTAGTTAGCCTTTTGGCATAACGGTTCAAATTAACAATAAATTCAGCATCTGAACGTTTGTAATTGTAAATACCACAAATCATTTTTTGGGCAGAGTAATGTTTATTAATATCAATGTCTTTTTTTGGGAAATTAGTCTCTGGAAAATGTTGATTGATAATATACAGCGTATCGTCTTTTACTTGCTGAAAGGTAAATTTATAAAAATTTCTAGTTGCCCTAAAATATCCTACTTGCAGAAGGTAATTGATTTTATTGTTTACAATAGTCTGTTGATTTAGATAAGCCTCATCCTCGGGCGTTATTTCAAATAATAATTGACGGTCTTCTTCATCAATTTTAGGCACATCGTACAGTAAACTTATCTCTTCTTGAGATAAGATGGAAAGATGATCACTAATAGCCACAGAGTTATTCCAAATTGAAGGCAGTGAGTTTTTTTGCCAGAGGAAGGAGTTAAAAAAAACGCTGGTTATTATTAACTACCGCGCAGGCTTCACTAGCAACCTGAAATCAAAGGCTTTATAGTTAACGAAATTGGTTAATTCTATCAAAGTTAAAAGAACTTATAAAGAGAAGGTATAATGAACGATTGTGTAATATATGGATATGCGAGAGTCTCAACCCGAGACCAAAATCTTGATTTACAAATTGATGCGCTCACCAAAGCAGGCTGCCAAAAAATATTTCGAGAAGTAGCCAAGGGAGCTAAAACTGATCGACCTAAGTTAAATGAATTACTCACATTACTAAAATCAGGAGATACATTAATTATATGGAAGCTCGATCGTATGGGTAGGTCGCTCCAACATTTAATCACGACATTCAATGAATTAATAAAAAAAGGAATTGGAATCATTAGTATTCAAGACCCCATTGACACTACTACAGCCCAAGGAAGGCTGATGTTTAATCTATTTGCGTCCTTGGCGGAGTTCGAAAAAGATTTAATTCGTGAGCGTACCATGGCTGGTCTGACTTCTGCACGAGCAAGGGGTAGAACGGGTGGACGACCCCAAGGCCTTACTAAGCAAGCCACTGAAAAGGCATGTGCTGCAGAAGCACTTTATCGACAAGGTGAATTAACGTCCGATAATATAGCAAAACAACTAGGTATCTCAAAACCAACCTTATATAAATACCTTAAATTCAGGTGTGTACCTATTGGAGTAAAGGAGTCTATCTAAAAATATTAAACTCTGGGATCAAAGATTACAGCGTGGTTTTTTGAGTTTTAAGCATACTGTTGGCATTTAGCTAATTTACTTTTACAAATCCGAATACAAAAGCCATAATACTTGTTATTGTGATTCAGCATGAATTTTTGTATACTTGACGTCAGTTTATTAATTTACAACAAATTATTTTGATCACTTATTTATCTACCCCACCTTAGCCGCCATAAAAATACTTAAAGAGATAAGACCCTACCTTAGTAGGTCGATTTCCTCTGCTATTAGTTTTTAAAATCTAACTTTAAAACCTAAATCATAGTTTATTGATTTCAATTAACAGGATAAAACTTAAGATGTTATTTTATTCCACACGTCAGGACTGGCTTGGCAATGTCCGCGCAGACCTATTGGCAGGCATTGTTGTTGCATTAGCACTAATTCCAGAAGCGATAGCCTTCTCAATTATCGCAGGCGTAGATCCTAAAGTAGGCCTTTATGCTTCATTTTCCATTGCAGTTGTTAGTGCCTTTGTCGGTGGTCGACCAGGGATGATATCCGCTGCTACCGGAGCTATGGCGCTGTTGATGGTTACTTTGGTTAAAGCACATGGTTTACAATACCTTCTCGCAGCAACTCTGCTCACTGGTATTTTTCAGATGATTGCGGGTTATTTGAAACTGGGTAGTTTGATGCGCTTTGTGTCACGCTCAGTGGTCACGGGTTTTGTTAATGCACTCGCCATCCTTATTTTTTTGGCGCAACTGCCAGAATTAACCAACGTGACTTGGCATGTCTATGCCATGACGGCAGGTGGACTGGTGATTATCTACCTATTTCCTTATATTAATAAAACCATACCATCGCCTCTGGTTTGTATTGTTGGTTTAACAGCACTCTTTATATTTTTTGACCTGCCGATTCGAACGGTTGGAGATATGGGTAACTTACCCGATACATTACCAGTATTCCTTTGGCCACAAATCCCCCTCACTTTTGAAACATTGGTTATTATATTTCCCTACTCTTTGGCACTTGCAGTTGTAGGTCTTTTAGAGTCAATGATGACCGCAACGATTATAGATGATCTGACGGACACACCGAGCAATAAAAACCGAGAATGTAAGGGACAAGGGGTCGCCAATATTGTTACAGGATTTCTTGGTGGAATGGCGGGCTGCGCTATGATTGGCCAGTCCATTATCAATATCAAATCTGGCGGTCGTGGTCGCCTATCCACTTTAACTGCGGGTGTTGTACTTCTATTAATGGTGGTTTTTTTAAGTGAATGGGTTTCACATATCCCAATGGCTGCTTTGGTCGCAGTAATGATTATGGTGTCCATCGGCACTTTTTCTTGGGATTCATTAAAAAATCTTAGAAAACATCCGCTATCATCTAATATTGTAATGATAGCAACAGTGGCGGTAGTCGTTGCCACACATAATTTGGCTTATGGAGTATTTATTGGGGTATTACTGGCATCACTGTTTTTTGCTAACAAAGTAGGACGATTTATTGTAATTCGCTCTACAATTGATGCTGGAAATACTTGTCGAACCTACAATGTGCTGGGTCAAATTTTCTTTGCTTCATCAGAGCAATTCATGCAATCATTTGATTTTAAAGAAGCCATTGATAAAATTATTATCGATGTCAGCCATGCTCATTTTTGGGATATTACCGCAGTTTCCTCATTAGATAAGGTCGTTATAAAATTCCGAAGAGAAGGTACTGATGTTGAAATTATCGGTATGAATGAAGCAACGGCAACACTTGTTGATCGTTTTAGCGTTCATGATAAGCCCGATGAACTTGAAAAATTTATGAACGGTCACTGAGTTAAGGAGTCAACTCATGTCATATCAGATTATCGCCTGTATTGATGGTTCAATACCATCCACTGCTGTTTGTGATTGGGCTGCTTGGGCTGCGGTTAAACTTCAAATACCGCTGACTCTATTACATACATTAGATAATCCTTCAAAGGTTTCTCATGCAAACCTCACTGGTACTATTGGTTTGGGCAGCCGTGAACAATTACTTGAAGAATTAGCAGCGCTTGATGAGAAGCGAAATAAAATAGCGTTACAACACGGTAAGCATCTTTTAGAAGAGGCTCATCATCGAATAGTAGCTGATGGTATTAAAGAGGCTCGTTGTCTGCAAAGACATGGAAGCCTCATTGAAACATTACTAGCACTTGAACATGAAACAAAATTAGTGGTAATCGGACGACAAGGGGAGCAAACACAATCACATGCATCGCAAATAGGCAGTCAATTAGAGACGATTATTCGTACCCTGCATTGTCCTATATTAATCGCTCTGCCGGATTTTAATGTTCCCAAAGAAGTGATGTTTGCTTTTGATGCCAGTCCCAGTGCAAATAAAGTACTTAATAGCCTGATGGAACACTCTCATTTGCTAGAGGGAGTAACCTGCCATTTGGTGATGGCTAATAAAAACAATCATGAGTCAGCTTTTTTAGGGGCAAAAAAATCATTAGAAGAGGTGGGAGTCAATGTGGTCGGTGCTCGATTAGAGGGAGAGGTTGAGTCTGTCTTAAGTGATTATGCTGAACTTCACGCAATCGATTTATTGATCATGGGCGCATTTGGACATTCAAAAATACGACAGTTTTTTGTTGGTAGTACCACGAGCTATATGCTTCATACAACAAAGATACCCCTACTTTTATTACGCTGATGATTTAATCGTTGGGAGAATCCCTTTAATGCCATTATCCATGAGTGCACACTAATTCATTGTGATAGAAAAATATACTTAACTTTTAAAAAGAATTTGACGAAAATAATCTTTCTTTTGGAACCAGCAGCACTAATATTATTTACTTTGACGTATTTAATTTGTTATGAATATTTACATTTTGCAAGTCAGAAAAAACTATTAATATTCATAAGGTTGCGAAATTGCTGTTGGAGGATAAAACCATCAATGCTCTCTCTATAAGCCTTGCTGAATAAGGGTTATAGCGAGTAATGCTGATAAATCAGCGCTATATGGAATTAACCCCTAGTGGCTATAGTATCAACCAACAGCCACTATTTTGGGCTAACTCCGCTGAAAAATTGAATGCTCTGTTTCATAATCAAGAAAGGGAGCTCATACCTGGTTTACGATGCTTCTGATAGGCTATTTGACTCAATAGTAAGTGGCTTGTTCCCGCTAAGAGCTCTTGAAAAGATATGAAAGTATTCGTTTTTTCTTCTTTATTTACAATAAAAGCAATGTGTAAATATTGTGCTATATTTTAGAGGCAGTTCTCAAAAATAGGATTTTTTTATCCTCAATCTAAAAGGAATTATTAATATGAACAAATTATTTGCAAAGATTGGTATATTTAGCTTATTAATGAGTGTTTCGTTATTTGGCTGGACAGGACCATGTAAAGCTATTGCAATCTCCTGTATGCAAAACGGATACTTTAAAGGTGGACAAGGTGCGGGTAAGGAATTAGTCAAAGACTGTGTTTTACCTGTAGCAATGGGACAAAAAAAATTACCTAATACCAATTTTAGTCCAGAGCAATTGCAACAGTGTAAAATGAAAATGGCTGAAAAAGTAAAAGGTAAAATACAACAAAAAATGCAACAATAATATGCTTTTTCTTTGATAGACATTGTTAATTGTAGCCCGGGTGAGGCATAGCCGTAACCCGGGATTGAACTATGATTTAAGCTTGGATCCCTGGTCCTCTACACGTCACCCAGGTTGCATCCATCAAGAGAAAGAATTTACTATTCCTTCTGCAGGGACTCCATTACTGCACCTAAGAAACGAGTTGCCTCGCCTCCAGTAACTGCTCTATGATCAAAACTCAATGACAAAGGCAGCATATTATGCGCTTCTATGGCTCCTGAGTTATTCACAACAGCACCTTGATAGAGTCGGCCTACAGCTAGAATGGCAACCATCGGTGGAACAATAATTGGGCTTGCAAAACGGCCAGCGAATTTTCCAAAATTGGAAAGAGTTATCGTTGCACCTTTCAATTTATCTGCAGTAATCTCTCGATTGCTCACCGATTTTTTAAAGTCATTAATCATTTTCCGCAGATCAGCATCGGAAAGTGTTCCTGCATTATGAATTACAGGCACAAACAATCCTTCTTCATTATCCATAGCCAATCCAAGATGTACCTGCTCAAAACATTGACGTGCACTATGTTTGGTATCGAACCATGCATTGAGTGCTGGTTCTTTTTTAGCAGCATAGGTGATTGCTCTAATTAAGCGAACTGTAATATCAGTACCTGGTTTCCACGCACTAATATCTGCTTCATCAAAAATACTTACAGGAACTACTTCTGTATGAGATTGAATCATACTATTGAGCATTGCTCGTCTAACTCCGCGTAGCGGCTCAAAACCAGCAGGAACTTCAGCGTTTTTATCTGCTTGTGTCTGAACATCATCCCGCGTAATAACACCAAACTCTCCAGTTCCTTTAACTGTAGATAAATCAATGCCTAACTTTTTAGCAAGCATTTTCACTGCGGGAGTTGCTTTAATTCGATTTTTAGAGTGTTGGACACCAACAGTAAAATTATCTTCAAAGATTTCGTTACTTTCTTCTAATTTACCAACTACTGTTCCTTTATCTGCTGGTTTAGCACTGGTTGATTCAAAAGCTACCAAAGGTTCTCCTGTTTTAATTACATCACCAGGTTTCCCATATAATTTGCTAATCGTTCCAGACTGAGGACAAGGTACATCCACTACAGCTTTTGCAGTTTCCATAGAAGCTAACGGTTGATCTGCCACCACAGTATCGCCTTCTTTGACGAACCATTCATGTATCTCAGCATCTGGTAGGCCTTCACCCAAATCAGGTAGATTGAAAATATTCATTATTACTCCATTATGCTCATAACGCTGTTTTTAATACGTGTAACACTGGGGATGTATTGCTTTTCCAGTTGGAAATAGGGCATTACAGTGTCATATCCAGTTACTCGTTGGACCGGAGCCATTAAATCAGCCATAGAATGTTCCATAATCTGTGCTGAAATTTCAGCGCCAACCCCACAAGTTTTTGCTCCCTCATGAACGATAACACAACGTCCAGTTTTTTCTACCGAAGCTAGAATTGTTTCTATATCCAGTGGTTTGATGGTTGCAACATCAATGATTTCACAAGAAATTCCTTCGCTGCTTAATTGTTTTGCTGCCTGTTGGGTCTCATGCATGCTAGCGCCCCAGCTTATTAAAGTGACGTCATCACCTTGCTGTAAAGTAAAGCATTTACCGATAGGAAGTGCTTCACCATTATCCTCTACGGGTTGCTTGACCAAACGATAAATTCGTTTGGGTTCAAGAAAAATCACGGGATCAGGATTACGCATAGCGGCTAAAAGCAAGCCATAGGCTCGTTTGGGTGAAGAGGGGATTACTACTTGTAATCCAGGAATATGAGCAAATAATGCTTCTGTACTTTCTGAATGATGTTCAGGAGCGCGGATACCTCCGCCAAAAGGAGCTCGAAAAACGAGAGGACAATGTAACCGTCCACGCGTTCTATTGCGCATACGAGCAGCATGGGAAATAATTTGGTTCATAGCAGGATAAATAAATCCCATAAACTGAAATTCAGCGACAGGTTTTAGCCCCTGAATTGACATTCCAATCGCCAATCCAGCAATCATGGATTCTGCTAGAGGAGTATCAAATACTCTTTTTTCACCAAAGCGCTCTTGCAATCCTACTGTGGCACGGAATACACCGCCGTTTTTGCCAACATCTTCTCCAAAAACAACAACATTTTCATCATGAGCTAACTCATAAGCCAAAGCCTGAGTTACTGCCTCAATCAACGTAATATCAGGCATTAGATGCTTCCTCCATAGCTATTGCGCGTTGTTCTACTAAATACTCAGGTAATTCAGCGTAATGATAATCAAAAATACTGCTGATAGGCTGTGTTTTCATACTTAAGTATTCATCGACTGCTTTTTCTACTTCCTCAGCACAGTGGATTACTAAATGTTCTTCGTCTTGTGCACTCCAGATTTTTTGTTCTACGAGAAACTCTTTAAAACGTGATATGGGTTCCTTAGGTTTGGCTTGTTCAACTTCCGAACCAGGTTGATAACGAGTGGCATCATCAGCCGTTGTGTGATCAGATAAACGATAAGATAAAGCCTCAATTAAAGTAGGGCCTTCACCACGTCGCGCTTTTTCAATCGCATCGCCGATAACTTGTCTTGTTGCCAATATGTCATTGCCATCGATTTGTATGCCCTCAAAACCAGCAGCTATTGCTTTTTGTGCAATCGTTTTTGAGCCCGTCTGTTGGTTTCTAGGTACTGAAATTGCCCATTGATTATTATTCACTACAAAAACAACAGGTAAATTCCAAGTACCTGCGACATTCATTGCTTCATAGAAGTCGCCTTCAGAGGTTCCTCCCTCACCAAGACAAACTACGGCAACACGTGGTTGTTTACGATATTGGAAAGCAAATGCAATACCTGTTGCATGCAAACATTGAGAGGCAATAGGAACACATATGGGTAAGTCTTCTGCATTAGAGGAGAACTGACTGCCACGTTCATCACCACCCCAGAAAGCTAAAATTTCAGACATTTTCACGCCGCGTTGAAACTGAGCTGCATAATCACGGTAATAAGGAATCAGTACATCTTCGGGACGCATCGCATGTCCAATAGCCGTAGAAATTGCTTCTTGTCCGTTAATAGGAGCATAAGTTCCCATTTTACCAGTTCTTTGCAAAGCAATAGCTTTTTTATCAAAGGTACGGGTCAGAACCATGGTTTTATAAAGTTCTTTTAGCGCCGAATGATCATGGGCAAAAGTGGGCAGTTGGCCAACTAATTTTCCATGTTCATTTAAAAATTGAATATAAGTAATATCAAATTGAGCAACTGTTGCCATATGTGGCTCCTTGTCAATAAAGCGTTTGCATAGCATACTCACAAATTAATTCAAAAACCAGAGTATTAGTGTTGATTTCGTGTTATCAGAGTTAGCCTGGATGCAACACTGCGAATCTGGAAATTATTAAATATTGATATCCTGGGTTCGCAGTGTTGCATCAGGTTACATAAAAGTAAGTTCTTAATAATTAATTACCTATGAGGTTTATTTTGAGTCAGTTTGTACTACATTCATTGGACTATCATTATGCGCTACACGATTATTACCAAAAATTAAGGCATTTACCTGGTTTTGCTCTTTTAGAAAGTACTGACCGAACTCATGGGCGCTACGATATTCTTAGTGCTTATCCTTATGATTTTATCCAAATCGATCAAAATGCTTCTGATTTATCACAATCATTGAAAAAAATAAGTCAAATTTTATCTCCTATACCCTCGGTGACGGATCTCCCTTTTCAGGGAGGAGCCCTGGGATATGTAGCCTATGATCTTGGAGCAAAGTTGCTCGGTATTAATGCTAATATACAACCCACATTAGAGAATATGCCTTTATTAAATTTGGGTTTATATGATTGGGCCATTATTGTTGACCACTATAAAAAGGCCATCACATTATTTGCTGCCAATACACATCAATCAACGCCTAGAATAGTTGATGAAGTACTTGAATTATGGAATAACCCCATTCGTCAACCTGGTGTAGCAACAATTAGAAGCAATTTTACTCCTTTGATGACTAAAGAGGATTACCTTGAGGCATTCTCCTCTGTTTATCAATCGTTGAAAGACGGAAGAAGCTATCAAGTTAATCTGACACAAGCATTTCATGCCGCCTATGAGGGAGACAGCTGGGCTTTTTATGAAAGAATTTGTTTGAAAAACCCTGTTCCATTTGCTGCTTTTTTGAGAACAGAACATGCTGATATTTTAAGTTTCTCACCAGAACGATTTCTGCTTCATGAAATGGGTAAAGTAGTGACTTCTCCTATTAAAGGAACAATAGGACGATCTCATGATCTTGTTGAAGATGGTCATTTAAAAAATAAATTAATTTCTTGTGAAAAAAATCGCGCCGAGAATGTCATGATCGTTGATTTATTAAGAAATGATCTAGGTAAAATTGCTCAGCCCGGTTCGGTGCATGTTACTAATTTATGTGAAGTACAAAGTTATAATTCAGTACATCATTTAGTAAGTACGATTGAAGCGCAATGCATGCCCCAAATTTCGCCTTTTGAAGCATTTGTATCTTGCTTTCCTGGGGGGTCTATTACAGGCGCGCCAAAAATTGAAGCCATGCGAATTATTCAAGAGCAAGAGTCTTACGCCCGAGGGATTTATTGCGGGTCCATAGGCTATTTTTCACGACATGGCCGTTTTGATACTAATATTGCCATTCGTACAATCACCGCCAAAGAAAATATTTTACATTTAGCTGCTGGTGGTGGAATAGTTATTGACTCAGACAGTGAAGATGAATATCGTGAATGTTTCATCAAAATAGCAGCGGTTATTAATGGACTTAAATGAACTTAAAGGGAAAAGAATTGTGCATTCTGCAGTGGTTGTTCTGTATGAGCAATTATCTGACTCGTTAATTTTGACAAAACGCAGTGACCAATTGCGGGCGCATCCTGGTGAAATTTGTTTCCCAGGTGGTTCATGGGAAGAGGGGGACGAGAATTATTATGCGACTGCGCTCCGAGAGCTACAAGAAGAGTTGGGGATTGACTCAGACCGCGTTACGTTGATCAAAGAATTAAACGCACAAAGAACGTTGTTAGGAAGTATTATTCATCCTTGGTATGCGAGTGTTGAGTCTGTTCAACCTTATCAGTTAAATCAGCAGGAAGTAGTTCGCCTCATATCCATTCCAATGACATTAGTTCAAGATGCAAAAAATTATAAAGATTATATATTTGATCGAGAAGGACGTCGTTATGTCACCTGTGAATTTACTGCAAATGAAGATTGGGTTTGGGGGGCAACGGCTCACATAATGAAGCAGTTAGTATTAAAGTAGCCTGGATTACACTGTGCTAATCCGGGCTACACTAAAGATTTTATATGGTAACAGCAGGTTTTTTCTCAGGGAGGCTCGGAGAGGCCGCATGAGTATCTTTAAGGGCTCGACGCAGAATCTTCCCTACGTTTGTTTTGGGGAGCTCAGAGTAAAACTCAACTATTTTGGGAACTTTATAAGCAGTTAAATGCTCTCGACAATAAGCAATGATTTGTTCTGCAGTTAAATCAGGATCTTTTTTCACGATACAGGCTTTAACACGCTCACCGGACTCCTTATCAACAACACCAACAACCCCAACCTCTAAAACACCAGGATGCATTGAGATAACTTGTTCTACTTCATTTGGATAAACATTAAAACCAGAGACAAGTAGCATATCTTTTTTGCGATCGACCAAATAAATAAAACCTTCTTCATCCATTTTGCCAATGTCACCTGTTTTTAAATAGCCATTTTTAGTAAACACCATAGCGGTTTCATCGGGTCGTTTCCAATATCCCGGAGTTACCTGAGGACCTTTAATACATATTTCCCCGCTTGTTCCTACCGGCACTTCATGCTCATCATCATCGAGGATAATCACATCGGTGGAAGGAACTGGTAATCCTACGCTTCCATTATATTCAGTAAGATTCATAGGATTCATAATGGCAGCAGGACTGGTTTCTGTTAAACCATAAGCTTCTAATACAGGCGTCTTGGTTGTTTCCAGCCACTTAAGTGCTACACTTTTTTGTAATGCCATCCCGCCAGCAAGTGAAATTTTTAGTTTACTGAAATCGACTTCTTTAAATTTAGGATGGTTTAATAAAGCATTAAATAAGGTATTAACACCGGTAATTGCTGAAAAATGCCCATTTTTGATTTCTTTAATAAAGTGTCCTACATCACGGGGATTTGTAATAAGAATGTTCTTTGCACCCAGTTTTAAAAAAGTTAAACAATTGGCCGTAAGGGAGAAAACGTGATACAGCGGAATCGCTGTAACAATGATTTCATCACCATCTAAACCTATAGGTGTAATCCATGCTTCGGCTTGCAGGACATTAGAGACCATATTGCCATGAGTTAAAATCGCACCTTTTGCCACACCGGTTGTTCCTCCGGTATATTGCAAAAATGCAATGTCATTATGACCTAACTCTACGTGATGTAATGGCGCCTGTTTTCCTTCAAGCAATGCATAATTAAATGCTACTGCGTGAGGAATCTCATAAGCAGGTATCATTTTTTTAATGTATTTAACTACTGCATTGACAATAATACGCTTCGGCGTTGGAAACAAATCGGCTATTTCAGTGACAATGACATGTTTTAATGCTGGAATGGCGCTTAGTGCCTTTTCAACGGTTTTTGCAAAATTTGCAAGAACAATGATTACTTCAGCGCCTGAGTCATTCATCTGGTGAATCAGTTCGTCTGTAGTGTACAGTGGGTTGGTATTAACAACTACATAACCTGCACGTAAGATAGCAAACAAAGCTACTGGATATTGAAGAACGTTAGGGAGCATGATTGCTACGCGTGCGCCTTTATCCAATTTAAGTTGTTGAAGGTACGCAGCCAAATCCCTGCTTAACTCATCCAGTTCACTAAAAGTAATACCGCTCCCCAAATTGATATATGAGGTTTTTTTAGCATAACGCGTGCATGATTCTTTAAACAAATCTACGAGGGAAGAATATTGACTCGAGTCAATTTCGTGCGGAACTCCTTTCTGATATTGTTCAAACCACCGTTTATCCACCTTAATATCCTTCTGTTATTGGTTTTCACATGTTAGTATAAACAAAAATATTCGTTATGGATATCATACTCATGAGTGAACATACAACACAAACTCAAGCATTTAAACTGAAGGGCCGTCTTTATACGTTTACTGTATTGCATGTATTAAATACAGACCCTAATATTTTTTCGCAGCAGCTGGTTGACACTGTTGCCAAAGCCCCCAAATTATTTGAACATACCCCTGTTGTTTTTGATTTGTCTTCGGTACAACAATTGGAATTTGATTTACCGTCTTTGCTCCAAACCGCGCGCACACATGGGATGATTCCTGTTGCCATTCAAGGAGGAAGTGTCGTACATAATACATTAGCTCAATGCCATGGGTTAGCAGTCTTACATGCATCGTCGACTCAAGATAAGCCTATTATTGAGCGACCAATTGAAAATAATCATCATGAATCAACAAAAACAATAACAAAATTAATTACCACGCCAGTTCGTTCAGGACAGCAAGTAGTCGCAAAGGGTTCCGATCTGGTGATTGCCTCTTCAGTCAGCCATGGTGCTGAATTGTTAGCTGATGGTTGCATTCATGTTTATGGTGCTTTAAGAGGCAGAGCTTTAGCGGGGATCTCCGGTGATAAAGAGGCGAGAATTTTTTGTCAATCACTTGAGGCTGAGTTAGTATCAATTGCTGGATATTATCGCTTAAGCGATGCCATTGAACCTTATAATGGACCGTGTCAAATTTATTTAATGGATGATCACATACATATTGAGCCTTTATGATAGAAGCTGTTTTTATTTCTGATCTTCATTTGCATCCAGAAGAGCAGGCCATTCAGGAACGTTTTAATCAATTTCTTGAATGGGCAAAGATTTCAGTTAAAAATGTTTATATTCTCGGTGACTTTTTTCATGCTTGGGCGGGAGATGATACCACTGATGAATGGAGTCGAGGTATTGCACAGCAGCTATTTTCTTTAAAAAAACAAGGAATTAATATATTTTATATGCATGGAAACCGTGATTTTTTATTGGGGAAAGCTTTTGCAAAACTAGCTGGATGGACAATTTTGCCTGAACCGACTGTAATCCAATTAGGCCAGGAAAAAATACTCTTAGTACATGGGGATCGATATTGTACTAAAGACTTGGCGCATCAACGTTTTCGACTGATAACTCGAAACAGAATATTTCCTGTCTTATTTTTAAGTTTAACAAGAAAATATCGTGAGCGCTTAGTGAAGCAAATACGTTACCGTAGCCAGATGAATCAAAACAAACCTTTGGATGAAATGGATGTGGTTGCAACTGAGGTAATTAAGCACATGTTGCATTATCAAGTGACCCAATTAATTCATGGCCATACCCATAAACCTGGCATAATTTCTTATCAAAATAATTCGCAAGAATTAAAACGGTATGTCCTCAGTGACTGGGATGACAAACCCCAGCTGTTGTGTTATCATAATACAAAAGGGTTCTATTTTGCCCGCCCTTGATTTTGGAGTGATCTGATATGTCGACTGAATTTGATAAACGAAGGGATGAAGCGAATAAAAGCTCCGTAGAGGGCGTGGAGAAACTCCGTAAAGATCAACGCGATAAAGATTGGCAATCAGGTCTTGAGACTGCGCAAATGGCGCAGCGACAAAAGTGGGCCAAGTTTATGGACGACTTGAGAAACAAGCATAAACTCAAAAATCGAAGAGAGGGCGGGCCAGAAACTTATTGGCAAGAAGTCGATCAATTGGCTGACAGTATGATTAACTCAGAGCAAAATGCCTTCAACGATTGGCGTTCTAACATGATGTCCTTGCTGAACATGTTAACAAAGCTTAATAAAGCAATAAACATATCTGTTGATCAAGTTGGCGGCGAGCTAGTGGACTATGTGAAAACAAAAACTAAAAATGTTCCTTATATTGGCGCTATATTTCATCCTAACGAAAGGATCTATCAGTCGATTAAAGCAGCGATAATGCATAAGCTTATTAAAGGTGTCGGTGATATTGCTTCCCCTGTTTTAGATCATAAGGTTACGTTTAAAGATGGAAAAGTTCATATCGCTGACTTAACTCGTGCTGATACTGGGGCTTCCTTAGGTGATAAGAAAACTGCAGATGGAAGGCTTGTAAAAGAACAAAATGAAGCAAATAAAGCATTTAAGGTATTTGTTGACCTTTGGTTAGAAGAAAATGGTTATGAACCTATCCTCAATCCTCCAGGGACTCCTCGTGGGACTCCAGTAGCATATAAAAATAAGACAACTGGTGCATTATTAGATGAAGATGTGTTTAATGATTTAAACAACGATCCTAATACTAGCTTTTCTTCATTCTTAAAAGCAAACGCCAAATTGAAATATGGTGAGCAACAAGAGCCAGAGCAAAATAGTACGCCCACACCTACATAATGACTCATTGAAGCTGCGGTATTCCGCTATGAAAGCGAAATACCGAGTCAGTTGCTAAAATAAAATCATTTTCTAAAGATAAAAACAATTTTAAACGCTGTTCTATATCACCACCGTATAATTTTGCAAGTCTCAAATAATTCTCAAAATGACGCGCCTCGGATTTAATTAAAGTTCTGTAAAATTTGATTAAATCTTGATCCTCTAGATAAGGAATGATTGCGTAAAAACGCTCACAGGAACGGGCTTCAATAATGGCACCAATGATCAGTTGATCACTTAGACGCTGAGGTACATCCTTATTCGTAACCAGTTTATGCATTTGTGTCGCATAGCCTGAGGGTTGTAGCGGACAAAATTCGATCCCTTTTTGGGTCATAAAATGAATGACTTTTTCAAAATGCAGTAACTCTTCACGAGCTAAAGGAGACATTACGTCAACAAGTTCTCTTTTTTCTGGATATTTGCTCATAAAGTTAATTGCAGTCGCTGCAGCTTTGCGCTCACAATGGGCATGGTCAATTAATAGTAAAGGAATATGATTTGCTGCGTAATCTAACCATGCTTGGGGTGTTTTTACCTGAAGAAAGTTATTTAATAATTGTAAATCATTATCTAATCGTTTTAACATCTGCGGGATACACACTATACTTAATTAAAATAAACTGTCTTATATCATATACCTTAAAGAAATTAAATTGGATGAAAAATGAACGAGCAAGAAATTGATACTGAGTTAAGCCAATGGTTTTCAACTTATGGAGTAATAACCGCTGAGCGTATATTAGGTAGATACAAAATCAATTTGGTGCAAACAGAATTGGTTGCAGCGATTAAAAGTCCATTTAGTTTTTATCATCGCATATTACTAGTTCCATTAAAAAGTGTTCTCAATGGTATCGTCTTACAGCAAGCAAACGATTATCATGTTTATGTGCAAAAATTATACATTGATTATCTGCTTTCTGGTGAAAACTCCAAAGGTGAGGAGGCACAAGGTGCTGCAACACGTGAAGTGATAGAAAACGAGCGACAACAATTAGTTGCGCTTGGTGAGGAGTTTCAAAAGGTACAGGGGAATCATGATTACTTGATTGCTACCAGCCAACGTATTTTGATTCAAATTACTCAAATGTTTAACACGGAATTGGAAAAAGCAATTAAGTCAATTAATAGTATATTTAAAACTGCTGCTCTCTCAGTGAAAAAGAGCCAAATACGAAAGGCAGTTAATCACGCTTTGATTTATTGCAATATGGCAGAAGTTCAAGCTAATGAATCTCTTTTTATAGAGAAAATGAATGAAATGCTTAAAATTTCATTGACAGAAGACTTAAAAAGAAAAATACAAGCCGCGTTAGCAGAAATTTTGCAACTGGACATAGATTTTGATGATCAGGTAATGGAATATGTGGACCAAGCGGATGAGTTAAATCGGACAGCCAATGCGTACAGAAATCAATTTTTCGATACGATTATTCGTGTTGTTGATTTAATGAAATCCTTACCTGAATACAAAATTGATCCTGCGCAAGATGAGATTAATCGTGAGCCTTTATATTTTGATAAAAGTATTGGGGCAATTGAGTAATAATCAATATAAAAAAGCAAAACAAGGTTGTAGCACATTAGTTTTGCTTTTGCCATCAAGAGCATATTCATATAAAAATGAATTTATATTAGCCATATAGCCGGCATTTCGTGTATAATATTGCACTTTAACTAAACCCCTATGGAGTCCACGATGGCAAAAGAAACAACATTGTCAATTATTAAACCTGATGCAGTAGCTAAATCTGTTATTGGCCAAATCTATACTCGTTTTGAAAGTGCTGGTTTAAACATAATCGCTGCAAAAATGATGCAACTTTCTCGCGAACAAGCAGAAAATTTTTATGATATTCACCGTGCACGCCCTTTCTTTAATGATTTGGTTGAGTTCATGATTTCTGGTCCAGTGATGATTCAAGTATTACACGGTGAAAACGCGGTCATGAAAAACAGAGACATTATGGGTGCAACAAACCCTAAAGAAGCTGCTCCAGGAACTATCCGCGCTGATTTTGCTGATAGTATTGATGCGAATGCAGTACATGGTTCTGATAGTCTTGAAAATGCGGCTCGTGAAATTGCTTTCTTCTTTGAACCTCATGAAGTTTGCGAAAGATAAGAAATAGTTTTTGATATTTAATGGCACGAGTAGTGTTGTATTGTAGGCTGAGTGCAGCGTAGCGGAATCTGGGGTTTATGAGTCATTTCATATCCCACTCCCGAGTTCCGCTACGTTGCACCCAGGCTGCAACTCTATTCATTGAGTCATTAAATTTGGAGCAAAAATGACTGCACAAAAAGTAAATCTGCTGGATTACAATTACCAACAAATGCGTGAGCTATTGGATAGTTGGGGCGAACAATCTTATCGTGCGCAACAAATAATTCAATGGATTCATCAAGCAGGTTTATCTGATTTCACAAAAATGACTAATTTAAGCAAGTCATTAAGAGAAAAGCTGGCTGAACTATCGAATATTAAGTTACCTGAAATAGTTGCTTGTCAGAAGTCTAATGATGGCACTCATAAATGGCTTTTAAAGCTTGATTGTGGTAATTGCATTGAGACGGTATACATTCCAGAAGCAAATCGTGGGACTCTCTGTGTTTCTTCCCAAGTAGGATGTGCGTTAAACTGCTCGTTTTGTTCTACTGCAAAGCAAGGTTTTAATCGTAATTTATCTACAGGTGAAATTATCGGACAAGTGTGGTTGGCTGTCCGTGAGCTATCGCAACAGCAGGGAGCGCATGACAAAAAAGTCACTAATGTGGTGATGATGGGTATGGGGGAACCCTTGCTTAATTTCGATAATGTTGTGTCAGCAATGAACATTATGATGGATGATTTTGCTTATGGATTATCAAAACGTCGTGTTACTTTAAGTACCTCAGGGGTATTACCTGATCTGCAACGTTTAAGAGAAGTTAGTCCTGTAGCCCTTGCTGTTTCCTTGCATGCTCCCAATGATGAATTAAGAAATGAGCTGGTGCCTATAAATAAAAAATATCCTCTGGCTCAGTTAATGGCTTTATGTAAAGATTATTTTAAAGATGAACCACGAAGAAAAGTGACTTTTGAGTATGTCATGCTCAAAGGCGTTAACGATCAACCTGAACATGCAAGTCAATTAATAAAGTTGTTACGCAATGTTCCATCTAAGGTCAATTTAATTCCATTTAATCCTTTTCCAATGACGCAATATCAGCGTTCATCTCAGGAAGCAATTGATGCATTTAGAGATAAATTAATTGCCCATGGTATTAACACAATTACCCGAAAAACACGTGGCGATGACATCGATGCTGCATGTGGGCAGTTGGCTGGCGAAGTTAAGGACAGAACAAGCCGCTCTGAGAGGTGGCAAAAATTACATTTTATGCCTAAAAAAAATCAAGAGCAGCATCCAGCAGAGCAATGATTACGCCTGGCCTAAACTTTTGTGCCACAATAAAGTCATTATTTGTGACAAATCATTTTTAATTTATTTGTAAGCGGTTATAATGCGCAATCATTTCTAACCTTAGTGTGAAATATTGTGTTAAAAAAGTTTTATCTCTTATTTATTGTGGCCAGCTTGTTTTTGCAGGCATGCGCACATGATGAAGAAAGTGAAAAACAAAATTTAAAAAAACCGAATCTCAGTAGGGCTGCATCATATAATGTTCAGTTAGGTTTAGGTTATTTAAAACAAGGTGATAGACCAAGAGCGAAAAAAAAGCTTATCACCGCATTGGAACAAGAGCCGAGATCCCCTGATGTCAATTCGGCAATGGCTTATTATTTTGAGCAGACAAAAGAATTAGACCAAGCAGAGAAATATTATGTCAAGGCCTTGTCATTAGCAGGGAATGGCGGCGCCCAGTCCAATAATTATGGTGCATTTTTGTGTCGACAAGGCGATTATAAAAAAGCCGAGGCTTACTTTTTAAAAGCGGTTAATGATTTAAAGTATGTAAATACTGCGGGAGCTTATGAGAATGCAGGTCTTTGTGCGCTATCAGTTCCTAATGAAGATAAGGCTAAGGTTTATTTCGCAAAAGCATTAAACCAAGACCCTTCTCGAAAGGTATCTTTTTATGAATTACTGAAAATCGAAATTAAAGCTGGCCATGACTCAGAGGCATACGCTCTAGTACAGAAGCATCCAGAATTAGTTTTGAATGATAGAGTTTTATTATCTTTAGCCAAAGAGGCTTCTGATAAAGTTGGGCAACATGCTATAGCTGCAGAATATGAACAAAGCATAAATAATTTGAATTCCAATATCGATAATAGTGGAGTAAATAATGAATACAATAACCACACTGGATGAAAATATAATAGAACATGATAAAAATCCAGGCGAGCAACTTGCCAGCATACGCCAGCAAAAAGGATATACAATTGAATATGTTGCTAATAAATTGCACTTGCGGGCACGTATTATTGAGCTAATTGAAAACAATGAGTTCCATTTGTTGCCAGAGCCTGTCTTCGTTAAAGGATATTTACGTGCGTATGCTAAATTACTTGGTACTTCGCCTGAACCTTATTTAGCAATATTTAATGAGCAGTTTGTCGTTGAGAAAAAATCTGATCGCGCGCTTTTATGGCAGCAAAGTAAACGTGAATCTCATAAGGCAGAACATATTATTCGCTGGTTTACTATTTTGTTTGCTTTAGGCGTGATTGTTGCTGTAGGTATTTGGTGGCAAAAAAACAGTGATACACAACAAGTATTTCCTGCCAAAAGTGCTCCTGCCGATTTATCGTTGAATCAAACACCAACAACGGAAACAACAGAGCTAAAGCTCACTGATATATCAAAAATGCAGTCATTATTAAATCCTAAGCAAGAAATGTCACCTCTGGAGAAGATAGGTGGCTGAACGAATTCAAGCAATACGAGGAATGAATGATGTTTTGCCTGAGGTGACGGCATTATGGCGTTCTATCGAACAAGTTTTTATAAGCGTTCTGTCCAGTTATGGTTATCAGGAAATACGTTTTCCACTTATTGAAAGTACCCAACTATTTAAACGAACTATAGGTGAAGTAACTGATATAGTTGAAAAAGAAATGTATACTTTCAATGACTTAAATGGAGACAGTATTACTTTAAGACCAGAAGGTACTGCCGGTTGTGTGCGTGCTTGTTTACAAAATGGCCTCTTACATAACCAACAGCAAAAACTCTGGTATATAGGGCAGATGTTTCGTCATGAAAGACCCCAAAAAGGAAGATATCGACAATTCAATCAATTAGGTGTTGAGGTATTTGGAATGCCTGGCGCCATGGCTGAATTAGAGTTGATTTCCATGTCTCGCAAGTTTTGGGATCACTTAGGCTTTTCGGATTTTGTACAATTACAAGTAAATACTTTAGGTGAGTTAGCTGAGCGTCAACGTTATAAAGAAATTCTGGTAGAGTATTTAACTGATCATGAAAATCAGTTGGATGAGGACAGCAAACGTAGATTAACTCGCAATCCATTACGCATTTTGGACAGTAAAAATCCTGAGATGCAGCAGCTACTAGCTAATGCACCAAAATTAATTGATGTTCTTGATGAAAAAAGTCGTGAGCATTTTCAGTCTTTCTGTGATGGTCTGGATGCATTACAGGTGCCTTATGTAGTCAATCCTGTTTTGGTTAGAGGGCTTGATTATTATGGACATACTGTTTTTGAATGGGTGACCGATAAATTAGGCAGTCAGGCAACAGTTTGCGCTGGTGGCCGATATGATATATTGGTAGAGCAATTAGGTGGTAACCCAACGCCTGCGGTAGGTTTTGCATTGGGTATAGAGAGAATATACTTGCTGATGGAAACGCTGAATCTTTTGAAAAAAGAGAAAAAGAAAAATGCGTTATATATTATTGCTGTCAATGAGCAGGCGGTGGTACGAGGACTCATAATTTCTGAAATGATACGTAGTACTTATCCGGAAATTGAAGTATCCGTAAATACTGCTGGGGGCAGTTTTAAAAGTCAATTTAAAAAAGCAGATAAAAGTGATGCACGCCTGGCTTTGATTTTGGGCGAAGATGAATTAGCGAATCAGCAAATTAGTATTAAGGATTTACGTAATGAAGCGGAACAAATTACAGTAGATCAAAATATGATTAATCAAGTTTTAAAAGATTATTTTGAGTGAGTGCAGGAGAGTATTATGTCAGTGTATATGACTGAAGAGGAACAATTAGAATCGATAAAAAAATGGTGGAAGCAATACGGTAATCTAGTCACCGTAGTATTATCGCTTATACTCTTTGGTATTGCTGGATATCGATATTTAAACTGGCATCAGGACAAGCTGACACAACAAGCATCCGTTGCCTATGAACAAATGATGGTTGCTCTTTCTAACCAAAATATTAAAGCAGTGCGAGCTTATGCGAATGAATTAATTCATGAACATAACCGTACCGTCTATGCTGATGCAGCGCATATGACTCTTGCGAAAATTTACGTGTCAAAAAACAAGTTAGAGCAAGCTAGAGAGGAGCTGCAAGCTGTTGCTACGGACAGTAAGATGTCGACTTTAAAGCAAATTGCTAAGATTCGCATCGCACGAATTTTTGCTGCAGAAAAGTCTTACACAAATGCTCTTAAAGAATTGAGCAGTGTTCATGATAATACTTATTTGCCAGTCATTAATGAGTTGAAAGGCGACATTTACGGCGCCACGGGACAATACCAGGAAGCCATGAACTCCTACAAACAAGCTTTAGATGAAGTAAAAAATAATGGTATGGGAAATTTATTTTTAGAAATGAAAACTAATGCAATAGCAAGCAAATCGCATTCGATGATTTCTGAGAATAAAAAAGTAGCGTCTGCATAACTATTTTAATATAAGCCTGGGAGCCGTATAGAGCCTGTACCTTAAGGCTTTCCTAGGTTTCAAACTAATGCAGACATAATGAAACTATTGATATATTTGTATAGCAAAAATTGAGGTTTAACTTTCATGAAAATGAAATTATTTATTTTAATTCTCTGTGCCTTGAGTCAAGGATGTTCAAAGCTTGATGACTACATGTTAGGTAAAGATAACACCCCAAAACCTAAAGAGCTTAAGCAGGTTAAAGACAAAATTAAAGTGGAACAAAACTGGACCGCTGCTGCAGGCAAGTCTTCTAAAAATAAAGAATATTTAAGATTGAAGCCTGTGGTTCAGCGTGGGGTTATTTATACTGCTGATGCCAGTGGTTTGGTCCAAGCAATTAATAAACACAATGGTGAAGCGAAATGGACTACAGAAGTAAAGCATGGTTTAGTTAGCGGTCCGGCTGTAGCTAGTGGGTATGTTGCTGTCGGCACTAATAATTCTTCATTAGTTGTGCTGAATCAAAGTAATGGTAAAAAATTGTGGCAAAAAAAGGTTACTGGAGAAATTTTGTCGCCACCAACTATTATGGCTAAAAAAGTAATCGTAAAGACAATCGATGGTAGGGTTTATGCATTTAATGCAGCAGATGGCAAACAGCTATGGATGGCAGAGCATGGTTCACCTAGTTTAGTTCTGAAAGCAAGTTCATCGCCTGTTGCTTTGGGACATTTGATATTGATCGGTTTTTCAGATGGCAAATTGGATGCATTGGATCGAGAAACGGGACGTGTAATGTGGCAGCGAAGCATCGCATATGCGTCCGGATCCAGTGATGTAGAGCGATTAGTTGATATCGATGCTGATCCAATTGTAGAGAATAATGTGGTTTATCTTGCAAGTTATCAAGGATATATTGGTGCTCTTTCTTTAGCAGATGGACAATTCATTTGGAGAAAACCAGGCTCTGTTTATAAAAATATGGTATTAAGCGGTAATACTTTGTATATAACTGATAGCCATGATGTTTTATGGTCTATTGATAAGCGCAATGGCCAGGTTAATTGGAAGCAAACTGGTTTGAAAGCAAGAGGATTAACTGAACCGGCACTGATAAAAAATGATTTGGTTGTAGGTGATAAAACCGGTTATCTACATTTTGTTGATGCTCAAACAGGCGAAATTATAGCTCGTTCAAAAGTTTCAGGTGGCGTTAGTATTTCTCCAAGTGTAGTAGGAAGAAAGTTATATGTATTAACAGACAATGGAATGCTTAATCAATTATCTGTGAGTTAATAAATGATCCCTGTGATTGCACTTGTTGGACGTCCTAATGTGGGTAAGTCTACTTTATTCAATAGACTTACCAAGACACAAGATGCTCTTGTTGCTGATTTCCCTGGCTTAACTCGAGATAGACAGTATGGCCAAGCTCAGCATAATGATAAACAGTATATCGTTGTTGATACTGGAGGTATCGGTGTCGATGATGTGGCTGTTGATAATTTAATGTCTAAACAATCAGAAATAGCACTGAATGAAGCGGATATAGTTCTTTTCATAGTTGATGGCCGTTCTGGACTAACTGGAATCGATGAGAAAATTGCCAATAATTTGCGCAAATTAAGTAAAAAAGTACATCTTGTTGTTAATAAAACAGAAGAACTTGATGATGATGTGGCTTGTGCTGATTTCCATGCTTTAGGTATTGTTGATATTCATTCCATTTCTTCATCGCATGGTACTGGTATTAGAACGTTGCTTGATGAGATTTTATCACCATTTGTGCCTCATGTTGATGAAGTCGAAGAAGACAATGCGATTAAAATTGCCTTTGCTGGTCGTCCTAATGTTGGAAAATCAACTTTAATTAACCGAATCTTAGGCGAAGAAAGGGTCGTTGTATATGATATGCCTGGTACGACTAGAGACAGTATCGCGATTCCGTTTGTTCGAGATGAGCAGAAATATATTCTGATAGATACAGCCGGTGTGCGAAGAAAATCTCGGATTGGTGAAAAGATAGAAAAATTTTCTGTAATTAAGACATTACAGGCTATTGAAGAATCTAATGTCTGTTTACAACTTCTTGATGCGGATGAAGGAATTACTGATCAAGATATGAATTTGCTTGGTTTTATTATTGAATCAGGCAAAGCTTTAGTTATTGCAGTGAATAAATGGGACGGCAAGGATGAAGAGCATAAAGAAAAAGTAAAAAGTGAATTATCCCGTAGATTACATTTTGCAAATTTTGCAAAAATTCGTTTTATATCCGCGCTACATGGTAGTGGGGTAGGCAGTTTATTTAAAGACATTAATGAGGCGTATGCTTCAGCTACCCAATCTTTTTCAACCCCGAGATTAACGCGTTTACTTCAAGATATTAGCACGAAACATACCCCTCCGTGCGTGAACGGACGCAGGATAAAATTGAGGTATGCTCATATTGGTGGTCACAATCCTCCCGTGATTGTAATTCATGGAAATCAATTGGCTGATTTACCGGATAGCTATAGGCGTTATCTTAGTAATGAATTTATTAAGCATTTGGGATTGGTTGGTACTCCTTTAAAACTGGAGTTTAAAGGCGGTACAAATCCTTTTGCAGATAAAAAAGTTAAGTTATCACAGCGACAAGTGAATAAGAAAAGAAGATTAATGAAGCATGTTAAAAAGAAAGTACGAAGTAAAAAATAGTAATTTTTTTTCGTATAAAGTGTAGGCTGGGCTGTTAAGCCAGCATCTGCTGAATTAATTCGTACTCTCCAAAATGTTTATCATGAAGCCCTGCACCGTATGTTCAGTTACAGTGTTTGTTAAGAATATATTAGCTTAATTACATGCTGGACTTATCAGCCCAGCCTACGTTTCGGCTTATTATAGTCGTAACGTTAAAACATCACATGGGGCATGATTAACCGTAGCATGCGCCGTACTTCCTAAAAATGTATGCAAGCCAACGGATGAGTGGCTACCAATGATAATAAGCTGACAATTTAACTCTTTGACTTTAGTAAAAATATGTTCTTTAACTGAGCCTACTTCAACAAATTGTTGCTCTTGTGGGATATTAAAGTTATCACCCAACAAGGCTAAAACGGTTTGTGCATCATCTTTGGCCGGATTTGCTATTTCAGTAAATCCTAAACCTTGTGCAAGCTGAAAACTCGCGGGAAGTTCTATGACATGTAGTAAAAATAATTTAGCATGAAATTGTTGTGCAATGGAGATGGCTTTTTCTGTGAGATGATTATGTTCTTTGAGCAAATCCGTAGCAAATAAAATATTATTATACATAGTAGCCTCACAATTGAGTTTGTTATTGTAAATAATAGTAGATTCTTTGATATAAGTACCTATTTCACATCACAAAATATAAAATAATTCTGTTGGAGCTTGGGATTGTATGTTTTAGGTAATTCATTGATAAAAATAGCTCAATAAACCTAGTCTCGAAGACTTAAGCGGTAAGCAGGGATTAAGAGGTTGTATTCATATTTCGAACCTTGTACCCAGATTGCAACATTACACTACTACAGCATCTACGTGATGCTTTGCTTTTTTGTAGTCAGGGTTTATTTCTACGAGTGGATTCAAAACAAAATCTCGAGACTCTATATGTGGATGGGGCACTATGAGTTTCTTCGATTGAATAACTCGATTTTCATAAAACAGAAGATCAATATCAATAATTCTAGGGCCCCAGCGTTTTTTTCGAATTCGTCCCTGTTTTTTTTCAATTTTTTGACATGCATCCAGTAGCTGTAAAGGGGATAAGAGCGTAGAGAGTGCAATCACTGCATTACAAAAATCTTGTTGACCGTGTAGTCCCCACGCTTTAGTCCAATAAAATGAGGACACTTTAGTAACGACTGTATGACGTAAGTTTTTTATTGATTTAATTGCTCTTCGGAGTTGGCGTTCGGGCACTTGCTGATTTGAGCCCAAGCCTAAATAACAAACATTCATTGTGCATCACTTGTTTTTTTACTTTTAGGCTTGCGACGACGTTTACGTTTTGGAGCATCAGGTGTCAATTGTGTAATCATATCAGCTTGCTCTGCTTCATCAGCATCCTGGAAAGCAGTCCACCATTGTGCTAACTCCATGGATTCATCACTTGCAAGGGCACGCAATGCCATAAAGTCATATGCTGCTCTAAAGCGTGGATGTTGTAAGAGATTAAAGGCTCTTCCACCTAATCTTTTTGAAAAACGATATTGTAATAGCCAAATTTCACGAATAATCTGCGTATAGCGTTTAGGAATAGAAATGATTTTGTTTTGTTCAGCAATGACAAGTGACATCGCCTTTTCTATAGATGGCAATGGATCAATTCCAGTTTGTTGTAACTCCTTTGCACATTCAATCATAGGGAACCATAAAAGAACTGCAAATAAAAACGCTGGGGTGACTGGTTTGTCTTCACGTATACGCGTATCAGTATTTTCTAGTGCTATGGCTAATAATGCGTTTACTGGATAGGTACTGTTTAATAAGGCATTGGTTTGTGGGCATAAATATTGAAATAAACCATATTGCATAAGCAATTTTTGAACCATTTCCGCATTCCCACATTGGTATAATTTGGTTATTTCATCGAACAAACGTGAATTGGAAACATGAGTGATAAGATGGCTAATTTCAGGAAAAGGGGCTTCTGTTTCTGGTGCAAGCTTAAAATTTAATTTTGCACTAAATCGAATTGCGCGTAACATTCTCACGGGATCTTCTTGGTAACGCTTGACTGGGTCACCAATCATCCGAATAAGCTTCTCTTCAACGTCTTTTACGCCACCAGTAAAATCAATGATGGTAGAGTCATTAATATTGTAATACAGCGAATTAATTGTAAAATCGCGCCTCCAGGCATCTTCATCAAGTGAGCCATAGGCATTATCACGAACCAGCATGCCGCGTTCATTTGTTTGTTGACTCTCATCAACAGCCACGTGTCCTCGGAATGTAGCAACTTCAATAATTTCTCGGTGAAAAAGTATATGTACCAGTTTAAATCGTCGACCAATAATGCGTCCATTTCTGAACAAGTTTTTGACTTGATTCGGGGTGGCGTCAGTTGCAACATCAAAGTCTTTAGGCGCTTTATGCACTAATAAATCTCTGACGCTTCCTCCAACTATATATGCCTGAAAGCCAGCACCAATTAGGCGGTTCAGTACTTTGAGCGCATTGCTACTAATGTCCGCTTTAGATATGGAATGTTTATTCCTTGGGATTATATAAGCTGAAGCAACAGGCGCTACATGAGCCCTGTTTCTTTTTAACAGCTTTTTGATAAATTTGATGATCTCTATATCTCACAAGATTAACGAAACGCGAATATTATATCGAAGTAAAAGGATAAAGTGAATATTTGCCTTGATAAACCTCAATTTAATGTAAAATTTAGATTGTAAATGTTACAGAAAAACTTAGGTAAAAATTAGATTAAGAGTATATCATATATTTTTTTCAATGTCTGACATCTGAGGATTTGATGGATTTTATTGATATTACTGCGAGCTTAGTCGTTTTACTTATACTAGAAATTGTTTTAGGAATTGATAATCTGGTTATTCTGTCCATTTTATCTGAAAAACTACCGCTAGAGCAGAGAAAAAAAGCACGACGTTTAGGACTCACTCTCTCTTGGGTGATGCGCTTGCTTTTACTTGCAGTTGCGGTGGATTTGATTAAATTAACCAAGCCATTACTTACAATAAATCAAATGTCGTTTTCTGCACGTGATTTTTTTCTCATATTAGGTGGTGCATTTTTAATTTGGAAAGCTACAGATGAAATTCACCAGGATGTTGCAGAAAGCATATTAGAGGATGACAAGAAAAAAATATCATTTAAAGCAACATTTGGGATGGTTATTTTTCAAATTGTGATAATGGATATTATTTTTTCGCTCGACAGTGTTTTAACTGCTGTAGGCTTGACCTCTCGATTTTGGGTTATGGCTTTGGCAATTACATGTGCCATTTTAATTATGATTTTTGCTAGTGAAGTGGTGAGTGCATTTATTAAAGAACATCCGACGATAAAAATGCTTGCCCTGAGCTATTTAATTCTAATTGGTATGGTATTGGTTGCCGATGGACTTTCTTTTCATATTCCTCGAGGATACATCTATTTCGCCATGGGTTTTTCATTATCAGTCGAATCACTTAATTTATTGAAGCATTCACGAAAAAAAAATAAGCGTAAATCAGGAAATTAATTATGTTATATGTCAAAGCGTTTCACATTATTGCAATGGTTGCATGGTTTGCGGGATTATTTTATTTACCGAGATTATTTGTTTATCATGCGGATACCCATGATGAGACGAGTATCATTCGTTTTAAAATAATGGAAAAAAGATTGTACTATGGAATTACCTGGCCTGCTGCAATACTGACAACCTTATTGGGATTATGGCTTCTTAGTTATAATCCAACCTATTATCTCAAGGCTGGGTGGATGCACGCTAAATTGAGTCTGGTTGTTGTTTTATGGCTGTATCACTTATTGTGCGGACAGTATTTAAAAGCGTTTGCGCGGAATAAAAATCAAAAAAGCTCTCGTTTTTTCCGCATTTATAATGAAATCCCCACTGTGTTGTTGATAGGGATTGTGATCTTAGTTGTGGCAAAACCGTAGATGGTTTTGTAGAAGCGTAGCCTGCGTTGCACCCAGGCTACGATGCTCAATGCATGATAATAGGTAGAATCTTATTCCATTTCTACCATGTCAAAATCTTCTTTACCGGCACCACAATCTGGACAAAACCAATTCTCTGGGACATCTTCCCAACGTGTACCGGGTTCAATTCCATCCTCAGGCCATCCTTCAGCTTCATCATAAATAAAGCCACAAATGACACAAATAAATTTTTTATATTCTTGCATAATAATACTCGTTATAAAAATGGCGTAATTTAGCTATTGTAAGCTTCGATGTAAAGATAAACCGCTTTATTTTGCCAATTTTTAGGAATGTCTGTGATATTATATCGCAAAATTACGGAGATTTTTATGACGCGTTCAACAGATTTATTTCATCAAGCCCAGACACTCATTCCTGGAGGGGTTAATTCGCCCGTTAGAGCTTTTAAAGGTGTTGGTGGTGATCCTATCTTTTTCAAGCAAGGTAAGGGTGCTTATCTTGTGGATGTAGATGATAAAGAGTACATTGATTATGTTGGGTCTTGGGGGCCATTAATCCTTGGACATTGTCATCCTGTTGTGATTGAAGCTGTAAATAAAGTGCTTCACAGTGGTATGAGTTTTGGTGCACCTACGGAGCTTGAGGTGCAATTGGCCGAAAAAATTATCTCGTTAATCCCTTCAATTGAAAAAGTACGAATGGTGAATTCTGGGACCGAAGCAACAATGACTGCTATTCGTTTGGCCCGTGGCGTCACTAA
Source organism: Legionella sp. 39-23 (assembly GCF_001897665.1). Lineage (NCBI taxonomy): Bacteria > Pseudomonadati > Pseudomonadota > Gammaproteobacteria > Legionellales > Legionellaceae > Legionella > Legionella sp. 39-23. Next base: position 338,287 of record NZ_MKTO01000018.1, on the reverse strand, counting down.
GAAAAATAAATTTATAAAATTTAATGGCTGTTATCATGGACATAGTGATAGCTTGCTTGTTAAGGCAGGTTCAGGTCTTCTTACCTTAGGTATCCCTTCAACCCCAGGAATTCCACAAAGTATTACAGAGCATACTCTAACTGCAAATTTCAATGATTTAGAGCAAACTGCACAACTATTTGCAAAATTCCCTGATGATATTGCTGCGGTAATATTAGAGCCAGTTGCAGGGAATATGGGGTTTGTTTTGCCAGATCTAAAGTTTTTGCAAGGGTTACGACAATTATGTGATCAATATAATGCCTTATTGATTTTTGACGAAGTAATGACTGGTTTTAGAGTCGGATTAACTGGAGCTCAAGGTATATTCGGAATCACTCCTGATATTACGACTCTTGGTAAAGTTATTGGTGGTGGTATGCCTGTAGGTGCCTTAGGTGGCAGAGCAGATGTAATGTCCTTTTTAGCGCCTGAAGGCCCTGTTTATCAAGCAGGAACACTTTCTGGAAACCCTCTAGCTATGGCTGCTGGTCTTGCAACGTTATCTGAAATTGAAAAAACTGGATTTTTTGACAAGCTAAGCCAAACGACACAAGCGTTAACGCAAGCCTTAGCTTCTGTTGCTGAAACATTAAATATTCCATTTTTTACCGCTTCATTAGGTGGCATGTTTGGTTTTTGTTTTACAGAGAAAACCCACATTGCAGATTATGCTGATATTGCTGCATCCGATGAGGTTTTATTTAAAAAATTCTATCATGGGATGTTAGAAAAAGGCGTTTATTTCGCTCCTTCTATGTATGAGGCAGGATTTGTTTCCAGCGCACATGGGGCAAATGAAATTGCTAAAACTCAAATCGCTGCAGAGGAAGTTCTGAGACAATTGAAAAAAGAACAAGGATAGACTGAGCATTTCGTAGCCTGGCTACAGTATAGCGGAAACCGATATTAAGGTGGCAATTTAGAGCCCAAAAAACTGCGATCCGCTGCGCTGCGTCAAGGCTACAGTCATGCGATCTAAACTACAATTATGGCGTATAAAACGGTAAAAAAATAAATATTTAAAGGTACTAGACAGTAATTTTTTCACATGTCATATTCAAAGACGGTCTTGAATTAACAAGGAAGTCATATGATGTCGGTAATGACAAATAAAAAGGAATTCATTAAATCAATGCCACAAGGAATTGTTCCTCTTTTTTTTATTCAGATTGTTTCTACTTTAAGTTTTAGTGTTCTTTATTCTACGCTTGTTTTGTACATGAAAGGAAAGCTGGGACTGCAAATTAGCACTGCCAACAACATCATGGGTGTCTTTATTGCATTTAATTATGGCTTACATTTACTTGGCGGTTTTTGGGGTGGGCGTTTGCTCTCTAATCGGGCGTTATTTTGTGCGGGAATGGTGGCACAAATTATAGGCTGTGTCTTATTATCGTTTGGGGATATTTCGTTTCTTTATTATGGTTTGGCCGCTTTTTTAACTGGATCGGGTTTAAATGTAACCTGTTTAAATTGTATGCTAACCCAACGTTTTGCCCCAGAGGACACGCGCCGAGAGACCGCTTTTCTGATGAATTATGCGGGAATGAATATTGGCTTTTTTGTTGGCTTTAGCTTGAGTGGCGTGTTTCAACTCACCCAGAATTATGAGCGACTTTTTTTACTGAGCAGCTTAGGGAATTTAATTGCTTTGATCATTTGTTTGTATTGCTGGAATCAATTAGCAGATAAAGAAACATTTTTTTCTAAAAAAGATAAGCCTTCTCAAAAAAGAGCTGTTCTTTTAGGGTGTGTGCTGATTATAGTACTCCCTTTCTTGTTAAGTGAACTGTTGCAATATGCTGAGTGGGCTAAAAAACTCGTCCTAGTGACCGGTGTGGCCATGCTCGGACTAATATTGTATTTGGCAAAACAACAATCAGCTAAAGAAGCCAGAGATAAAATGGTTGCTTTTGCCGTGCTTATGATTGTAGGGACTGTTTTTTGGATGCTCTACCAAATAGCGCCTATGGGACTTACTTTCTTTATTGATCATAATGTGCAACGAGAGTATGCGAGTTGGATTATTCCACCACAATGGTTCCAAAATATTAATACGGTAGCCATAGTCATTGGTGGTCCATTATTAGGGATACTGTTGCAAAGAATGCGCAGAAATGGAGTACAAATTAATATTCCTACTCAGTTTGCACTGGCATTACTCTTTATTGGAATTGCTTTTGTGATACTGCCCATTGGCATAACGTACGCTAATTATGAAGGATTAGTGAATCCCAGCTGGATTATTATTAGTTATATTCTACAGAGTATTGGTGAGCTTTTAATATCTCCAATTGGTTATGCTATGATAGGATTTTTGGCTCCTTCATCATTGCAGGGTGTGATGATGGGAATGTGGATGCTCAACTCAGGTGTTGGAGCAACTTTGTCGAGCTATAGCTCGAACTTGATGATAGAAGGGCAAGACAGTGTTTCACCGTTAGTAACTAATAGTGGCTATAGCCATGTGTTTTTAATGCTAGGATTATTTGCAATTGCTTCTTCAATTGTACTTTTTATTCTAGTGCCTAAGTTACGAGAGCTAATTCGGGAAAAAAAGCTAACTGAATTACAACAGGCTAAAGGGATGGCTACGAATCGAGTGGTTGTATGTGAGTAATTTTTTTGTACCTATTAATAAGGCCGAGCTGGATTGGCATGGGGCTCTGCCTTTCTCTAAGCGATATGATGATGTGTACCATTCTTCTGATGGAGGAATAAATCAAGCACTTCATGTGTTTATTGATGGCAATGATCTTATTAAGCGTTGGCAATTGTTTTCTAATGACAAACCACAAACATTTACTATTGCAGAGACAGGTTTTGGAATCGGTTTAAATTTTCTTGTAAGTTGGAGTTTATGGGAACAATATGCTCCTAAATCCTGCCAATTACATTTCATTTCATGTGAAAAGCATCCTTTATCTCTTACTGATTTAACAAAAGGGCTTGCATTCTGGCCACAATTAGCAATACAAGCTCAGCAACTTATAGCAAGTTACCCTGTATTGACTCCAGGATATCATCACTTGTCATTTTGCGAGGGCAGGGTAACTTTAACATTAATGTTAGGAGATGCGCTGGAGTGCTACGAACAGCTATTAATTTGTGGTGAACCCTCACTTGAAAAGCAGCTCAGAACAACTTTTGTCGATGCATGGTTTCTAGATGGCTTTGCTCCTTCTAAAAATAAAAGTATGTGGTCAGATGCTTTAATTAAAATAATTGCTATGCTGTCTAAAGAGCATACCACTCTAGCAACCTATACAGCTGCTGGTTCTGTTAAAACCAACTTAAACCAAAATGGATTTGCCGTCGAAAAAAGAAAAGGGTTTGGACAAAAACGCCACATGATTTGTGCGTATTTTGTACAAGGCTCAAAACAAAAAACAGCAAAACGACATACACCTTGGCATGTGAGTATACCTGAAAAACACTCCAGCAAGTCTGCTGTTATTTTAGGCGCTGGCTTGGCGGGTTGTTTTACTGCATATGCACTTAATAAACGAGGCTGGAATGTTACTCTTATTGATGAACTGGGGCAGGTAGGTAAGAGTGGATCAGCAAATCAGCAAGCAGTTTTATTCCCCAAGCTTTCTGCATATCATTCACCATTAACCCAATTTATGCTCGCAGCATTCTTGTATGCCACGCAAGTTTATCAACGCATTTTAAAGCAAACAAAGATTGGTGAGTTGTGTGGTTCTCTATTACTTGCATACTCTGACAAGGAAAAGTTAGCGCAGTCTAGTTTACATTCCTGGTTAGCCCATTATCCAGAGCTGGGCTCTCTCGTCGATACACAACAAGCCTCTGATTTGGCTGGATTTTTGCTAGACAAGCCTGGATTATATATTCCTTTATCAGGATGGATTAATTCTCCAGAATTATGTCAGTTTTTAGTAAATAGAGAAGGTATTTCTTTAGTAACAAATAGTTCAGTAAACCACCTGGTTTTTGATAAGCGCTGGATAGTGAATAATTTAGAAGCTGAAGTACTCATTTTGGCTAATGGCTATAAAATTAATTCATTTAAAGAAACGGAGCATCTACCTGTTAAGCCTATTCGTGGTCAAATGACAGCGATTTTATCAACAGAGCAAAGTGCTCGCTTAAAATTACCCCTATGTGGTGATGGTCATGTTCTTCCGTCTCTTAACGGAATGCATCAATTAGGTGCCACATATGAGTTAAAAACAGCAGAGTCACAAATTAAATCACATGATGATCAAATTAATTTAGCAAAGCTTAGGCAACTAGTGCCTGAGATTCTATGGTCTGAGGAGGTAAAAAATCATTGGGCTGGTGTGAGAGCTTCAACACCTGATTATCTTCCTTTAGTAGGTAAAATTGCTATGGCTGAACAATTTATGCAGCAATTTGCATCATTGGAAACGAATGCAAAACGTTGGATTGCCCAGGCAGGGCCTTATTATCCTGGTCTTTATGCTTGTGCTGGTTTTGGTTCTCGAGGCCTTACGACCATTCCTTTATGTGCAGAGTGGCTCGCATCGATGATTAATAATGAAATAGGCTGCTTACCAAGAAATTTACAACAGGCTTTATCACCTGCGCGCTTCTTGCGTAAAAATATAATTCGTGGTGCTATTAAAATCGATTGAGATGAAATTCTCATTGGAGCATAATACTAAACCTGTGGCTGGGACGAAGCAGAGGACATGAGTTCATATGAGAAACTCGGGTTGCGTTTCCGCTGATCCAGTTACGTTGGTTTACTTATCATATTAAGATCAAGGAGTGAGAGCTAATGGCAAGTTCCATGGGCAAAGTCTTCAAACAGATAATCAAAGAAAATAAACCATTGCCCATATTGGGTACTATCAACGCTTATTCCGCTATGCTTGCGCAATTTGCGGGTGCTAAAGCAATATATCTTTCTGGAGCAGGGGTTGCAAATGCCTCTTATGGCCTACCTGATTTGGGAATGACTAATCTATCGCAGGTGCTTGAAGATGCACGCAGAATTACAGAAGCCTGTTCTCTACCACTACTTGTTGATGTGGACACTGGATGGGGCCATGCATTTAATATAGCCCGAACAGTGGAACTCATGGAGAAAACAGGGGTTGCAGCCATACATATTGAAGATCAAGTATTGGCAAAACGCTGTGGGCACAGGCCTAATAAAGCTATTGTTTCTATGAAAGAAATGGGGGATCGAATTAAATCCGCAGTGGATGCACGCCGAGATCCTGATTTTGTCATTATGGCAAGAACAGATGCTTATGCTGTTGAGGGTATGGACGCTGCGATCGAAAGAGCATTGCTTTGTGTTGAATTGGGGGCAGATATGATATTTCCTGAGGCGATGACTCGTCTTGATGAGTATCAAACGTTTACACAAGCAGTGAAGGTGCCGGTGTTGGCGAACATCACTGAATTTGGTAAAACCCCTTTGTTTAGCCGGGATGAGCTGAAACACGTTGGCGTATCACTAATTTTATACCCATTAAGTGCATTCAGAGCAATGTCACAAGCTGCTTTAAATACATATAGGACAATTCTTCAGGATGGAACACAAAAATCCTTGTTGGATACAATGCAATCCCGCGAAGAATTATATGAGGTACTTGGTTATTATCAATACGAACAAAAACTAGACCAATTGATGGAGGAAGACAATGAGTGTTAAAAGCGGCGGTTTAGCCGGTGTTGTTGCGGGACAGTCCGCAATTTGTACAGTTGGGCTAGCAGGTAAGGGTTTAAATTATAGAGGCTATTCAATTGATGATTTAGCAGAGTATGCCACGTTTGAAGAAGTAGCTTATTTACTGCTCTATGGGAAACTACCCACTCAAAAAGAACTAGATGCATATACAAAAAAATTGACTGGTTTGAGAGCATTACCAGAAAGTTTAAAGACTGTTCTTAAACTAATTCCTAAAAACACTCATCCTATGGATGTGTTGCGAACAGGGTGTTCTTTCTTGGGAACCATTGAGCCTGAAGATAATTTTTCTCAGGAAAAGCATGTTGCAGATCGTTTGCTGGCTATATTTCCAGGAATGATGTGTTACTGGTATGCATGGCATTTCCATAATAAAGAGATATCTGGCTTAAGTGATGAAGAAACCACTGGCGCGCATTTTCTTGCTTTATTACATGGCCGCAAGCCTAGTAAATTAGAAGCGCAGATGATGAATGTATCCTTAATTTTATATGCGGAGCATGAGTTCAATGCATCCACCTTTGCTGCGCGTGTCACTGCGGCAACACTTGCTGATTTCTATTCTGCAATTACAAGTGCAATCGGCACATTACGTGGTCCTTTACACGGAGGGGCTAATGAAGCAGCAATGGAGCTTATAGAACGTTTTAATAGCCCTGACCAAGCAGAAACTGAGTTGAAAAAAATGTTGAGTAATAAAGCACTCATCATGGGTTTTGGCCATCGTGTGTATACAACGAGTGATCCCCGTTCTGACATTATAAAAAAATGGTCATTTCGCTTAGGCGAGGAGAAAGGAGACCTTCAGTTGTATCACATTTCAGAACGTATTGAAGAAGTGATGTGGAATGAGAAAAAACTATTCCCAAATCTGGACTTTTATAGTGCTTCAGCATACCACTATTGTGGCATCCCTACGTTTTTATTCACTCCGATTTTTGTTATGTCGCGTATTACAGGATGGTCTGCTCATGTGTTTGAGCAAAGAGCAAATAATAAGTTGATAAGACCTACTTCTGAATATACTGGACCTGAGCCTCAAAAATTCCCAGCTATTGAAACGAGAGGGTAATACTTAATCTATAATTGTCCTTCTCCTTCAGTGGGAGAAGGAGCTTAGATGGATGAGGTGTTGATTATAATTAATAAGCCCGCCCTCAAATGAGTGAGCGCAGGGATTTTTAATCGATAAGAAAATATCGTCTAATAAACAACGCACACAAGAGGTTATTATGCACAGTTATGTAGAAGATAATATTAAACCTGATTACGATCAGGTTATGATTGATATAGCAGATTATGTATTAAATAAAAAAATTGATAGCGCTTTAGCATATGAAACAGCACGTTTATGTCTTATGGATACGTTGGGTTGTGGCATTCTTGCGTTAAATTTCTCTGAATGTACTAAACTTTTAGGCCCAGTTGTTCCCGGCGCTACGCTTTCTGGTGGAGCACGAGTTCCTGGAACATCATATGAGTTAGACCCTGTACAGGCTGCTTTTAATATTGGGGCTATGATACGTTGGCTCGACTTTAATGATACCTGGCTTGCAGCGGAATGGGGACATCCTTCTGATAATTTAGGTGCTATCCTTGCTGTTGCAGATTATATGTGTCGGCAAAATTGTGCCAAAGGTAAAGCGCCCATTTTAATGCAAGATGTACTTACCGCAATGATTAAGGCACATGAAATTCAAGGTTGTCTCGCTCTTGAAAACAGTTTTAATCGAGTTGGATTGGATCACGTTTTTCTAGTTAAGATCGCTAGCGCGGCCGTTGCTGCTCAATTGTTTGGCGCGGACAGAGACACGATGTTACGAACTTTGTCTCAGGTTTTTGTGGATGGCCAAAGTTTGAGAACCTACAGACATGCTCCGAATGCTGGGTCAAGAAAATCATGGGCGGCAGGGGATGCTACTTCGCGAGCTGTGCGATTGGCGTTAATTGCTCAAGCAGGAGAAATGGGTTATCCAAGTGCTTTAAGTGCCCCCAAATGGGGTTTTTATGATGTTCTTTTTGAAAATAAAGTGTTTAAATTCCAACGTCAGTATAACAGCTATGTTATGGAAAACGTTTTATTTAAATTATCGTATCCTGCTGAATTTCATGCACAAACTGCTGTTGAGTGTGCTGTAATGTTACATCCTATAGTGAAGCACCGATTTGATGATATTGCTCGAATTGATTTGGTCACACATGAATCAGCGATTCGCATCATTAGTAAGCAGGGCGCTTTGCATAACCCGGCAGATAGAGATCATTGTTTACAATATATGGTTGCCATAGGTTTATTATTTGGCGACTTAAAGGCTGAACATTATGAAGATGATGTTGCTGCTGACCCGCGCATTGATGCATTGCGTGAGAAAATGCATGTCACTGAAAATGAACGTTTTTCTCGTGATTACCATGATCCCGAGAAGCGCTCTATTGCAAACAGCATTAAAATAATTTTTAAAGATGGAACTGAAAGTGATTTAATCACAGTGGAATACCCAATTGGCCACAAACGCAGACGTGAGGAAGGGATCCCTGTTTTATTATCTAAATTTAAGAAGAACTTAAACACACAGTTTTCTACAGATCATGTTGAACGTATTATGCATGCAATGAGTGATACAAATGCACTTGCCGCAATGAAAGTAGAAGACTTTATGCAACTATGGGTTGTATCTTAGTTCGTTTTAAGTAGTATACTTATGTCCTCGGGATGATTTCTCGAGGCAAAAATGCGTGGTAATCAACCTCAATTATTTAGTGCAATTTTCCTGTTTTTGCTTATCCCAATTAAATGTATATAATTTAATCAGGTATCTCGTGAATATTCAGGGAGAGGTTATGAGATTAAAACAGATATATATCTCTGTTTTATATACAACATTGATGTTGGGAGCTTCTACTTTTGTTGCACATGCATCTTTAATTAACCCTCATGAAGCAGGCAATGAAAAAATTGTATCCGTATATTTGCTTATAGATAATGCCGAACAGCTTCAACAATACGTTGATGATTTGACTAAACTTCGAAAAGCAAATTTTAATCGTGTTATCTTTTCATTTGTTCGGCCAACATTAATTGATTATCAGACTGGTAGCCTTGCTGATACTGGAATACTGGGCTATTTTACAGATCACGATGGAAAAGGTGCTCAAGCTTTTAATGCATTAAAAGCAGCGATCAAGTTATCCAAAGAAAAAAAAATTCAAACCTTTCTCTCTGTTGGTGGTTGGAATTACAGTTGTAATTTTGATGAAGTACAAGAAAGTTGCGGGCCTCGTCCTGCAGCTGGAAACCAGTTCCTTTATGATTGGTTTCCTGACCCGACTGATCCAGATCAGGCTTCTAAGGCAAAAACATCATATGCAAATATAGTAAAATTGGCTAATGATTTAGGGGTAGACGGTATTGATTTTGACTATGAGGAGTTTTGGCATGCGGATCAATATGCGCTAAATTGGGGACCAAGCTCAGGTGGTGAATGGTCAACTGATATAGCTCAAAGGATACTTAATGCAGGGGGAGCAACTTATAATAATCTCATGAAATATGGGATAAACTCTGGTTCTTCTTATGTTATGCCTAAAACAATTGATAAAGTTGATGCAATTTTGCACGAAATAATGGATGATCCTGGGGCTAAATACCTTAAATTTGCTGTAGCAGCAGCTCCTGGTGGGGCTCGGCCAATTACGGGCTTCGTATATGGAGACAAATTTCCTGATATTTATACTAAGGGTGGCCTTTGGTGGAAAGGAAATTTGAAAGGACTATGGTATAACCTTATAAATAAAGATGAAGCGCTCGCGTCACGTTTTGATAGTATGGGCGTAATGACTTATGACTTGTGCGGTGATAATCCAGTTGTATGCGCACCTTACGCCGATGGACCTTTGGATTTGCCAGGTCAAGTCAGTGCATATATGAAAGATTATACGAATTGGTTAAAAGCGGAGAGTGAGAGTAAACCTAGTCTAACAATTGATAATATTGGAAAAGTAACCTTTTTACCTGCTAAATATAATATTAATACAAAAATACAATTTGGATTTCAAGTAAATCAACCAGCCTATCCTAAAAATGTAAACGGCCAATTACAGCTAACCAATCAATTAGTTAACAAAATTCTTGACCAGCAAAAAGACAGTGGAGGCGTTATTATTTGGCAAATGTACTCGAAGCAAAATACTGCCGTACCAGACGCTACTACGGTGAAATATACTATTAGTCAAAGTTGCAAAACTTTCTTAGCAAATGATAATCGGTATGATTGTGATGCGGATTTTCCGAGCGTTCCGAAATAATGTACTGTAGCCTGGATTTTGATCATTGAGACTTTCATCTAGGCTACTCTTAACTATATTTTTCGTTGTAAGCCTGAGGCAGCAAGTATTTTGGTTGATATTTCTTCTATAGAGTATTTCGTCGAGTTAATGTAAGGAATTTTTTCTTTTTGATACATCGCTTCCACTTCATGTACTTCGAGACGACATTGCTCAGATGAGGCGTATTTGCTGTTTGGTCTGCGCTCTGCTCTGATGTGTTGTAAACGTTGTGGATCAATAGTTAATCCAAAAAGTTTATTTTTATATGGTTTTAGTACATCAGGTAACTTAAAGCCGAAAATTTCTTCTTCAGTAAATGGGTAATTAGCGGCTAAAATTCCATATTGGAGCGCCATATACAAACAACTGGGTGTTTTACCACATCGCGAAACGCCAATAAGAATAATATCTGCCTTGTCATATCCACGAGTTTTGACGCCATCATCATGAGAGAGCGCAAAATCGATTGCCTCGAGTCGGTGCAAGTACAATTTGCTGTTACCCACTCCATGGGTTCTCCCAACGGTGTAAGAAGATTTTTCATTAAGCTCTTCTTCCATAGGACCAATAAATGTATTAAATAAATCAAATACACGGGCATTTGCATTTTTAATGTAATTTCTGATCTCTGGGTCAATCAGCGTCATAAATACTAAGGGTTTGATTCCTTGTTCCTCAAATGCATGGTTAATTTGTTGCACTGCATTTTCCGCTTTTTTTAAAGAGTCAATATAGGGGATGGTGAGCTTTTCAAATTTTATATTTTCAAATTGGGTAATTAAACTGTGGCCAAAGGTTTCAGCTGTAATCCCTGTACCATCGGAAATCATAAAAACATAACGTTTCATGTGTTGCCTTAAAAAATAATTTATCTATATTATATTTTAAAATGAATTAGTTAATATCACCAGTAAGTGTACTTATTTAGATCCATCTGCTATCTTAAATTTAATAAAAGGATACTTTTAGGGTTAATATGGAACAAGATCGATTTGGCAGTAATAGTAAACTCTATATTTTAGGCATGATTTGTTTGGTTCTTTGCCTGGGCTTGTTTTTCTTTAGCTTATATATTTTGCCCTATCTTGCTTGGGGATTAAACTATAATGTCCCCGCTATTGTTTTAGATCTTTTGGGTTCATTACAGGATGAATATAACTATACTGTTGGAGCCAGTAAGCTTATTGTTTGGCTTATATTTTTTGTACCGAGCATGATCACTGGATTAATTTCCTATTTTGTATCTAATCATATAGATAACAATCTTTATAAATCAGAGTTGAAAGTTGAAGAGGAAGAAGAAAATCCTCCCACCAAACAAATTGGCAAAGAAATAAAAGAATCCGCTGGTTTGGGGTTAAAGATTCTTGGTTTAATGATTCTCATTGTGCTTGTGATTTTTTTATTGCAATATCTCATCCAAGCAACATCATAGCAAATGGCAGGAGAGGTTATGGCCTATTTAAAACGTTGGAAAATTAAAAAACTTAATAAGAAAATAAAAGTGATGCAGGCGAATCGGGTAAATAATCAACCCGGAGATGAAATGCTAAAAAAAGAAATTGGCTACTATTTTGAATTAGCATCCATTTACAGCAAGTTAAAAGGAAATAAAAAGTTTCCTTATGCGAGTTTAATGTATCAGGAATGCTATAGGGCTGCTGCCGGATTGGATGATGCGGAGGCTAATTTTCAAATAGGACAAATGACCCTTGAAGAAGCAAAATTCAGACAAAATTTGGAAAAAGAGGGCGTTTTTAAAAGTGAAACAAATCTGAAGAAATGCAATCAACTTTTTGAAGAGGCGCATGCATATTTATCAGCGGCAATAGCATTAAATCATATCGCTGCAAAACGATTAAGAGGACTCTGTTATATTAATGGTTGGGGCTTAGAACCTGACAAAAAGGCTGGTTTTGAGTTAATTGTCGCAAGCATTGAGGAAGAGGGTTCTTGGGATAGGGTGCCTCAAATTTTTGCATCGATGGGTTTGAATAAGCCTGAATTCTTTTCGCAAATTATGCAACGCAGAAAATCATCATAAGTGTTTAAAATCTACAACAGAGTTTTATTATCTTTATAGCCTGGGAGTAGCACAACGAAACCAGGTAAAAGATTTTTTATAATATTGCTGCAGAGCGGTGATTCAGCTCAATACTTAATTAAATCTTTTTGTGCATTTTTGATTTGATAGATGATAAATATATCTATAATTAAATAAAGCATAATATTAAAAGGTGTCTGTTGTGGAGCAAAGAATAGAAACCCCCAGAGAGAAGGTGCTCGTCGTTTCCATTGATTTTGATGGTTGTTTAGGGAGTCATTTGTTCGTCGAGCGATATCAAAAACTTCTGCAACAATATAAAACTCCTGAAAACATTCCCCCAGATGAATATGAAAAAGCAGTTGTAGAAGCCAATCAAGTACTCTTTGACTCTGTAAAAAAAGGAGCAGACGGATACGATAAAGTGGTTATTATGGTTGGATCGAATAGAACATCTGCAGAAAAAGATCAAGATGATGGTCCTAAAAATAAAAATGGATCTGCATTTCGAGCTATTGAGCATTTTGCTAATGCGTTAAGAAAAAATATAACGCCCCCAGTTGAAATAAATAAGAGGGTTGTTTTTGATAGTGTTTTAGGCCAAAAACCAGGATATAACTTTGACTTAAAAGAAAAGCAAACTTTGGAGGACGATGTAAGGCAGCCCTATTTAATGTCAGGAGACATGAAGTTTCGTTTAGCCTACTTTCAAATACATGATGTTTGCGCCAGTCATCCCAATAGCGATGTGACTTATGTTCATGCAGATGATAGAGATGATATTGTAAGGGTTTCAGCCAACACGTACGCAAATCAAGAAACTGGTGGGATGCTGCCTACAAATTTAAAGAAAGCATCTTTTCTACATTATGAAGAATATAACCCAATTGCAGAGCTAATTGGGATTCAACGAGATTTATCAATTCGTATAAGTAATAAGACGCCTAGTGACGACTCTTATATTCGCAATACAAAAGAGCGAATAAAATCTGCAGTTGAAATTATACTCGCCGATATGAGTTTGTTAGTAGATTTGACGAAAGAACAACAATTAGATGAAAAAACACAACCTGAAATTGAGAAGGCTAAAAAAATTCTTCAAAACATGCCATTAATGACTCAGTTAGACCAAATTGAAACAATTGAAGAACTATCCTCATTCTGTAAAGAAATTAATGGTGTTATGGCTAATAATGTTCGCAATATAACATTACCTCAGGAGCTCTCTGAACCTTATGATGCTCAAAAAAAGATACTATACGCACAGCGCATAACAGAGTTTGGATCATTTGAACGTCAGGTTGGAAGCGCTGGCTATACAATTCCTCAGGGGCAATATGACTCACTTATAAAAACATGTTGCCAGGATGACTATCCCAAAAGCAGTGATCCTATGAGTACATTAAGACAAATAACGACAGAGTCGCGATGTTATGAATTTGAACAACTCGTTGGAAAATTGAAAGAAGCATTGGTACATGAAAAAAAAGGTAATAAATGGCGCGACCTTATAAGCGATAAATATAATGCCATTGATTTTAAAAAACATGATGAGAAAACGATAGCAATAATGCAGTTAAGCAATATGGTTTATACTTTAAGGCAACATGTTGCGTCAGGAGATATGAATTATCAAGAAGCAATTGAAGAACTGAAACCCTCTATAGAAAAAGCAATTAATAAAGCTCAGAACAAAACATTTTTTGGTTGGCTTGGGATAACACAAAGTAATGTTGCAAAGCAATTGACAACTTTTAAAAAAGACTTCCTAGAGTTTAAGGAAAGAATACATCAAATTATTCCACATGAAACAGAAAAAGATGAACGTGATGATCGAGAGATAAATCTACCATGACTTATCCTTGTACAATAAGCGCTGATCTCAGAGGATTATCATTTGGTATTAAAACAATTTTTAATGTATAGTTATCACTCTATTTTATGTAATTATAAGCAAAACAGCTCATTTTTTAGCTCGCTTTTATGGCACATCAATATAAAAATACGTTTGAGCGTATAATAACACCGAGTGAGAAATTGTATCTTGCTGGCGATGCAATGCATCATTCCTTTTCATTGCAATTAGTGTTTGAAATGGATTCAGAAGTAGATGTTTCCTCTCTTAACCAGGCTATTATTCAAGCAAGCATTGCTAATCCATATATACATTTGCGAGCAAATTTAAGATGGCGCAATTCGATATGGAATGTTGCTTCAGAAGTGCCAAAAGATGCTGATCTAGTTTGTGTTATTGAGGACGAGTGGGATGGTCAAGAGATACAATACGCCCCATTTCTCCATGGCAATAAATTTGATCCTATGCATTCTGCCACGCAAGTTACCTATATAAAAGGAATACGCCATTTTTTAGTATTCCGTGCTTTTCATGGTGTCATGGACGGTATGGGCTTATATCACTGGGTGAGTGAGATTTTTCGGGCATGGAGGAAGGAGTCTTTAGTTGGCACACATCAGTTGATGAGTGATTATGACTTTCTTAAACAAAATAGAAAAAATGAGTATCGTCCTAATTTCCCATTGGATTGCATCGCGCCAACAGGTAACACGGGGCTTACTCATGCTCATTATCTATGGCATAAAGTAACTCTTCCTGGAAAAATCAATGCAATAACCGCCAAAATTTGTCAAATATTATTAGCTGCTAGTGCTAATTTAGGGGCTGAAAAGGCTCGCTTTATGATTCCCGTAGATTTGCGCCATCATGTTGCTCATGCAAATACAACCGCTAATTTTGCAAACCCTATTTTTGTTGAAGCAGCAAAGGGCGCGACATGGTCGACCATTTTCAGTGATATGATGAGACAACTTGGTAGTCAAAACGAATTGCAGATTGGAAAGTATGATGCATTTGTGCGTTTTTTACCTTTATCTTTATTAAAGGGATTACTTAGATCATTGATTTATTACCAAAACAAAAAAAATCGCTACATGATGTCTGGGATTGTATCTAAATTGTCGATTAATTTAGCGGATTTTGATTCAAAACAGGGCAGTAAAGCCATCGATGGTTACTTTTTACCGATTAATGTTCCAATTGCACCAATTGTGCTTATTGTCACAGAACATCATAACGCAACAACAATATGCTTCTCTGTATCAAATAAACATGCTACACGTACAGAATGCATCCATTTGGCGAATCAATTTAAGAAGTTGATTGATGTGTCTAAGATTACTACAAATGAAAAGCGATCCAGTGCTTCGCTATGGCCTGTATATAACAATACACAAATTGCTTATCCTCAAGAAAAAAATACGTTCACGAAGATATGGGAGCGTTCTATAGAACATCCCAACGATCATGCTCTAATTTCAAAGACTCAAACTCTAACTTATAAACAATTGACACATCGTATTTTGAATATCGCCAGTCATTTTTCTGAATTAGGTATGCAGTGTGGGAATAAAGTTGCTATTTATTTACCACGCAATGAAGATATGATTTGCTCTATGCTGGCTTGTTGGTACTTAGGTGCTGCTTATATTCCAATTGATATCAAATCACCTGTTGCTTGGGTTTTAGCATTATTAGAAGATGCTAAACCTGATTTAGTTGTTCATGAGCAGCATGCCGAATTAAATTATTCAGGTTTATGTACCCATATTCCAGTAGACATCATGAGTACAAATATACCCAAGCCATGCACGAGCTCTTTAAGCCAGTTAGCATATATTATCTATACCTCAGGTTCTACAGGAGCACCTAAGGGAGTTATGATAAACCATGGGCAATTACTGAACTATTTATCTTGGGCAGTTGATGCATACCGAAATAATAATAAACCTTATCATACTGCTCTATTTACTAGTATTGCTTTTGATTTAACCGTGACCACAGTCTATTTGCCATTACTTACCGGCGGCAGCATGAGGCTCATGCCTGAGCTCATCACTTCATTGATATTAAAAGACATTCTAACCAATCAAAGGATTAATTTTTTAAAGCTCACTCCATCGCACCTAAGAATGATAAGTAATTTGCCTATGAAGTCAGAGCATCAAGTAACTTTGGTTGTTGGCGGTGAAGACTTACCTTGTATATTGGCTCAAACAATTAATGAAAAATTACCTGTTGCACGCATATTTAATGAATACGGCCCTACGGAAACTACTGTAGGTTGCATGGTTCATCAATATAATGCAGGAAGCGATCTTCAAGGCAGTGTGCCTATCGGTATTCCTACAGCGAATACACGTATCTATTGCTTGGATAACCAATTAAAACCAGTAAAGATTGAAGAGGAGGGAGAAATTTATATTGCAGGAGTTTCTGTTGGGATAGGGTATTTGAATCAACCTGAACTGAGTCAGCAGCTATTTATGGATGATCCTTTTTTTCCAGGACAACGTATGTACCGAAGTGGTGATTTAGCGAAACACCGAGGAGATGGCTTACTTGTTTATTTAGGAAGAAAGGATCAGCAAATAAAAATTCGAGGCCACCGTATTGAGTTATCTACAATTGAACATGCCTTATTAGCGTTTGATGGAATAGCGCAAGCGATTGTGATGTGCGTGGACAATGAACTTGCTGCATATATAGTGGCTAACTCAAAGAATCAGTTAGCTAATTTAGGTAGTGTGTTGTCAGTTGTTCTTCCGTCTTACATGGTTCCAAAATATTTCTTTTTTTTAGCTGAGCTGCCTTTAACCGTACAGGGAAAAGTAGATTATAAAAAATTGCCGAAACCTGTTTCTGTATCGAGCTCTTCCAGGCACGATGAAGACGACAATTTATTAGCAAAAATTCGTCAACTATTTGCGAATACCTTGTCTTTACCTCTTGAAGTTATTGATAATCATGCTACTTTTGGCGACATGGGAGGTGACTCCATACAAATGGCTTATATGATTAATGAAATGCTGATAAACATGATTTTATCTGAACATCATGTTGCCTTTGGCAAAAGATTAGAACAACTATTAATGAGTCCAACGCCATATCATTTTTATGACTGTCTCTCAAAACTTAGGGTTGTTGATAATCTAGCTTAGAGCGCCTACGCCTCGCACTTTATGCGCGGGAACCATATGAAGAGCAAATGAATGGAAATTGTAATTGGTTTTAAGGAATGATGTAGATGAACATTTTAATTACTGGTGGCAGGGCACCAGCTACCATGGATATTATGCGTAGCCTCATGAATCAGGGATACCAGGTTTACAGTGCCGAAAGCATGCTGTTCCCGCTTGCGCGATGTGTTAAAGGAGTCAAAAAGCATTTTGTTACCCCTAAGCCCAATCATGATCTTGCGGCATTTTTGAAAGCAATAAAAGACATAGTGATTCAATATAAAATTGATCTTTTAATTCCTACATGCGAAGAGATTTTTCATATCAGCCAAGGTCATGAAGAGTTATCAAAGCATACCAAAGTATTCTGTGAACCCTTTGAGCGTTTGAATCAACTGCATAATAAATATGAATTTAACCAACTTGTGAGTGAATATGGTTTGGCTGCGCCACAAAGTTGGTTAATTAACACAGATAAGGACAAACAAAATCTTCCCAAAGATATCCCGCTTGTTTTAAAACCGGTTTTTTCTCGTTTTGGCTCGCGCACGCTCATTAAACCCGCGCCAAAAACTCTTGCAAATTTATCAATCAGTGAACCGTATATTGCACAGCACTTTGTTCAAGGAAAAGAGTATAGTACTTATGCCATTGCCCAAAAAGGAGAGGTTTTAATTCAATCGTGTTATTACTCTAAATATCAGGCGGGGCGTTCCACGGGAATTTATTTCGAGCCTGCAGAAATTAAACCAATTACTGAGTTTATTAAAACATTTTGCAAACGCTTCCAATTTAGCGGTCAAATTGCTTTTGATTTTATTTTAATGAATGGTAATGCTTACGTCTTAGAATGTAATCCACGAGTAACCAGCGGTTTTCATCTTCTAACTGATAAGATTGACTGGCATTCTATTTTAAGTGGGCAACGCCAGTATGATGTACCTAATATGCAGCATATGCAGCCCTATATGCTGGGGCAGGGAATGATGCTTCACAGCCTCAAGTATTTTCTAAAAAATCCGCTCCGTTTTGTTAAGGATTACCGAAGAGCACATGACGTATTAAAAAATAAAGCATATCCATGGTTCAGATTGAAAAGTACACTAATCATGCTCAATGTGCTTTGCAGAGTGATCAGGGTGAGGAAAGGGTTTTATCCTGCCTCAACTTATGACATTGATTTTAATGGAGTTGAAAACCAACCAAGATAGAGTTTATTCGCTCTGTAGTACTTTGTAGCCTGGGTGAAGGCGAAGCCGTAACCCGGGATCTGCACCTTCCCTCCCAAAGGTTCTCTCTCCTCATAGAAGAGAGTGAGCACCACGGTAGTACTTTATTACGATGGTCGATACTGGATGACGCCAAAAAAAATCCGGGATTCCACTGCACCAAGGTTACATGACTACCAGTCCAATCATTTATAAAGGTATGCCTACAAAACCTGTTTTTTTTATTTGCCTATACTTAGATAAGTCTCTCTTTAAGGAAATAAAATGAAAAAAATATTATTGAGTAGTATTGGCTTTTTATTTATTACAACATGTTTTGCTCTAGGTGAGCCTATGGATCCCAATAAGTCTTTATTGCCGTCACCTTTTCCAGTTTATACTCTTGGAAATAATGGAGTGATTAATCATCCTTATCCTGGAGCAGAACAGGCACTTTTACCAACAGATAACAGTTATACTATGGCGCCTGGTTGTTATATTGCGTGTTATTCACATAATCAAGGTGTTTACCCTGTGGCAGCAGATATTTATGTAATGGGACAAATTCGCGTCTGGGGCAAGTATGAGGATCGAATTTGCCAGCCTCAGGGATATAAAGGAATGGATATCAGTAAAGAAAATAAATTCAAATTCCTCTGTTCTCAAAAAATTAATACATGTAGAAACAATACTTGTTGGGCTGGAGGCGATACCGGTGGCTGGTTTGGCATTCAGTAATTTTTGATAACTTTGGTGCGTTGATGTCGGATGGGTGAATTATCCCGGGTTGCACCCAGGCTATGAAGGAGTAATAAACTAATGAAAATAGCAGTGTGTAGTGATGAGTTTTATCCAGTTAATGAGTTTGTTGTTCAAGAGCTTGAACGTTTGGGACATCAGGTTGTTGCATTTGGTGCAATCAAAACAGGACACAGTGAATCATGGATCAAAACTGCGCAGGTTGCTGCTGAGGCAATTCGGCAGGGTACTTGTGATGAGGGTATTTTCTTTTGCTGGACAGGAACGGGTATTTCGATTGTTGCTAATAAAATTCCAGGTATACGGGCAGCACTTTGCACTGATGCTCAAACAGCGAAGGGAGCAAGGATATGGAATCAGGCAAATGTTTTGGCCCTCTCCAATCGTCTCTTAACTCAGGATTTAGCGACAGAGATTTTAGATTCTTGGTTTAATACTAAAACTGATGGAAATGGCGAACAAGTCATCAAAGAAATTGAAGCAATAGAACGTGGATATCACGAATAGAAAGCGTTTTTTTTTCGAATACCTTTCAAAACCGTGAGCACATGCAAGCGATTCTAGGAAACCAGAATTGCAGTATAATAATGACCGAAAAATAGCCAGCATGGCGAATATTTATGGCTCGCCCAATTAACATGTACTAAAATATGCTGAAATTAGAGGGTGTAAGGCCATCAGGTAGCGGAGTATAGTTCATGCCAACAGTTGTCAGTCAGTTAGATTTTAAAAGTGATTCAAAAGAGATACCACAAAAGAAGCCCAATTCCGATGATATCTGTTTTTGTGAACTGATTTACAAGGCGGCAAAAAATCTGAATAGAAATGAAGCCAAAATAGCAATTAATAAAATACTTCTTTTCGCCACTATTGATGTACAACATGCTACAACAAATGATGTGGCAGTTAGTAAATTAGCAGCTGAAGGTAATATAGAGTCAGTTAATTTTTTAATTAAAGAATTCAATGCTTCATTATTGTGGGCAGCATATGGCTATGCTCGCGGCGGGCATGTAGTGGAAGCAGATAAAGTGTTTGTACTAGCACAGGATTCTGTAGACCGACTCAAATTGTTGAAGCAAATGGCATCAGGCCATGCTCAAGGCGGGCATGTGTCAGAAGCAAAAAAAATCTTAGCGTTAGTGCAGAATTCTGCCGACCGATTCGCGGTGTTGCAGCATATGGCATTTGGCTATGCACTAAGAGGGCATGCGGCAGAAGCAAACAAAGTCTTATCGGTTAGTACAGAATTCTGCTGACCGATTTGTGGTGTTGCAATACATGGCGTTAGCTTATGCCCAAGGCGGACATGTGGCGGAGGCAAACAAAGTCCTAATGTTGGTGAAGAATCCTGCTGACCAACTCAAATTGTGGATGGAAATGGCGTATGGCTATACTCGCGGCGGACATGTGGCGGCAGCAAACAATGTTTTAGCGTTAGCCGAGAATTCTGATGACCGATTTGCAGTGCTGCAGCAAATGGCATTTGGTTTTGCTTGTGGTGGACATGTGTCAGAGGTCAATAAAGTCTTCGCCTTAGCTGAAAATTCGGCTGACCGACTTTCACTGTTACAGCATATGGCATTAGGCTATGTTCAAGGCGGATATGTAGTGGAAGCAAACAACGCCTTAGAGTTAGCTCAGAATTCAATTGAGCGACGTGCATTGTTGGTGTACATGGCATATGGTTATGCTCTAAACGGACATGTGGCTGAAGCAAATAAAGTCTTAGCGTTAGCCGATAGTCCTGCTGAACGACTGGCAGTGCTGCAACAACTGGTATGTGGCTATGCTCAAGGTGGATATGTGGCGGAGGCCAACAAAGCCCTTGCGTCAGTTCAGAATTCTGCTGGCCGACTTGCTGTGTTGCAGTCTATGGCATTGGGCTATGCTCGAGACGGATATGTGGTGGAAGCAAATAAAGTTTTCGCGTTAGCGCAGAGTCCTGCTGAGCGATTCGCATTGTTGCAGAAAATGGCACATGGCTATGTACAATGCGGATATATGACGGAAGCCAACAATGTTTTAGCCTTGGCTCAGAATACCGACGAGCGACTTGCATTGTCAAAAACAATTGTCGCTCAGTTATCTCAAAAGGCATTCTCTACTGAGCGCGATTTATTACAGCTCCTTGCAACATTTAATCCAGATTTCCAATCTGTTATTGCTTCTGAGTTAAAAAAATCCGCAGCAAAAATAGATATAGTCCACTTAGTTCCCAAAGCAACAAAACTACATGCGCTAATGAAGACCCAAAAACTTAATTTTAATCAAGCTATGGGTTGGTTGCAGCCAGAAATGCAACTATGGCTTTTACAAGGACCTCAACTGATTAAAAATAAAAAATTAGCTGCAGCAATGTTTTTATCTGTATCGACTTATTTAACATCTAATTCAATACCTGAAATGGTCGATCTTTCCAATAAATTATCTGTGACCACATGCCGTGATCGCTTCTTTAAAGATTTGCAATCACGCAATCATTTACTCGCATATGATTTAACTGCTGCACCCGCAAAAAATGCACCGGTTGCACCAGCTGCTTAAGATGACAAGCTCAGTAGAAAAATAAACTCTTAGGTGCCTAGCAACTAGAAATATAAAATGCTCAAAGTCCAGTGATTGAGAGTGATTAAAAACTTGTATAATCAGTACCTTCTGGGCTAAATTAGAATATTGCCTGCACCATAAGGTTTATTATGTTAAAACGTGATATTTCAACAACGAACATCCTAATTGTCTCCGCAGGTGGAATGATTGGCTCAGGATGGTTGTTTAGTCCATTCATTAGCGCCCAAATGGCCGGTAGTAATTCATTGATCTCATGGATTATTGCTACTGTATTTATGCTATTTATCGCACTGCCTCTGTGCGAACTTGGAACCATGTTTCCAATTTCTGGAGGAATGTCTAATTATCCAACCTTCACTCATGGGAAGGAAGTCGGATTTTTATTCGCATGGACCTCGTGGTTGTCTTATGTCGTTATGACCCCTATAGAAATTCAGGCAATTCTGCAGTATTCAAGTCACTTTTTTCCGGTATTAATTGTCAAAGATTCAGCAACGTTCGCGCTTTCTGGATATGGCTATGTTGCAGCAATGTGCATCATGCTTTTTGTCGTTGTATTGAATTCGTATGGAATTAAATTGCTTGTTGAATGCAATAAATATGCAAGTATTATTAAATTTATATTACCAAGCATTGCCATCGTTTCTTTATTACATGCTGCACCGTCCATGGGCAATGTCGCAATTGATTTGTCTACTAAAGAAAGTTGGATAGGTATTTTCACGGCCCTTTCTGCAGGGGGGGTTGCCTTTGCATTTACTGGATTCCAAAACGGCTTGATATTGGCAGGAGAAGTAAAAAATCCCCAGAGAAGTATTCCTATTGCTATTTTAGGGGCTGTACTGATCGGATTTATTTTGTATTTCATGTTGGAATTGAGTTTTATTGCTGCAGTTCCTCAGAAATATCTGGCTAATGGCTGGCATGCCTTGAGTTATCCTGGCGATAGTGGACCTTTAGTGGGGTTAACCTTAGTTTTAGGGTTAGGTGTTGTGGCCACCTTGCTATTAATTGATGCGGCGTTTTCTCCCTTTGGAACAACATTGGTTTATACCGCAGCAACTTCGAGAATTTTATATGGAATGGCATTAAATGATCATTTGCCCAAAATCTTTTTAAAGGTGAATCGCCATAAAATTCCTTACGTGACGCTTTATGCAAATTTATTAGTGGGAATATTTTCCTTCCTTCCATTTCCTGGATGGCAAAAGTTGGTGGCTTTTCTTTCTTCTGCGAGTATTTTGTCATACAGCATTGGACCTATATGTCTTTTAGCCATGCGTAAACTACAGCCACAAACACCAAGACCTTTTAGACTTGCTGGGGCTTTAGTTTGTTCTTACGCAGCATTTTATTTTTGTAATTTAATGCTGTATTGGTGTGGGTTCTCAGTCATTTGGAAGTTAGATATTGCCTTACTTTTTGGTATTTTGATTTATTGTGTCTATCACCGCAAAAACACTTGGGATAATAGTGCACTTTTATATTGGTTTTTATTTTATATGGTTACCATCCTTGTTATTTCCTACTTAGGAAGTTTTGAAGGAATAGGTATTTTAAAGTTTCCCTTTGATTTATTGAGTTTATTGCCCTTAAGTATCTTTATTCTGTATTCGTCGCAAAGATTGTTAAGTCCCGCACGTCATGAGCATGTTGCCTCCATGTCGGAAGAATCACCTGTAGTTTTAGAGGATAAAATTCTTACCTAAAGATCAAATTATGATACAATTGCTCAAATTTTATTGGCGTGGGTCTGTTATATGCGGTTTGGATTAGTTACTCTTAAGTACATGAGCAGGCGATTTTTATTATTAGGAATTTTCTTTTTATCAGCTGCTTGTGCAACAGAAGTCCCTATTTATGATTTTTCGATAAAACCTTATTCCCAAAATATTAATGATTATTTCCCCTCAGACAGCGATGACTATGAGCTTCCTTTATTAAAACCTGAATATCAAGCGGCACAACTGCTGCAGTTTTATAATCATTACTATGCTGACAGCCCCGAAGGCCTCTCTCCTTGGAGTGAGAGGATGGTTGTTGCTACTCTTCCTACAGTAAAGAAAATTGAATTGGAGATATTAAAAGAATACGACAATCAAAATAAAGCCAATGAAGAGCGACACTACGCGGAAAATTTTAAAGAGCATGATGCACTATGGCTTAATCGCATCCAACGCAATATGGATTTGCCAGCTATTGAAACACTAGCTTTTAACGAAAAAAATAAGGCTATTGCCGTAAATAATACATTTGCGCGTGCGCTTCCTGAGCATGCTCCAGATTTTTATCATTTCACAATACCTGGCCAAGGATTTCCATTTGATAACCTGCAAGAGTCAGTGATTTGGGCAGGAACACCGCTCTATGTTTTTACTATGTCACAGGATAAATCGTGGTCTTTGGTCTTAACACCTGATGCTTATTTTGCTTGGGTAAAAAGCTCGGATATTGCTTATGCCTCAACTCAATTTATTGAGCAATGGAAAAACGCAGCGAAGAAGGGACTTGTTGCAATTACGGAAACAGAAACAAGCGTTATGAATCAACATCATCACTTCGAATTGACAGGCTATATTGGCGCTGTATTTCCATTTGTTGGTCGAGATGATAATGATATATCTATCTTGATTCCAGTAAAAAATGAGCATCATCAAGCAGTGACTCAGATTGGGGTTGTGTCGTCGCATTCTGCAAGTGTGATGCCGCTTGAGGCTTCAAAAAAAAATATGGCCAAGATCCTGAAACAATTACAAAATCGTCCTTATGGATGGGGCGGAGCTTTCTTTTTTAATGATTGCTCACAAGAATTAAAGAGTCTATTTACTCCGTTTGGTATTTGGTTACCACGTAATTCGGCACAACAGGCAAAAATAAGTTCAGGAGTTGATTTAACTAAAAACACAGTTGATGAACGTATTCGTACTTTGAAAACACAAGGTCATCCACTCATGACACTGATTTATATAGGCGGCCACGTGATGCTTTATTTAGGAAACAGATCTATAAATCATGAAGAAGCGGCAATGACCTATCAAAACATTTGGGGGCTTAGCCCCGCAAGCAGAGACAAACGTTATGTTATTGGGCAAGCATTGTTTTTTCCCTTGCTTAAATATTACCCTGAAAATCCAGACATAAGTTCATTGGCTAATAAATCTTACTTTAAAATGATTTATCTTGATGAGTTAAACACAAAGGGCCCAACACCAGAAGCGTTTTCACATACCTTTATGAAACCAGCTAGCCCTAATTTGAGCTTCTAAAATGGTAAAATCAAAAATTACATATGTTTTTTTGGTACTTTTACTCATTTTAGTTTGTCTCTTTATGCCAATGACTAAACAAGCTGCTGAGCCTTGTGATGTAGCCGCGTTACAAGATGTTCCAAACTCATCATTACAAGTGATTGTAGTACAGCTCATCAAGGGCTTTGAAGTAAAAGTGACAGCATGTAAGAAACGAAAAAATTCATGGATACAGGCATTGGATTCTTTTCCTGCCGTTGTGGGGAAAGAGGGTATAGCGCCTATAGGGAAAAAGAAGGAAGGGGATATGAAAACCCCAGCTGGTTTATATTCCCTGGGTACTGCATTTGGATCAGAACCTTTAGCGCTTAAAATGGATTTTAAATACATCACTGCGGATGATAAATTTATAGATGATGTTTCTCATGAGCGTTATAACACGTGGGTCAGCGGCGATACAAACGCCAAAAGCTATGAATTGATGCTTATTGACGCATATAAAATGGGTGCAGTCATCAATTACAATATGAATCCAGTGGTCCCTGGAGCCGGTAGTGCTATTTTCATACATCTTTGGCAATCGATTAATGTAGGAACACATGGATGTCTTGCTCTGGATAAACCTCATTTGTTAAAACTACTTTATTGGCTGGATAAGAAACAACATCCTTTTATATACATATCAAGTTCGGTGTCATTATGAAAGAGATGTGTCTGGGACTGATGCAGCTGCAAAATACTTAGATTAGGGGTTGCACTTCGTCTCTGAATGGGTAAAGCTATACTCTACGTATCTTATTAGGGTATTTGTCGTGCGCTATTCTAATTATTTATGGGCTTTCGCAGCTTTATTCGTCAGCCAACTTGGCAATTCTCAAACGCTTTCAGAAAAAATAGATGGGATTATTGCACAACAATTGCCCCATGCAACCGTTGGCGTATTGATTAAAGATGCTCAGACCGGGCAAGTTGTTTACAGCAGAAATGCGGATAAACTATTGTCTCCAGCCAGTGGTATGAAAGTGCTTACAGCAGCAGCTGCGCTTTATCAATTAAAACCAGACTACCGTTTTATAACCACACTGTCACGAAAAAATCAGGATTACTATCTTCAATTTACTGGGTCACCGTCTTTTACTGTAGATAATTTGACTTCTTTAGTACTGAGTTTGCAAAAAAATAATGTAAACACAGTAAACGGCAATGTGATAATTGATAGCTCACAATATCAATCCCCATATTATCCAAGTGGAACCTCTTATGACGATTTAGGATGGTATTACGCGGCACCAGATACCGCAGCAATTTTGAATGATAATAAAGTGGTTTATGAATTAATTAGTGCAAATGAATTAGGCCAACTCGCCAAGGCGAAGCCCAAAACTCTTCCCAAAGCTTTAACTCTTATTAATGAAGTAGTGACAGTGAGTAAAGAAGAGGAAAAAAATCATTGTAGTCTGAATCTTGAAACGAAACCCAATAATACTGTGCGCTTATATGGTTGCATGATTCAGGATAAAAACCCAAAATTAATCGAACTTGCTATTCCTGATCCCATTTTATTAGTAAAACAAGTAGTCAAAAAGACCCTTAATCAAAGCAATATTGCCGTGAAAGGAACGATCACTACGGGAGTATCTCCATCAGATACTGCTTTTGTTGCCAGTTTCCAATCTAAACCCCTTAGTAAATTAATAACACATATGTTACAGCAATCTGATAATCTTTATGCAAACAGTTTAACTAAAAAATTAGGTTATTCACTCACCGGAAAGGGAACTCATAAAGAAGGTGCTTTTGCGATTAAAAAAATATTATCTGAGCATACACATCTTAATATGACGCAAATGGAGATCGTGGATGGTGAAGGCACTCGTTATAATTTGGTGACGGCGGAACAAATGGTCAACCTACTTAGCGATCTTTATCATGATAAAGACATGAATACGATTTTCTTCAAGGCCTTACCACAAGCAGGTGTTTCAGGAACACTCAAAGATAGAATGAAGAAAACAATACTTGAGAAAAAAGTATACGCAAAAACGGGTTCAATGCATGATATTTCTTCACTATCGGGTTTTATGATTAATCCAAATGAAAAAACATTTATTTTTTCTATTATTATCAATGGGGTGAATCAACCCTTAGAAAAAGCCAAGTCACTTGAAGAAAAGATATTATTGGCTTTAGATAAATACAGCTTAGAAGGTAGTCAGACTTAATTCATAATCGTTTACGTACCGCCACTTATCGTTTTTCAGTGACTATCTCCATTGGGATATCTTTTTATCCTTATGACGGCGAAAGAATAGATGCTTTAATATCCCAAGCTGACGAAGCACTTTAGGAAGCCAAAAAGATGGGTCGTAATAAAGTCGTAGCAAGTTCAAGCATGCATTCGAATAAATCGTTAATACTTTCAAATACTAAGAGGACTTGTTTCAGCAAGTGCTTTGCACATGTCTGATACTTTGAAATCAGGGACAATTTTTACAATATTATTTGCTTGAAAATTTTTCCAATTAATTTTTTGATACAGCTGACGGTTAAAAGTAAATGAATAACAAAAGGATGGCGTGTTATTACCATATGAGTCCGTAGCAAGAAGGTAGGACTTAATATAAATTTGATCTGCTTTTACATTCGAAGAATACAGTTTTTGAATAATTTTAGTGACATACGGTATGGATACTTGTGCTGCGAGTTCAGTGGCATAGAAACCCGCCTCTGTATTGGAAAGATTTGTATCAACGATACCTGTTTTTTGTAAGTAGGGGATATTTTTTAATATTTTGTTTTGATCGATATAAATAGAAAGTTCTTGCTTTGACAAACTATGACGAAGACCTACCGCATCACGATAAGTGTGTTGTTTTGCTGCCAAAACAGATGAATTAGTACATACATATAGAATACAAAAAATTGGTAATAAGCGCATTTATTTTGTCCCTAAAAGTATGTGCACATAATTACAGTATAACAAAGCTTTCAATTAAAAAATGAGTTATTTATTTGATCATAAATATTTAAACTATTCTAAAGCCAGCAATCTTGTGATTGATAAAAAAACCTGGATAATCGGCCACAATTCGATTATTTAGAGGTAGATTGTTGTGAATACTGAAAAGCTATTTTCTTATGGAACATTACGTTATGAATCGGTTCAATTAAGTAATTTTGGAAGAAAGTTACATGGAGCAGTAGATAGCCTTCCTGGTTTTGGCATGTCTAAAGTTAAGATAAAAGATTCCAGCGTCATTGCTGCAAGCGGTGAAGATGAACATCCAATTATTACATATACTGGAAAATCAACGGATAGTGTGGATGGGATGGTGTTTGAGATAAGTCCCGAAGAGTTAAAAAAAGCTGATTCTTATGAGGTGGAAGATTACAAACGGATTCAAGTGAAACTTACTTCGGGCATATTTGCCTGGGTATATGTTCATGTTGAGAGTATTGAGTTGTTATCATGAAGCAGGAAAAGGAATAGTAGTGATTGTCGGCTAGGCTGTTAAGCCCAGCGTTTAGCATTGATCTTATTTTTAAGGGAATTTTAGCGAAATATTAAAGTGCTGGACTTAACAGCCCAGCCTACCTTGCTGAGGAGTCTACGACGTACAACATGCTCCTTAATGTACCGCACGATGCTCATCTTTAACCCATCGCATCAAAAATGCTCCGATTATCTGGTATAACGGCAAAATAGCGAGAGCGATATGATAACTAAATAGTGAAAACTCATGAGAAGTACTGGCATTACTAAAGACATCAAGAAGTTTTCCTATTGCTGGCTCAGTAACTGCATCCAGAAATGCATCGCTGGCATTGATTAAAGAGGTTACTGTACCTGCCAGGTATAATGGATTTGATTCTTTTCCAATTACAAATACGATTGGAAATGCCCCTAAACTAAACCCAAAAAGGAAGAGCAATATGCTCAGTAACCAGAGTGGCATAGGATGTGCGTAGATTACCAAACTAATGGATAAAGCAGACACTAAAGTACTGTAAAACATAAAAGCACAACGATTTTGTATGCGGTTAGTAAATAAAGCAAATACAGGACATGCAAGAGCTAATCCTACAAAAACCAGAGAAATGAGAGATGGGGCAACTAATTTGTCTAAATGATATGCTTGTTGCAAAAAAGGATTTCCCCATAAGCCACAAAAAATAACTATGGGAGAGAATGCTAAACCACTGTATCCGGTTAATAGCCAGTTTTGTTTATTTTTTACTATTAACAAAATATCTTGCCATAAATGCGGGTTTTTAGAAGCATGAGTTTCAGATTTTGATGATTCAATGGAATAGGATGGTTTGTCTTGAACAACAAACAGGAACAAGAAGGCTAAAATGATCCCCATCCAAGCTACATCAACTAAACTGGCTCTCCATCCGATCTGACTGACTAACCATGCTAGCGGCATTTGTCCAAATATTGCACCAACCATGGCAGCGGTAACAAGGAACGAGGTAAGCAATGCATAATATTTGTTTGGAAACCATACTGCTGCTAATTTGAAATAAGCGATGGAAGCAAAGGAAACACCAACTCCTGTTAAAGCACGCCCTAAAATCGCGGTATTTAACTCCTGGGCTTGGGAGAAAATATAAATTCCGATAGCGCAGCAAAAAATGGCCCCTGTTGTAACCCAGCGTGTTCCATAATGATCGAGAATAATTCCTACAAATAAAGGCACAATCAGATAGGTCCAGAAATATACTCCTGATAAAACACCAAGACCTAGTCCTTGTAGGTTAAATGTATCCATCAATTGTTGAGGCATTACGCTTGGAAAATTTTGGAGGATATATTTATAAAATAAAAATGCAGCACATAAACTAATGATAAAGATGGCGCGATAAGTGATTTGTTTCTGCGATGCCTCTGCATCGAGTGTGTTTCCCATAGTGAATTTCCTCAAGATAGTTAGTCGTATCGTTTGATTATTTTGCCTTCTCCCTAGAGAGGCTAAATAATCGAAAACGCAACTCTAGGGTGAGGAGAGAAAGACCACGACGACCACCACCACAGACGCGACAGAAGCAATAGCACGCACCAACCCAAAAGAGTTGCTTAAATAACATTGATGATGCGCGTTGTTGTTCATATATATTACAGAGTGTGGAATAAATTATTTATTTTTTGATGGTACCAATTTGTCTTCGATCTTGTCAAATAGATTATCAAAAGAATTAGGCTCTGTGCTCATTTCTACTGCCTCATTGCCTTAGCTTTTCGTGACAAACGTAGACTGGGCTGCTATGCCCTGCCTACACTTATCTTCTATGACACTCACGAGTACGTGAGTGTATTGTTATTTTTTAAATTTTAATTGAGAGTCCAACTCGGGTACAGGGATATCCGGTATGAGTTTTTTGATTCTATAGAGCCAACCAAGTCTTACTTCTGGCTGCATAATTTCACCAGGTCTGACTTCATTGATGAGTTCATCCAATTCATTTTTTCGAGCAGGTGAAACCACTGCTTCAAGTACATCTCTCACATTTCTAATGTCTGTAGGGCGTGGCGCAGGTGCATGGGTTGGTACCAAGCACTCTAAATTGCGCATCATCAGTGAGTAGCTGCATTTGGGAGCGGGTTTAGGCGTTGCTTTGGGAGTTGGTCTGGGAGACATTGCCAAAGGCGTAACTTCCTCACGAGGTTGGTTTAGTAACGCACGTTGTGCTTTAGCACTGGATAATGCATGAAGTATCTCAACCTTATTTGCCTTAACTTGATCAAGACGATCAATGAAATTGTTTTTCTTAAGTTGAAGAGGTTCCATACGTTGATTCAGTGAGTCAAATCGTTGCTGTCTTCTCGCATGGTAATCGGCATTAACACAACAAACATCGGCTTTTGCGCGCTCATAGTTTAGTTTTGCTTGCAACCAGTCATCTTCGCTCAAACGCTGTGGATCAAGGCCCTCAGAAAGAACGACATAGGAATCACCGTGTTTTTGATAACGTGCTTTATGACTCGGATCAATAATTAAGTAAGCCTGATTAAAATCATTAACAGGTTCCAAATGGGCATTAAGGAGAATTTTTTCTTTTTTCAAAAACTGCTGTGCTTGCAGGAATCCACGTTCTTGTAATCTTAATCCATCCAATTCACGTTGACGGGACATCAGAGGCACTTGCATTTCATCGTGATGTTGCATTTCGGCTAATCGAGCACGTACCTGATCGATTAATCGTTGAACTACTTGTTCATGACTATGTGGAGGTTGTGCAAATTGATTTTGATAAAAGTCAAGTCGCTCTTGCAGCATGCGAATTTTTCTGTCGATAGGTGATTCAATGGTTTGTGCTCTACTGACATCAATTGAGGGGACAACCTGTGCAGTATGTTGCGCTCTAAGCGCTGCAAGTTGTGCACTTAAAGAAGCTATTTGTTGGCTTGAATAACTAGCAAATTGAGTAATTGGTTGATTGTTGAACAGGGGTGCTTGAAGAAACGCATTAAGCGCATCCAAATGGTCAGTCATATGGGCATGCTCTTCTTCCATTAATAAGGCTTCTTCTTCAAGAGCATTCAGCGCTTCTTCTATTTCCTCTAATTCTTCTTCCAGAGCTTCTTGTTCTTCATTAAGAGCGTTAAGTACGTTGCTATAGGCTCGAATATTAGCGTCCAAGATTTGTATCGCAATAGAGTTAGCACTACTTCCTTCAACAGTTTTTGTTTCTTTAAGTTTTTGATCGATTTGTTGTTGAATAATTTGATTGACGTGTTTCGCAAGCTCTTTATCTTTTGCAATGAATGCAAGAAGGCGAAGAAGCAAGCCTTCTTGCTTGAGCATTTCTTCTGCGGTTTGCTCTCTGATATATTGAATTTGTGCCTCTTCTTTCACAAGCTCTTGAACTATCATGTTGATGGTTTCGTGACCACCAGCTGTTTTAAGAAACTCAGCTACTTGTTTCGCATTCTGTAGTCCAAAACGAGAAAGAAGCTGAATTGCTAAATAAGAATCTGTTTGTGCGGTATGAGGATTGCCATTTCGTTCTATGGATGCAAACAATCGTTCTAGTTGACTTTCACTTAAAGTCATTGGTACAGATCGGGTGGGCAATGAAGTAGTAGGCACGGAAGAGACTCCAATATTAAACATCTGTTCAAATTATAAACTTTTTAAGGTTTAAAGTAAAGTAGCTAGTTTCCTAATAAACAGATAAATCAATATGTTAATCTTGAGGTTGTTGATCTATCAATAGCCCAAATTGCTGTGCATTGTTTGCGGACCCTTTTAGCACTTTTTTCCATAAAATAGATGAAAAACCAATGAGTAACAAACATGCAATAATCAATAAATCATAGCGTAATAACGATCCATATTTTAACGAACTAGGTGGTGTAAAACTAACTACAAGAGAAATGGTAATACCTATGAATCCAAAAATAGAGCATGTGGTAATTAACCAATAAAAGCGTTTTTTTTCTTGCCATGCTAATCGTATTGCCCCTGCAAACATAAACGCATACATGAATAAATACATTTGCGTTGCTAAAGTAATCATAAACCAGTATGAGGCGTTAATGCTTGGAAATAATAAAAAAAGGGTGCTTATAAACGACACGCCACATGCTTGGATCAGCAAGAATTTGGATGGGGATTGATGTGCTGAATGGTGGAGATCATTGCTCGCAAACAAAAGGCCTTTCAGTGGAGAGATAAGCCAATTATTAGCGCAACCAACACAGCCCAAAACAATTAAAATATTGACAACCAAACTTAGGTTAGCAAATTGAATTTGCGTAAAAAATACTTGAAATAGTTCGGGAATGCCACCAATAAGATTCAATTGTTTTGGAGAAAGGATGAATGCTAAAGTCAGTGAACCAAAGAGCATCGTAACAAAAATAATAATTACTGAAAGCACAATGGCAACAGGTAAAGCGCCTGGCTTACTTTCCTGGGTATAAACACCAGCAATCTCAATCCCACAAAAAGAAAGAATAATCGCGGTTAGAGATGCCCATGAATCCTGATTGGATGGGGAAATATGGTTTAGGGATTGAGGATAAAAGATCATCCAAATAGTCCCTATAGCCAAAATTAAGATAAATGGAAGCAATAATCCAAATATGGAGCAAAAAACAGTCACTCGATGAGACAAGTAAATGCCTTTTATGTTAACCCAAGTCAAACACCAAATAAAAAGATTGATTAGGATAAAAAGAAGTACTTTATTCTCAATGTAATTCGGATTGATACAATATAAAAGTGTTCCCGCGATAAAGCTGAAAAATGTGGGATAAATAAGGATGTTTTGCATCCATTGGAACCAAATGGCGATAAAGCCTGCTTTTGGGCCTAGACTTTTTTTGACCCATCCGTAGATTCCCTCATGAGACTGAGAAGAAAACCATCCTGCAATAATTGCGCTGGGCAGCAAAAAGAAGCATAACGCCAGTCCAAAATACCAGAAAATATCTGTGCCAACTAATGCCGCAGCAGGTAAATTGCGTATGCTATCAACTGAACCAACGGTCATCAATGTTAAACTAAAAACAGTTAGCTTTTTATTCATTAAAATCTCAATGATAAACAGCTTAAACCACCATCAATTTTACGAAATTCACTTACATCCACAGAAATGACGTCACAACCTGAATTACGTACCATTTCTGTGGTGTGGTGAAAACCTTGAGGCATAATGACTGCATTATTCACCCTAATACAATTTGCTGCATAAGCTTCGTTATCATCAACAATTAATTGTTTCAATGACATCAAGGCAGGATGATTCACTAATTCACCATTGACTAGCACGTGACCATTCCCAAGATAGGAAATGCCTGTTTTTAAATGAAGGAATTTTTTAAGTTCGATTAACGTACTTTTATAGCCAAATTGTGCCAATATTGAAGTCAATTGTTGCGCGCCATCAAGATTGGTGCGCTGTGAAATTCCTATGTAAAAAACATCCTCTACTTGCATGACATCCCCCGCTTCTAACGTTCCTGGGGCTTCTATTCTATAGGTGCGTCCTTTATAAAAAGATTGAATGCATGGTTCAATTAAATCAACTTCGCCTTGTCTTGATAGAGCTCCTGGTCGAGTCAGAATTGCAACTTTATCTGTAAGAAGGGCTGGATCTTCGACAAAACATGAATCAGGGAAATCGTTTGTAGCAGGTAAGACAGTAACTTCCACACCACAGCTGGATAATGCTTTAATGTAATTTTGATGTTGCTCAAGGGCTTTGACATAATCTGGACGACCTAATCCCGTAGTTGATGTTAAGCCATGAATTAGGTTGGGTGATGGTGTACGTACTATTGCTTGTTGAAACATAATAATTCCCTTTGATAAATAAAATGGCACAGATGTCATATGCCGATACTCCCAAATCTCATGCACCAAATCAAGAGGCATTAACAATAAAAAGTTGTCTCGTTTTTGTAACATGAGTGCGACGTTAGCGGAACCCAGGGCTTGTATTGACTCCTGATTACGGAAAATTATTTAATGCCCTCTCCTGCGTCCCTTTGGGGAGTGGGTTAGGGGAGGGGATATACCACAGATTTGGTTACTCAGACTTTAGATAGTGATAACTGCAGCACCTGTAAACCTTCCATGACGAAGATCCTCAAGCGCCTGATTGACTTCGGTCAATGGATAAGTATGAGTTTCTGTTTTAACGGGTACATTTGGTGCTAATGATAAAAAATCTTCTCCATCTTTGCGCGTGAGGTTGGCAACAGAGCAAAGAGTTCGTTCACCCCAGAGAATATTATAAGGAAAACTGGGGATGTCACTCATGTGGATTCCTGCACAAACAACAATACCACCTTTTGTTGTATTGCGAAGTGCAAGTGGGACAAGCGTGCCAACAGGTGCAAAAATGATTGCAGCATCAAGAAGATGTGGTGGCGATTTATCTGAGTCTCCAGCCCATGTAGCTCCTAGCTTATAAGCAAACTCCTGAGCATGGGTGTCGCCGGGGCTAGTGAAAGCATATACTTTTCGTTTTTGCTTTTGTGCTACTTGAATAAGAATATGCGCTGCAGCGCCAAAACCATATAATCCTAAGTGCTCGGCATTATTGGTTTTTAATAAAGCACGATAGCCAATTAACCCGGCACAAAAGAGTGGTGCAGCTTGATAATCAGAATATCCATCGGGTATGGGAAAGCAAAACCGGTGGTTCGCAACACAATATTCTGCGAATCCACCGTCTATTTGATAGCCAGTAAAACGAGCGTTATCACAAAGATTTTCGCGCCCAGACAAGCAAAATGAGCACGTCCCACAACTTCCGCCTAACCAAGGAACTCCAATTCGTTGACCGATCTCAAAATGGGGGACTGAAGAGCCGATTTTTTCGATGGTACCAACAATTTGGTGACCTGGAATCAGTGGAAGCGTGGGATTTTTTAATTCCCCGTCTACAACATGTAAATCGGTTCGACAAATACCACAGGCATGCACTTTGATGAGTACTTCTTCTTCTTTAGGAGTTGGCTTTTTTACCTGTTTGTAGATTAGTTTGTGTCCTGGCTTTTCCAAAACCATAGCATGCATCATAATCATTATTCCTAAATGTTTTACGTTACATAATGATGGGTATTTATTAAACTGTAGACTATATAGCGAAAACTATTTTGCTTGACAAATTACTTTTGTATATCAAACTTATTTTGGCAGATTTACATAAACCTTTATAATAATAGGCATACAAATGAGTTATATTGAAAACCATGTCTTTGATGAATTAGCAATCGGTGAGTCAGCAAGTTTAATACGAACATTAACCAAGGAAGACATTGAGCTTTTTGCGGTTATGTCTGGAGATGTAAATCCCGCACATGTTGATGCAGAGTATGCTCAAAATGATATGTTTCATAAAATCATTGCTCATGGGATGTGGGGTGCGTCTCTTTTATCTACAGTCCTAGGAACAGAGCTGCCTGGTCCTGGAACTATTTATTTAGATCAAACTTTAAAGTTTGAACATCCAGTTGCTTTAGGTGATACAGTCACCGTTACACTTGTAGTAGTCAATAAAATACCCGAACAACACATTGTTGAACTTGATTGTAAGTGTGTGAATCAGTTAGGAAAAACGGTCATTAGTGGCCTTGCAACGGTTATCGCCCCAACAGCAAAGGTGAGAAGGAAACGTGTTGAACTTCCTGCAGTAGAGTTGAAGCCGAAGCAAGAACATTGGTATCAGCGCTTAATTACAGCAAAAAACTCCTTAAAACCCCTTAAAACTGCAGTAGTGCATCCAGTTGATGTGCTGTCTCTAAAAGGTGCTGTTGCCTCTGCTGAAGCAGGTTTAATTACTCCTATTCTTGTTGGACCGAAACAAAAAATTCTTGATGCCGCAAAGGAGGCCTTAGTTGATATTTCTGCTTATGAACTTATTGCTACAGAACACAGCAACGAAGCCGCTGAAATAGCAGTGAAACTCGCTGCAACAAAAAAAGTTGAAGCGATTATGAAGGGGAAAATTCATACTGAGGAGCTGATGAAGCCTGTTGTTGTTAAAGAAAATGGCTTGCGAACAGGGCGTCGGATGAGTCATGTATTCGCTTTGGATGTACCTGGATATCCAAAGCCAATTTTTTTAACTGACGCAGCAATTAATCTTTTTCCTAATTTAAAAGAAAAATGTGACATTGTGCAAAATGCCATTGATTTATTCCATGCGCTTAAACTAGGTACTCCTAATGTTGCTATTCTTTCTGCAGTTGAAACTGTAAATGAAAAAATTCCATCGACTCTCGATGCAACCGCTTTGTGTAAAATGGCTGAGCGTGGACAGATAACTGGTGGAGTTTTAGATGGCCCTTTGGCATTTGATAATGCTGTATCCATGGAGTCAGCGCGTGAAAAGGGTATTTGTTCTCCAGTTGCTGGTAATGCGGATATTTTGGTTGTTCCTGATGTTGAGTCGGGTAATATGCTTTACAAGCAAATGACTTATTTATCCGGTATTGAAGCGGCGGGAATAGTATTAGGAGCTCATGTGCCTATTATCCTTACTAGCCGCGGTAGTGATGAGTTATCGCGCAAAGCTTCATGTGTTATGGCTTTATTGTACGTACGCAGAAAATAATAATGGAATTAAGAAAATCTGGTGAACAGTTCCGGTCATGGACGTAGTCTATTTCAGGCTTAATTTTAACCATACTCAAATAGCATGTAAGCACATAAATTATCTGGAGTGTTATTTATGTTTTTTTGGCTTTTAAGATTACTTTTTGTGGTCTCAGGATCGATTACAAGTTGGTTTGTTGCACATGATGAGCTGAAGTTTCCTATTGTGCAAATGGTCATTTCAGTGATTTTGTTTACCCTTATAATCTTCATCATTGCATTTTGGCCTGAGTTAAAAGGTTGGTATAAGCGCATTAGAAAAGGTCATCACTAAAAAAGGGCGATTTGATAGCTGCTGTACCAAATCGCCTGCATTTACCATGTCAATAAATTGACAGTCTGATTTTTATCGATGTAATTTATACTGTTTTAGGTCTTTCTGGTTCTGAGTCTGGGATTTCTTCTATTGTAGGCCCTTGCATTATTTTTTTCAGGTTAGGCAATGATCTAATGGTTTGATTTATATATTCCATAATTGCGTCTATATCATTAATTGGAATGTATGTTGGAACATGTGAAAAAACATAGGTATCCTCACTCTCGTATGCCTTGTTAATTTGCTCCAATAAACCTGATTCTGCTATTTTTTTTGCTTCATGCAATGTAATCACTCTACCTTCAGGAGGAATGAGCCCCATACCTCTATTTCTTTTGTTAACTAAATCAAACTCATCTTTAAGATAATTATCATGGGCTACAAAGCCAGTTTTAATCACACAAACTCTAGGCTTATACTCTGGATTTTCAAAGGTAATTTCATGTAAAGGCGTTTTTATGCTTGTCCATTGCCACAATATTTGACCGGGAACGGTTAATAAATGAATTGATTTTACATCGTGCATTCCTAATCCGACATAAGTTTTGCCAAAATTCCTAATCATTGTGATTTCTGAGTTTCCTGAGGTTGTTTCCATCACATCGGATACTCCTTGAAAATTCGCGGTGTCAGTTGCGCGTTCATCATTTTCTTTACGTTGATGGTAGCGCTGATATAACTCTGGATGCGTGCCTAGCAGCTCTTTAGGATCAATAAAAAAGGGTGGTAGATTGGTTTGCATTATTGCCCCATTACTGGGAATTATGCTGCTTATACTGGCGTATCGACTACCAAGGATTAATGATGGCGTTAAAGAGAGAAATCTTGATGTATTATTCGCTACAACGTGCTCAGCAATATCATAGTGGTCTTGTTTTTGCTTGGGTGCGCATATGAATTTTGTATGACTTAGGACATCTACTAACTCCCTAAGGCTCATGCCTCTGTAAATAAATCGTCCCTTATTCTGTTTTTCTATTGATTCCGCAATTTTGGGAAATGTATCAAACTTCGTTGAGTACATTTTTTTGAAGTTTTGAACGTATTTTGGAATTGAAGAGGTTATTTCAGTATGCCACTTTTCTTTTAAAACAAAGTCTAATACTCTTCTAGAATATTCATTTTGATGCTTATGACCTACGTGCTCACGTTTAGGTACATGGTTAAAAAACGTTTTTGATTTCATTACAACCACTCCGGAAACTTTTGATGCGTTAAGTTGATTTAGTGGATTATATGATCATAATTACAAAATATGGAGTTAAATTTAAACAAAATGAATTTGCGGACATCGATGAAATATGAAAGTGCCTTGTGAAAAAAAATAATATGCAATAAAAACATGGGAGAACTTGATGAAAAAGCAACATGCACCGGGATTTTTATCGTTGGTAACTGAATCTAAAAAACGTATTAAAGAAATAAGT
This sequence comes from Legionella sp. 39-23, assembly GCF_001897665.1. NCBI lineage: Bacteria > Pseudomonadati > Pseudomonadota > Gammaproteobacteria > Legionellales > Legionellaceae > Legionella > Legionella sp. 39-23. Next base: position 299,507 of record NZ_MKTO01000018.1, on the reverse strand, counting down.
CCTAAAATATTAAAAGAAAAAATTGAATCTAAAGAGCATATGTCCCTTATTGATGTACGCGAACTTAATGAAAGGGAAACAGGGTATATTGCAACAGCAATACACTTGAGTAAGGGCGTTATTGAACGAGATATTGAAAAAACAATTCCTAATTTAGATGAGCAAGTTATTGTTTATTGCAGCGGGGGATTTCGATCTGCGTTGGTTGCCGACAATTTACAAAAAATGGGATACACCGATGTTTATTCATTAGAAACTGGGCTACAAGGCTGGCTCGATGATGGGTATTCTCTACAAAAATAAATTTGTTTTGAGCTTTTTTCTTACTGCCATTAAGAAATCTCCTCTCCCACGAGTGGGAGAGGGGGAGTGGGCATTAGCCTAATCAATGGTCTGATCTATCTCATGGACAACTTCTCCCGGTCAGTAAGTTGACCATCTTGAAACAAAGGATAGTAAAGTAAGTTGTTGCAGCTTTAAATCACTTCTTACACTGGTGGCACGTTTCTGGCACATAAAAAATCGTTTTGATCAACTTACCCACTTTACCGAGTACAAGTCATCATTGCCACGGACTATTTGTTCTGGAGTCTAAAATTTAACCTATAATTAAAAAATATGCCGTAGGAGTACTGAATATGCGTCATTCTCAGCTCATCATGATAGGGATACATCTTGGTTACTCTCTATCTCAAAGGGGATTGTGCAAAGGTTTCTCCAGCATGTGGATTCAGGCTGTATGTTCAGGAGAAGAAAAGACTTTTATGCAAAGATTAAAGCTCCTTGAGCAATATGCAGATAAACCTGAAAAACTTGCACAAGATATTACCAATGTAAAAAAATTATTAGTTAAAGACGAACAACGGGCAAAAGAAGATCCTAAGTACCATCAGAAAACATTCAATGAGCTCACCGATGCGCAAAAAGCTTTACTAGAAGTTCCTGTTTTTTATGAAGGTATGGCACTTTATTTATCACCACAAAGTAAAGAGGTATTTAATAAATTTCTTCGCCAATTTCATGAAGTTGAAATCTCCGAATATGTTCAGTCGGAGGCATTAGAGGAATTAGGCGGTTTAGAGCGTGCCTTCCATACAAATGATCAATATAAGCTAACGGAATTAACTAAGTATCTCCAAAAGATAAGCCAAAAACTACAAGGAATACCTGATGTAGCAATTGAATTTGGTGCAAATGGTCATGCAATAAATGTTCGAGTTATAGGACCTAATCGGTTTCAAATAATTGATACGAATCATTTAGATGAAATAAATAAGATCTATACCAGTGAAGAACTTGCAAATGAATTAAATTCTTATTTCTCAAACTCTTCTTTTCTTGATTGGTTTCGAGAGCCTACGCCAATTGTTATGACAACCTCTGTATTTACTCATCAAAATAATCCCCTAGATCTTACGGGGTTAAAGAAAACAGAACCAATACAGGCATTAGTAGCAAGTAAATCTAGCCCTACACTGTTACACATAGCGGCTGAAAGAAATGATGTTGATACTTTACGGCGCATGGATTTTAGCACAATCGATGTGAACTTACCTGGTCAAGCAAATGGTACTGCCTTAGCACTGGCTGCTATATCGAGCAGTAATGAGGCTGCAGAATTTTTATTAACTATTCCATCGATAGACGTCAACAGGCCTGAAATTTTTGGCCCAATTTTTCATGCTATTTGGGTTAAAAATTATGAGTTAGCCTATAAAATTGCTGAGCATCCAAGTTTTAATATAAAAAATAATGCCATCGAATTAGGGAATGTGCTGCACGCCATAGCCGCAACTAAAAACCCTCCTCCTGAAATTGTAGAATTTGCCCAATACTTAATTGACAAAGGTGCTGATATCAATCAACAAAACAAAGAGGGAAATACGCCTCTTTATGAAGCTTGTATTAATGGAAACAAGCAATTGGCTAAGCTATTTTTGAAGAATAATGCTCGTTTAGACTTGCTAAATGCAAAAAACTTTAGTGTTCTCCATGCAGCAGCATGCAGCGGTAACATAGAACTAGTACAATTATTTCTGGAAAAGGGATTGGACTGCAATCAGCGGTCGACCTCGCAAGAAACCCCTTTACATAGTGCTTGCGTAAACGGCCAATTCGAAGTGGTAGAACTATTACTCAAATCTGGGGCAAATTTTAATCAGCAGACAACAAGTAAAGAAACTCCTTTGCATTTTGCCTGTGCCAACGGAAATAAAGAAGTAGTAGGAGCATTGCTAAATAGAGGTGCAGATTGCAACCAACTGGCGAATAGTATAACTCCTTTCCATCTTGCCTGCATGAAGGGCCATAAAGCACTAGTGGAAATGCTTCTTGAGAGTGGGGCAGATTGTAATCTTCGCACAAAAGAAGGTTTAAGGCCTTTGGATTTGATTTGTAAGCACAATCATCTCGAATTGCTTCCTACCTTGCTTACTCATACGGAGTTAACAAGTGATGATATTAAATCCAACGCTCCCTTAGCAAAATTAATTAGCTCTTATGACTGTAATGTGCAAACTGATTTTCTTAAAAAGGCGCTGACAATCTATATTCGTGAGCGCGAAGGCCAGGCTGAATATGGAAATATATTAAGCTTAGGAGTTCCCAGGAGCCAAAAAATTGCAGCAGCAAAAGCCTTTCTTGCCAATCTTAATGGCGATGAGCAGGATTTAAAGCTCTATCAATCAGCATTGAATGATGGGGAGCTTTCATTTCTTTATGGTCTTTATAAAGTTTTACCCAAACTGCAAATTGCTCCCGAATCAGCGCAACCAAAACGCTCCTATACAAAAATACTGGGTTTATTCGGCGAGATGGATTCTTCTTCGCCAGCTCCCATAGAGCCCAAGAGTCCTAGGCCATTGGACTCTACAAGTGATAGTGAAGTTATTAGACTTTTAGAAGAAAGCGATGATGATTCATCGATAAATTCCTTACCTAATTCCTTTAAAACAACTCCATTTTGACTTTCAAATGCACCAACTACATATGCATCCTGATTGATCCCATTATTCATTAAGAAAATATTTTCCCAGTATCAATATATTTAAAGTTAATCGTATAAGTATTATTCCAATGCCAATTTATTTCCTGACTTGTTGTGATGATAATAGAGCTCACAGTTTTATCATTTAATTTGTTATCCTTCTCATAGAGCATTGAAAATTCATCAGTATTTTCAATGAGTGGTGTGAGAAGAAAAGTAGATCTCGCCATATTTGCAACGAGCCGATATTGTTTTGTAGTTCCATTTTTTAGTTGCAAAGTAATTTGTAATTGTTGTGGCCTAAAGAAAATAGTTGCTAGAGCCCCCCATATAGTTGGTTTCAAATTAATCTCAACAAAGAGCAGTTGTTTTTTCGGTAGTCTTACATGCTCACCTAAAACGTGAAATTCTTTTTTTAATAACGTTAAGTTGACTTGATGAGGATGTTTCTTTTTATGAAGGAACAGAAAATTACTCGTCAACAGAGTTGGCTTATAATTAACCAGTAATAAGGGCCAGCTTGCCCCATCCTCTAATGAAGGAACGCGTTGATCAATTGGTTCGATTTTGAAAATAATGTTATCCGGATTATTTGTCCCTTGAAGATGCTTTTTATTTTTTTCAGCTAAGCCTGGATTAAAAACAGAATAACTCTGAAATATTGGACGTGGGGACCAAATATTTTGCGAAGAGATTAAGTACGATTGATCATATGAGTAAATGTCAGTAGTACCTTGTAACCGAGGAAAGGCTGTTTGATCGCGTAAGAAGTTCACCGTAAACAGAAAGTTTTTTTTAAGCCAATCAGGATCCTGTATTCTACTTTTTAGACCATGCCATGCTGAGGAATAAGAAGAGATGAAGTTATCTCGAAGTGATATACCTGTATAGTGACTATTAATGTAATACCAACTATTTAATGAGACAAGAATAAGTAGCGCATTGACCCGGGAGTTAAAAATAAAGGGTAAAAATAGCGTTGCGAGCAAAGCAGAGGTGCCAGGTATAAAGGCATGTCCCACATGACGGGTAAAACCGGTTTTAAAAGAAACAAACAAAAACACAAAATAAATTCCCAGTAAGAATATTTTCGCACCAATTGTTATTTTTTTTTGCCATGAAATGGCTAGGAGAATTAATAAGCAAGTAAATAAATATAAAATGACCTCATTCGCATTTCCATTAGTAGACATCGCTTCTGTAAAACCTGATGCTATCCACACTGTGCTTATTAGGTAGGCAGGTAAGGAGGAGAGGTGTTGTCCTGCCATAAGCCAAAAAAAAATGATTGACACTGTAGGAGATGCGAGACAAATGAATGCTAGTTTTTTTTCATTATTGGTGAGGAAAAAGATAAAACACAAAATGAGCATGAGCATACACAGAATGAGCATGGAGCCCTTGATGAGCACAAGTAAGCCGAATGGAGCGAACAGAAAAAAAACAAGCAATAAAAGATAAATATTGGCGAGCATAGCGCGATTTTCAATGAATATAATTTGATAACTTATTAGTCCTGCAAGTAATGGGTATGAAAAAAATAAAGAGTCACGAGCATAAATCATACCCAGAAACGGAACGCAATAAATAAGAAACCAGTACCATGGTTTTCTTCTCATTAAAAAAAGTAGGCAAATCCAGTAAGAAATTGCTAGGCTAAGACAGCCAGAAATCATTAAAAAATCCGTAGCTGGATGATACGCTTTTGTGTATAAAGACGAATAGGGACCTAGGGTAAATATAATGTCCTTACCAAATGCTAACCCTTGAGCCACTGCTTGATTTAGACCAAGAGCCCATGAAGGATCAATTCCTGGTGCCGGCATTTTAGGAGAGAAAGGGATGAACATACACATGATAATGAGTAGCAGCATCAGCTTACTTAGAAAATCAAAGAGCATATTTGTTTTTCTAAGTACAATTGTCCTTGGTGTATGGCTCAATTAAGCATTCCCTAGTTTAAATTTTAGGGTAGTGTAACTTATTTTTTAATTAGAGGGTAAGTTGGTGCTTAGGGGATTACTCTATATGTTCAATACATAGCCTAGGGTATTGTCGTTAACGGTTAAAATTAGAAAAGTAACGTTAAGCCTAATGAAACGGTATTAGATATATCTGGCGTAGTACTTTCATCCTCTAGTATTCTAAACGCCCCATAATTGTGCTCGTTTTCATATTCAACATACATACTCACTCCAGGTATAAGGCGATAATAAGGTCGTATGGTATAGCGCATTTGATTTAAACCACTACCAATCTGCGCGTTAAGGATGGTTTTAGTTGCTAAAATGCTGCGAACTCCTGTTCTGATTAAAAAATTATTGGTAATTTGTGTATCTCGCGATAATTCGATATCAAATTTAACATTACCACCATAAAAGTAGGTCCTGATATCGGTATCAATAAAAAATGGCATTAATCCTTCCAGACCAATACCGGCCTGCCAATACGGCTGACTGGCAGGCCGGTTAAAATAGTTTGCTCCGCCTTTAATAGCCCAAAATTGACTGATTAAATGCCAGTAAAAGATATCAATATCTGCGTTTTCTACTACGCCTTTATAAATTTCAGCATCCTTGGTAAATAGTTCTAGTTTATTATAATCGGGACCATATAGGCCTTTATAGGTAAGGCGTTGCGAATTGTGGATAGGATCAGCGCCTACATCTAGATAAGTTGCTAACCAAAAACCTGCGCCATGAGCCATGGGGTGCTTTACTAAATGCAAGTTAATCGGCTTAATTGCCTCGTCGACCCGCATTATGGGGCGATTGTAATAAGGAGTGTTTTTAACAATATCTTCTGGTTTGGTTTTGCCTTCCGCTATTTCGATGATGGTTGTGTATTGAAATACTCGGTTCATTCCAGTCATCATATGATAAAGCATATGACAATGAAAAAACCATTGACCACTCGCATCGGTATCTACATCTGCAGTTATGGTTCCTCCTGGGGGGATGTCCAGCGTATGTTTCAGCGGATCAAAAGCATCTTTTCCTGTACGTAAAATAAACCAATGGCCGTGTATGTGCATGGGATGATGCATCATTGATGGATTAGTAAATACAAAACGATAACGTTTACCTGGTTTTAAAGGAATCGGTTTCGCTTTATAACCAGGTACTCCATTGACAAACCAAATAAACTGCCCCATATAGCCAAACAACTCTAAATTAATTAACCCCTCTACAGGTATATTGGGATCATTAGTCGGAATCGCAGCGGTTAAATCGCGATACTTGGTTTCCAACGAGGTTTTATAGGATGAGCTGGATGGGGCTATAGTATCTTTAAGTCGAGTTGGCTCAGTAGGCATTTGCATATTCATGGAGTGGTCCATATGCATGCTGTGATCCATTTGCATTGAGTGCATGTTCATTGAAGGCTGCGAAGTGCTTTGCTGTTGTTGGCTTACAGGTAGGCTGCCTTGATGCATGCCACCCATCATGATGTTCATCATTTCTCTAGTCACCGGGATGGGCTCAGTAAGTGGTTTTACTTGTGTGTAATCGACAGTTTGATTGGGTGTTGTTTTTAACGCACCGTAGGCAACACCTACAGTATCTTTTGAGCCTGCATAAATGATATAAGGTTGATCTCTTTCTATTTTTACCAAAACGTCATAGGTTTCTGCAGGGGAAATGGATAACTCTTTAACAGAGTAAGGTTTGACGTCGTTGCCATCAGCCTGGATAACGCTCATGGCAGCATCCGATATTTTAATGCGGAAAATCGTACTGCTTCCTGCATCAATAAATCGTAAGCGAACGATGTCGCCCACTTTGACTGGAGCTGTCCATGGGGTGTCATTAGGATGGCCATTCATTAAAAATGCATCAAAAGCGACGTCGCTTATATCGTAAATGCTCATACGCATTTGTTGCATGCTCTTATAATCAGTAAGAAGACTTTTTCGTTCACTTTTTGACGCCTTTTGGTAATCATGGATAAATTTTGCCAAAGATGGTTGTAGTGGGAAACGAGGTGCATAAAAATCCCCGGATTTTTTAAGATTAGCTAAAACTTGTTCTGGTTTGGTATTAATCCAATCTGATAAAACGACGACATAATCTTTAGTGTAAGGGTAATGAGCAGGCTTTTTAGGATCAATCAAAAAAGCACCATACAAACCTTGCTGTTCCTCTAAACCGGAATGTGCATGATACCAATAGGTACCTGATTGTTTTAAAGTAAATTTGTAATGAAAAACACCACCTGGTGGAATTTCCGTTTGCGCAACACCTTCTACACCATCCATTTGCCAAGGAACCAAAACACCATGCCAATGTATGGCTGTCCCTTTATCAAGATGGTTGTACACATTGATGGTCACCTGATCCCCTTCTTTAAAATGTAATGTGGGTGCAGGAATTTGATTATTTACCGCAATAGCTTTTGCTGATTTATTAGAGAAGTGCACTGTTTTATAAGCAATTTCTAAATTGACGACTTTATGTGCTGCAAAGGTAGAAAATGAGAATAAAAATGAAATCAAACAGAATAAAGTAAGTGGGTGATTTTTTTTATACTGAGAATTGTAAATATTTTTTAGCATCATGCATTCAATGGTTAAGGACTATTTTCTTAAGTTTTATTAGGGCATCTAAAACTCTATTCGCTGGAGCCAAAATGTTGTGATTTTGGAGTACTGACACACTCGCCATCCTGAGCATGTAATCAAACTAGCAAATTGTAAACTACCCCACAGAAACTAAGCATATTCGTTATTTAGAGTAATTTCTACTAGAGGTTTAGATAAGGTATATACCTAGTTACGGCAGCAAAGCGTTTCTACGCGAAAAAACTAGATTTTAACATAGCCAAATTAATAAGTTATTTGGGTATCTGGCTAATCTTGGTGATGCAGGTGGAATATTGGTTTTTAAAATGTTGGCATTTAAAACTCATCTTGAATAAGATATGAGTAAATTTTTCTGCTGACTTAACTAGCTATGTCACGAACTGAGCGATTATTAGACTTAATTCAGATATTAAGACGCCACCGTTTTCCCGTAAGCGGCATAGCACTTGCTCAAGAATTAGGAATTAGTCTCCGTACTTTATATCGAGATATCTCTATGCTGAAAGGGCAAGGAGCTCCAATCGAAGGGGAGGCTGGTATAGGATTTGTACTGCGTCCTGGATTTACTCTCCCGCCACTGATGTTTACAGCCGAAGAAATTGAGGCAATCGTACTTGGGTCGCGGTGGGTAATAGACCGAGCTGACACCCAACTTCAATTTGCTGCACAAAATGCTTTGGCTAAAATCGCAGCGGTGCTTCCAAATGAATTACGTGAGCAGTTAGAGCTCCCAGGGCTACTTATTGCACCAGGCCAGGTTGCGGAAAGTAAAGATTCTGATTTGATTTTAATTAGAAAAGCGATGCGATTGGAAAAAAAACTTCAATTAGGCTATCAAGATGTCAATGAACATGCATCACAACGAATGATTTGGCCATTAGCGCTGGGATTTTTTGATCAGGTCCGTATTCTTATTGCTTGGTGTGAGTTAAGACAAGATTTCCGACATTTTCGCACTGATCGTATTGTTGAAATAAGTTTACTTGAAATAGGTTATCCTGAGCGTCGCCAGGCTCTTTTGAAAAAATGGAAGAAGCTTGCCATGAATAAGTCGTGAAAGCTTAGGTAATTTGTAAGCGGATGAGTGCAGGGTAAATCTGGTTTTTTTGTCTTCATCCCTATGCATGTTAGGGTAATTCGTTAACAAAAATGGGCAGTGTAGGCTGGGCTGTAAGCCCAGCATCTGCGGAGTTCATTCGTACTCTCCAAAGTCCAATTAACACGTATCTTATCCATGCTATTTCTAAGAAAGAAATACTTCAGTGTCTTGTTACATGCTGGGCTTAGCAGCCAGCCTACGGTATTTAGCTTTTTTCAACGAATTACCTAACACATGACAGGACTACAAGAGTATCAATTTATTTTATAACGTCTGTTCATAATTTAATCTAGATTCGATTCTAAACGTGTTATCTCTGTGACAGCGCTCCAATCCTTGTTTTCCATATGGTGTGCCAAGGCGATTATGAACTTATCCTTGATAATATTGGCTATATCTGGAACTACGCCCGCCTGAGCAAAAGCTTGTTGGAATAGATTTAAATCTTTAAATCCACCCTTCATATCAAAATTTACGTCATCAAAATCACGTTCTTTAATCTTATCGACATAAAGCTGGAATGCAGGGTGTGCAAAAATAGAGTGGAAAAGGGTATTTAGTATACTGATATCAACCTGACTTTTCTCTGCAAATGCATAGAGCTCTCCCATAGCTTCAATGGCAGTAACTAGGAAGTAGTTCATGCATATTTTAATAACATTGGCTTGAAATGGTTGTGAGCCGGCATGAATTATTTTTATAGAGTAAGCAGAAAATATGGGTTTGCACTGTGCGATTGCATCTTCTTGGCCTGCAACAAGTGTTGTGAGTTCTCCTCGTGCTGCCGCTTTAGGAACGCCCAAAACATTAGCTGCAATATAGGTACTGTTATGCTTTTGATGAAGTTCTGCCAATTTCTTTGACGTTTCAGGTAGTATGGTTGATGTACCAACATGAATGGCTTTAGGTTGCATTAAATGCACAAAATGATTCACCGTTTCTAAAACAGCATGGTCATCTAGAAGACATGTAATAATGATTGTTGCATCTTTTACTGCATCTTCAAGGCTATTGGCCCCTTTAGCACCAGCATTAATTAAAGGTTGCATTTTTTCAGGGGTGCGATTGAACACGGTTAGATTGTATTTGGCTGCTAATAATCTTTGAGCTAAAACGGATCCCATTTTGCCGAGGCCAATCAACGTAATGTTCATAAGTTACTCCTTAACTAATTGATTTATTTTTTAAAGGATACTATAAAACACTACTTATAATCATATATTTAATGGACATATTATGCTTGGAGCATTTAAGCGAAAATTACATCAGATTGATATCCCGTCCTTTATATACGGTACTGCCTGGAAAGAAGAGGCTACTCAAGAATTAACCTTTCAGGCATTAAACAGCGGATTTGTTGGGATTGACACCGCAAATCAGCGTAAACACTATTTTGAAGAGGGTGTTGGGCAAGGGATTCAACAATTTTTAAAAGCTACGGGGAAAAGTCGCGATGACTTATTTTTACAAACAAAGTTTACATCTGCTTTTGGGCAGGATCATCGCAAACCCTATGATGAATCTGATTCATATAAAAACCAGGTAAGACAATCGTTTTTAAGCTCTCTCAATCACTTACAAACAGACTATCTTGATTCCTATATTCTTCACGGACCTTCTTATACTTCTGGCCTTGTTCAAAATGATTTAGATATTTGGTCGGCGATGGAAGAGATATATAATGAAGGAAAAATCAGAGCACTTGGTATTTCTAATGTAACTCTGGAGCAGCTCGAAGCGCTTTTTAACATTGCTTATGTGAAACCTTCATTTGTGCAAAATCGCTGTTTCGCCAGCAAGCAATGGGATTTTTCAATTCGAGAGTTTTGTAAAAAAAATGGAATAATTTATCAAGGATTTTCTTTGCTGACTGCAAACTTATCCTACTTACATACGGATAGGATGCATGAACTTGCAAAGCAATATAAAAAAACAATCCCACAAATTATTTTCCGTTTTGCATTGCAAATTGGCATGCTGCCATTGACTGGTACAAGTAATAAACAACATATGCAGGAAGATTTGGATGTTGATTCTTTTGAACTTTCATTAGACTCATTAAAACTCATAGAGGAAATTAATAAAGGGCAAACCTAGTTCCTGCTGACAAAAACTGTCACTAAAGCGGATTATACTCAAAACTCGTTTATGACAACTGCTGCCATGCCGACTCATGGCTATAAGCTCCAAAAGAGAGAATGATAATGGACAACACACCACAACTTGTTAAAGTAGAGGCATTTACCGTGATGGGATTGAGTGAACGCACAAAAAATTCCAATGAATTTAATCCCGAAACAGCAAAGTTACCTGCGCTTTGGAAAAGATTTTACGAGTCACAAATACCGTTAAATCCAGTTTCATCAATTTATGGAGTCTATTCTGCTTATGATGCAGATCATAATGGAGCGTATACTGTCACTGCTGGAGTAGCGACTCATAATTCAGTAATAGCTGATAATTTTGATAAGATCACGATACAAGAGGGCGACTATCTTATTTTTAAAAATTCAGGCCCAATGCCTAAAGCGATCATCGAAGCTTGGCAAGCCGTTTGGCATTATTTCGACACTCAATCCTCTGTTTCAAGAGCATATAAGACTGATTTTGAGGTGTATATGGGACAAGAAGAATGTGCAATTTATATTGGTATTAAAAAATAAGTGGTGTTTAATATCTGTATGCTGTGATTTGTTCCTTAGAATGATGCTCCGGACTTGAGAGTTTTAAACACATTTGTATCATTAAAGTCAACTTGATTGCTTTTTACATCCTTCTATGATATTCATTTTGTTCCAAAAATGATCGGAGTATTTATGATTATTGCAGTTTTTTCGCTGGGGCAATTTGTCTCTTCAAAACTCGATGTATTAAAAACAGGGTTTCAAGAGTGGTTTGCAAGCCAAAAAAAAGATGATAAAGAGGCTGCGGTTTCAGGTGAGGATGTCTGGAAATGGATGGCTGCGAATTTGGCACCTTTAAGAATTGGGGCGATTACACTTAAGCAATTTTGTGACCAATTTAATGCGCATTTCAAAGTAAATATGTCGTTTAGTGATTTTGGTAAAATTTTTAATTCGATGTGTACTCTGGATAAAACTTCTTTAGAGCGAGTAGCCAAGTTTAAAGAATTTTTAGATAAGCATGATGATGTTAAGTTTGTGCTGGTATCTCATACCAATTACCCTCATTTGCATTACATTTTATCGCAGTTGCAAAAATCAATTCCAGGAGGAGAAGCTGCGATTATTAGCGATGAGAAGTGGTCAGCGGATGAAAGAATTTTGTTTGCCCCATCCATGACTTCAAAATGCACTGAGCATCCTGATACGCTGAAGTATGCGTTGAAAAAACTTAAAGTAGGCGAAGATGATCTGGTTATTTCCTTCTTAAATACCATCAAGGAATTCGCACATCCTGATTTCAAATATGTTGATCCAGGAAAAGAGCTAGAAAAAGTTGTGGAGACTGTTGAAGGCGCGCTAAAATTAAAAAGTGCAGTTACTCTGAGTGTATAATTGCTCAAGGATAATAATCTGCACTGAAATGTACTTGTAGCCTGGGTCGAGGACCGAAACCCGGGTTTCATTGCGTTGCACCCAGGCAACATGACTGGATAGTACTCATAATGCTCATTATCTTACGCAATCGATAAGAGCAGACCTCCCTCAACTCGAACAGCAGCGCCATTAGTTGCTGAAGATAGAGGGCTAGATAAGAATGCAACCATGTTCGCAATTTCTTCAGTAGTAGCAAATCGTTTGATTAATGAAGTAGGCCTTAAATTTTCAAAAAACTCTTTTTCAACTTGTTTTGCTGTTTTGTTTTGTTGTTTTCCAAGATCATTTACAAATTGGCTAACACCTTCGCTGCTCGTCGGTCCTGGAAGAACGGAGTTGACTGTGACGTGTGTCCCTTTGGTGAGCTCAGCCATACCTCGAGCAATTGAAAGTTGTGCTGTTTTGCTCATCCCATAATGAATCATCTCTTTAGGAATTTGTAATGCAGATTCACTGGAAATAAAAATGATTCTGCCCCAATTTTGTTTTAGCATGGGTACCAAGTAATGACGGCTTAGACGAACGCCACTCATCACGTTGATTTCAAACATCTGTAACCATTCTTCATCTGAGATATCAACAAAAGGTTTGGCATTGTAAATACCCGCGTTATTGATAAGAATATCAACTGAAGGAATTTGTTTCATTAACTCGTCTATCTCATTTTTTTTACTGAGATCAGCTCGTGCCGCAATTAAATGTGCTTCGGGGTTATTTGCTTTGATTTGTTGTATTGCTTGGGTCACTCTATCTTGTGAACGTCCATTTATGGCCACAGTTGCACCTTCATGAGCTAATATTTGGGCAATTGCAAAACCTATACCTGTGGTGGAGCCAGTTACTAAAGCCGATTTACCTTTAAGTTTTAGATCCATGATTTATTCCTTGAAATCAAAATGTATTAAAGAGCCAGTTTGCGTTATTTAATAAAATAGCTTAGCAAATATTTCTTTATTTTTAATCTATTTTTTTATAATTAGGAATATATTTAAATCTCAATACTCGTAGGAGGTGAGTAGAAGGGATCTTCCTCTTTTTTTCTCAAGCCATCAAGTTCTCTTTTCATGGCACTTTGGTTTTCACGTTTATCAGTATTCAGTACTTCTTCTTCTTCCTTTTCTTCTTCATTGATCACTCCGTCTGTCTCACTTTTTAATGGGGTATTAACCAGCTCTTTAAGTTTTCTTTTCATATCATGCATTTCAGATTGGAGAGATTCTCGTGAAGAAATATCACGACCTGCTTTAAATGTAGCCCAGCCACTGGACATCCCAATGTCTAGTTTTTTTCCAGATAAAACATATAAAATTGCACCGGCAAAGGCTTTCATTAAGCCTCCTAGAACATGTAACTCTGGATGAGCAATAGAAAGATTTTTACGGAGTTCTTTATAGCATTTATAATTTTCTTCTGTTCGGGCTTCAGGATGTATTGCTATAGTAGTCGTCCTAGAGACTGTCTCCAATAATAAACGTTTGCCACTCACGCCTTTGGCTGAGTGATGCTCGAGTTTATGTAAAATAGCTTGTCCCTCCTTGATCCACGGATCATCGGGGTTTGCATTAGATCGCTCCTCTAATTCTGCTCTACATTCTACTATACGTTGTTTTAATAATTTCGCGACCCGGTTGTGAGGGCAATTAAAATCCCTCCACTCGATGAGCCAGGATTTATCTTTATCTGCTTGTAGTTGTGCATGATTTTGAGTGACATAGGCATCAACGGCATTCCATATTAATTTTATATGATGATTCATGCCGCGGCCTTTAACCATTGCTGGTGCAGCATGTAATGCCTGATCGAACTCTTTGCGGCTCATTGGTATTTTTACCTTCCCTGCTTGTATTTGTTGCTCCGTTAATGGTTCAAATGATTTAACTAAATTATAATAAGCAGAGGCGACACCACCCCGGTCAATTGCATCTTTACAAGTAAAGTTGATGCTCTTAGGTTGTAAGGAGCTAATAATATGGTTTGTAAGCTCATATTTTAGAAAATGAAACCAGACCGCCTGTCGTTGGGCATCGGATAATTTTGTTTTTTTATCATAGCCTAATGCTTTGAAACTCTTCTCAATTAATGAATTTAGAATTTCTTCTTCGCTCTCACGACTGTATTTGCCGTTTTCTCCACGAAATATTTTTTCGCGAATTCGTTCACTGATGTGAAAATCTTTTATTTCTGGTAGAGCGGGAGGGGTGTGACCACCGTTTGCTGTAACAAGCGACTTAACTTGCTCATCAGAAAGATGTAATTCAGTAGCCTCATCATCTTTAATGTCATGGAGTTTTTTATCAAATTGAGAAAAATCATTAACCGGTACTTCTTCAGATTTCCCATCTGCTTTAATATAAAATAGTGTTTTGCTGTCACTATTATTGATATATATATAGCTTCCTTTATATTTTGTCAGATCATCTGGTAATTTATCCATCAAGCGTAGGTCACGCCCCCCAGGAGATTCCTGTGCGATGCGTAAAAACTCTTCTTTCACATCATCAATATTATGTTTTTTCTTGGTACGAGCATAGGAATCTTTGCTCATGAGCCCCTTATCAGCAGGAAGCGTTATTACTGCGATATTTTTATGGCCATGTAACATGCCATTTTCATTATGTAATTCAAGTTCTTCTAACTTCTCGGTTAACGCTTTTTCTTTTAATCCTTCGGGATCTGTTCGATCTCGACCCAAGAAATTAAAATACACATGCGTTATTCTATCTTCATCTTTCTCTACCTTAGTTGGTACCTTCCCAGCATTTTCCTGTTGTGTAGCACGCTCTTTTTTAATCTTTTCTAACCTATCTTCTTCTTCCCGATCTTGGATATCCAAAAATAGTTCAAATAAGGGACTAATACGAGCCTCACCATGATGGCGTTGTCCTTGAGTACCAAAGCGATATTCAATGGGATCATCGTCTGACTTATATTTATAATGCCTTACTGTGGATAAACTGGTTCCATGTTGCGGTTTATAATTATTAGACATCATTGCCAAAAAGCGTCCTTGACGCGAACCTTCATATGCAGGTGAGTTAGACTCACGATTGACACGTTTTCCTTCATCACTCACATAATGCGAAATAGAATGCTCAATTTTTGGGGATCTTGGTGTTTGATGTAAGGGAATATCTTTAATATGCTCAAAAGTTGTTTCTAAAATATGATTATCATTAGCATAAAGAGATTTGATAAATTCATCTAGAGCAGCGGCTTCTTTCTGAAGTTCTATAGCCCTTAAGTTCATTGCTTGCTTAAAAGTTCTTCCTTCGAAATTTTCATTTGGGCTTATTTCATTAATCGCTTTTATCCGAGGCAAAATACCGCGCTCTTTTAGAGCTAATGGAAAGATAGGTGATGTGGATGTGATTGGCTGGAATAGCTTAATTCTTTCCGCATCAGCAAGTAGCTTTTGCCTGAGGTCATAGTAAATTGTCTGAGTATTTTCCTCGAGCCAATCAAAAAGTTTGGTGTAAAGATCGGCGTAGGGGTAGTTTTCATCATTATTTTCATTATTTTCATCTTTTGTAACATAGTGTGTTCTAAATTTGATGTATACAGGGTCAGCTTCCGGATCTGCTGAGTTGTCTTGAAGTTGCTGCAAACCCGCAACAATTTCAGGTGGAAGCAAATTGAGTGTCAATAACGCACGCGGGACTTTAAGATTGGTTAAGTAATGAAAGCAGTTTTCATTATGCAGCTTATCACTGGTTATTGACTTAGTTATTTCTTTTTTAGAACCAGACATTAGATATCTCGAGTAACTAATTAAATACCTTATCGTTATTTATATTCTAGTTGAGTTTCCTTAAAAAAATATGAAAGGAAGGTGCTTTTTTTATATCATTCTGCCGTTATTTATCAAAAGGATAAAAAAATGTTGCTTCATGTTTGTTATAAAACATGTTGGTAATAAAAGAACTAGGTATCTTTTGAAATTGTTTGATTGTAGATAACTCAACTTTACCCTGTAATTTTATAGTAAAAATCATTTGTTTCGCTTTTTCAGACTCAATCCACTTCATAATGAGTGCATAAGCGCGATCGGGGTAACATGCAACATCAGACAAGACCCAATCGTAGTTTTGCTCCAATTTCGCAGGCTCAATAGAGAAAGCGCTTTGTTGCAGGTAGGAGATGTTGGGTAGTTTTGCTATTTTAGGGTCTAATAACGCTTTATCAACTGCGGTGACTGATGCACCTAATGACTGCATGACATAAGTCCATCCTCCAGGAGAAGCCCCTAAATCGAGAGCCTTATCGCCTGATTGGGGATACTTTCCCAAAATTGTAAGTGCTTCCCACAATTTTAAATAGGCTCGATTCGGGGGATTTATTTTGTCTTCAATAAAATAGCATGCTCCCTGCGGCCATTTTTTTTGACGAGTAGCGCTATAGATTAATGTATTTTTATCTAGTAAACCAAACGCGCCTATCGAGGGAATTTCAGTCTCAAGTGGAAAATGACGCATGAGTTGGGGCGTGTTACGCAATTGTTCTTCGATTAATCGCGAGCGTCTTATATGAGAAATGGGATGTAAGTACCAGAATTTTCCCGCTTGACGTAGAATTCTTACCGCTTCAGAGATGGATTGAAATGGTACTACTTGTGGTTCTAACCAAATATCTTGTGCAAAGCACACATCCAAATTTTTGTGAGGTGAGCAAATCAAGTCTTCTGCAATAGATGAAAAATCACCTAATTCTTCAGAAAGCAGTGAAAGAAATTCAGGTTTCACGACATAAACTGCGGCAATTTTCTTATCCATGAGTTGAACCTAAAATAGGGTTTAAAAATGCGGTATCTTAACATTATGACTTTATAGGAAACGAGCCCTATCGCTAAAAATAGTAAATATAAGTTCTACAATAAATATACCGGGTATTCATTTGTACTATACTAGGCAAAATGGAGTTTTTCACATGCTAAAGGGAATTCAAAATGAAAAAGAAAACTGTTCTTATTACAGGCGCTCTTGCGGGGATTGGTAAAGCAACTGCTTTTGCTTTTGCCCATGAAGGTGCAAATGTTGTAATCTCCGGTCGTAAACAAGAAGTAGGGGAAGCTTTAGCAAAAGAGCTTCGTATTTTGGGAGGAGAAGTAGAGTTCATACAGGCTGATGTGCGTTATGAAAAGGATGTTAAAGCGCTCATCGAAGGTACAGTACAACGTTTTGGCCGTCTTGATGTTGCAGTCAACAATGCAGGAACAGAAGGAGTACCTGCTCCATTTGTAGAGGAATCTCTAGAAAATTATCATGCGACCTTTGATACAAATGTATTGGGTGTCTTTTTATGCATTAAATATCAACTCAAAGAGATGATACCACAAGGCTCTGGATGTATTATTAATCTTTCATCGATTGCAGGCCAAAAAGGATTTCCAGGTGCATCGATTTATTGCGCAACGAAACATGCAGTTGAAGCGTTTACAAAGGTTGCTGCGCTAGAAGCAGCTGCTGCCAACGTTCGTGTCAATGCTGTTGCCCCTGGTCCGATCAGTACAGATATGTTCGAACGTTTCACTGGTGATGAAGAGCATAAAGCGATGCTTCTTGAAATGGTGCCTTTGAAACGGGCAGGACATCCTGACGAAGTGGCCCAAACCATTGTCTTTTTAGCTTCAGATAAGGCATCTTATATTACCGGAAAAGTACTCGGAATCGATGGTGGGATGGCCTGATGGATTGTCATCTTCTGAGCAATTTATCGAGGGTATATTAGCACATTGTTTCTATATGGCATCATCCTGAGCTAGCACTTGTTATGCGCTACGCTAGGGATGATGTGCTCCATTTGGGTTCAGTCTAGCGGATCGTTAACAGCCCCTAATAAGCTTGATTTATATAATTATCCATCGCTTCAAGACCTAATGCTGCACCAAATTTTTGTGCAGCCGAGATAAAACTGCAAAAAGCGATTAACTCTGCAACTTCTGCCTCAGAAAAATGGTGTTTTAATCGGTCTATCTCATTTATATTTATAGATTCATGACTTATTGAGAATAGGTTAGCGAACCTCAATGCTTCACCGAGTCGCTCGTCTTGAGGATTTTGAGCTGGTGGTCCAGCTTTTGCCATGCAGTAATGGCATTGATTATTGAACGCTAAAGCACGTCTGATCTGCTCTAAAAAATCTGGATGAAATGTTTTACTCTTGAAAAAAGCCATTTCCAATTGTCCCCATAGGGTCAATATATCTGGGTTATGTCCTAAAAGTTGCTCGAAAGGGCTTACTCCACAGTTTGATAATCGGATGAATGACATAGTAATTAACCTTTGGATTTCAAATCACGATGTCAGAGTATATATAAATATTCGGGAGTGTACACATATCCTTATAGGTTAAGGTTTCGGCGTTAATTAAAATTAAACAAGATGGCTTGATTTATATAAGATATTGATTATTTTAATATTTTTATGGAAAAGACATGATGTCTTTTCCATAAAAAAATTGATTATTGCACGTAAACAGTACTTGCTGCTGGACCATCGTTACTTATGGCTTCAACAAAGAAAACTCTTTTTCCCACCTCTAACTTTGTGAAATCAAAGTCGATTACACTTTTACTGGTGAATCGAAGTCTTCTACCATCAATTGTTTCAATAAAACCATAATCAGCAACAGGAGCGATTTCGCGAATTAGTCCTTCAGGTGGGAGCTCGTGATATTTTACTTTTCCTCGTTGTTTCTCGACATATTTTTTTAGTTGTCGTGTCATTGCAAGAAAAGCATCTCTTATGGTGACATAGAGGTTTTCATGCGCGTGATTTTCTGCAAGATCACGATTTACCACCAGTTCTGCATGAGGAACAATAATATCGATACGGACATGATAAATTTTGCCTTTATTATGGTGTCGATGCGTTTCGAGACTTATTTTACAAATCATAATACGGTCAAAATACTTTCCTAATTTTTCAGCATGTTTGCGAGCGTTAGCTTCAACAGCTCGAGAATATTTTAAATTATTGAATTCTATTTTTATAGGAAAATGTACTGAATTGTTCATTGCTTGCTCCTTATATCACATACATCAATATTGTTTATTTAAGTTTATATTCTTTGTCGCGCCTCTTTTTTTTGTTGAAGCTTAACCACGTTAACTATTTGCCCCATTGTCTCAGTCAAAATTTCTATAAAATCATCTAGGGTGATTATGCCTATGAGTGTTTTGTCATAATTAATAACGGGTAAGCGACGGATTTTTGGGGAATGCATTATTTCTAGGGCATCAAAAAGGCTATCGTTTTCAAAAACGCAGCGAAATGGTTCTGTGAGAATGTCGCGGACTAGCAATGACTCAGGCTTCACTCCTGCTGCCATGACTTCAATGACTAAATCACGATCAGTAACAATGCCTATAGGTATTTTTTGGCTATCGTGTTCTTCAACCAAAACTAAGTCTCCAACATGGTAGGAGCGCATGAGCTCTGCAGCGTTCTTTACCGATTCATTGCCATTAATAACAACTACATTCCGGTTACAGTATTCGCCAACTCTCATCGAGGTCTCCCAAAATAATAGTTGTTTTTAGTATCTATTTTGTAAATAAAGCACTTTTTAGAAAAGAAGTACTTCATACATCACTTCGAACTACGAATTGACCACAGGACAACGAATGTTAAATTTTTGTTCACTGTTTTTAGTATAGTATATAAAAAACTATGCGCGGTTGTGCTGGCAGAGTTTAGCCCTTATTTTATACTGAAATAGAAGGGGTATATGGCTGACTTTTGGGGAGTTCAAAATAGAACAAGCACAGATTAATAAGTAAAAACAATATTGTTACACCTAAAGAAAAAAACAGATGCATATTCAATGTAATCAAAATAAATAAAATTAAAATCGAGCGCATTATTTCAATAATTAGAATTTTTTGTTTTCCATTGGCAGCTGCACCAAGAGTATAGAGGGTGTATATTATGAATGCGCCAATAAGCCAGGAACTTAGTGAGCTTGCTACAAATATAAATGAAAGATAGGTATATAAGACAATTGCAAGTGCCAAGTTGACTAGCATGTATAATTTGGGTGATTTGTCATTTTTGTGCTGAACAATTCGCTTCGGAATATTTTGATGCTTTTGTTGTAAACGATGAATTATCCATTCTGGGGGCATAAAAAGAGCACGGATGATATCCAATTTGTTTTTAAGGTTTTTTCCATAATACATTAAATCTTTAATCACTTTGATGTTCGCATATAAAGGGTTCCAGGAGTCTAAAGGTTCGGTGACTCCATATTCAGCCGGAGCAATTTCTGGTTCATACGTTCCAAAAAATTTATCCCAAATAATTAAGCTTCCTGCGTAATTTTTATCTATATATTGAGGGTTTTTACCGTGATGTACTCTATGGTGAGAAGGGGTGTTAAATATTTTTTCAAACCATCCCATTTTATTGATTGATTCAGTATGGATCCAAAATTGATAAATGGTATTGCATGAAGAGACGAGGATAAACATCCATGTTGGGAAACCAATTAAGGCAAGGGGAAGATAAAAAACCCAGGAGGTTAGCGTTTGCCAATAACCTTGCCTTAATGCAACCGATAAATTAAAAAGCTCGCTTTGATGATGAACAGAATGTCCTATCCAAAAAAAGTTGCATCGATGACTTGCTCGATGGTACCAGTAGTAACAAAAATCTACGCTCAGCCAGAGTATAATCCAGGAGCTAATCAAATGAGGATTGATAGAGAGAAGAGCATAGTGTTCAGATACATAATAATAACCGAAAATTACTAGGCCTCGTGCTGGCAATGAAGCAATTTGCTCAAATATACCGGTACTGAAATTATTTATGGAATCATTGAGCTGATAAGCTTCTGATTTTAGAAACCACTCAACAACTATTAAAATCAGGAATATTGGCGCAGCATATACAATTAAATTAATATCCATATCAATCTCTTAGCTTGGGCAGTCAAAGTATATAGCTTTATTTTCTTCTAATTATGCTTACCTTGTAAATGCTTATATTAATAATAATAACTTTGTTTTATTTAAGGACAAGGGTTTAAAAACTTACGGAGTTCAGAGCAAAAAATATCAATTTCTGATTCAGTATTATAATAATGCACCGAAGCACGGACCAATGCAGGCAAATTTCTTTTAATCATATCAAGTCGCGCGTATTCTTGTAGTGAAATTGAAACATTAATTCGCTTGCTGGTTAAATATCGTTGGATTTCTTGAGGACTTTTCTCTAATGAAGTAAACGTAACAATACCACATTGATGAACACCTAAATCGTGCAATTTTATTGAATTAATGGTGCACAAATTTTGACGTAGTAGCGTTGCTAATTGGCTGATTCGTTGCCAAATTAGCGGCAAACCAAGTTTTAAAGCATATTCAATAGCTGTCGCAAGTCCAATTTTTGCAGCAATATTTTGTTCCCAAGTTTCAAATCGATGCGCATCAGGACGTAGTAAATAATCATGATCACTAATCCATTGCGCAGAGTGTAAATCAATGAAAGGGGGATCGCTGTGTTCTGTAATTCTTTTGCTTGCATATAAAAACCCTGTACCACGCGGGCCACGTAAAAATTTTCGGCCAGTTGCGCAAAGAAAATCACAACCAATCTCTTGCACATCAACAAGAAGCTGTCCTACCGATTGTGTTGTATCAAGAAGGTAGGGGATATTATGTGCCTTGGCTATTTGACCAACCTCAACCGCAGGATTAATTAAACCGCCTTGTGTCGGTATATGAGTTATAGCAATTAATTTAACTCGTTTATCTATTTTTCTTTTTAGGTCGTCAAGATCTAATTGGCCTGATGAGTCATTGTGAATGACATCAATTGTAACTCCGGTGTGTTTCGCTTGATGTAAAAAAGCCAAATAGTTGCTTGCGTACTCTGAAACACAAGTTAATATTTTATCTCCGGGATTAAATTTAAAGCTGTAAAAGGCCATATCCCAAGCTCGAGTCGCATTGTCAAAAAAGGCAATTTCATCAGGCTGACAATGAATCAACAGTGCGGCATTTTCGTAAAATTTTTGTATTTTATTTGCTGCTTGTTGTGCTGCCTCATACCCACCAATTGTAGCCTCTAAATCAAGATGATTTTTTATTGCTTGGGTAACTGGAAGGGGAGATAATGCCGCCCCAGCATTATTGAAATGAACAACATGCTGACAGCCAGGGGTATCGCTTCTTATTTGTTCTATATTCAGTTGTTTCATATTTTTAAATTTTAAATATTTTTAGTCTGAGTAAGAGTTTCTCTTCAGTAATATGCCTCAAATCATAGTTGTAATAAGTTGCTCTCACTCTTATGTAATTCTAGAAATCGCATGTATTCTATTTCATATCCTATGCATGCTGGTAAATGAGCAACAGAACGGATGTTGTATTTAATGGGGGCTTCTTGTGATGCAATATCTAATTCTTGAGCATTTATAAAGCAATAATCAATCCCAAAATCTCTTGCCCCATAACCATCATTGGTCATTGAATCACCGACCATTAATATGGAGTCTTTGCTGATTGATTGTTTGCGCTTGTTAGTAATTTCTAGCAGAGCAATATTAAAGATTTCAACATTAGGTTTTGCTACACCCACTTCATCAGAAACAATATAACAGTCAAACCAATGATTTAATTCGAGCCGCTTTTGTTTTTTCCCTTGAACCTCAACAAAACCATTGGTAATAATGCCTAAAATATGTCCTTTTTGGTGTAAAAATTCAATAGCAGTTTTTACATTTGGTATCCAGTGGGCATGCAAGCACAGATTAACATCATACTCTTCTGCTACCTCTTGTGCAGACGCAGAACTATAGAGTTTTTGATTTAATTGTATAAATCGTAATAATCTCACTTCGCTTGGCCTGAGCGCATGTGTTTTAGCACCTACTTGATTCCATAGATGGGTATTAATTTCTTTATAAAGACGTTCAAAAACAGAGAATTCAATGGACGAGTAATATTTTTCATAAATATTTCTTAGCCCCATTCGTTGAGAGTGTGCAAAATCGATGAGCGTATCGTCTAGATCAAATAAAATAACTTGATAAGGCATATATGAGTCCTGTGATTTTTTACATCCAAAGATGCAAATACCAGTTCACTATACTATGACCCCAAAATAGAGAAATTAATCCACTGATACATAAAAATGGGCCAAAAGGAATCATGGTATCTTTGGATTTACTGTGTAATCGTAAATACAATAAACCAATAATTGTACCACTAATCGAGGAAAGAAGTAGAATTAATGGCAAAAAGACCCAGCCAAACCACGCCCCAAATGCAGCAAGTAATTTAAAATCACCATTACCCATACCTATTTTACCAGTACATAAATAAAATACCTTGATAAATAACCATAACCCAATATAGGCACCCGCTGCACTCAGTACTGCTTGAGGTAAAGGGGCAAATAGATTTTCAGTATTAGCAATAAGTCCTATCCATAATAAGCTCAAAGTCAGATTGTCTGGTAAAATTTGATGATCTATGTCAATGAAAACCAAGCAAATTAAGATCCAAATTGCAATCAGTACAAAAATGAGTTGTACAGTAAAACCAAAATGCCAACACGCATAGAGGGAAAGAATCATTGTGCCTAATTCAATTAGCGGATAACGAATAGAAATGGCACTTTTACATTGATAACAGCGGCCTCGCAAAAATAAATAGCTCAAAATGGGTATATTTTGCCAGGCTTTAACCATTGCTTTACATGAAGGGCAAAATGATCTTGGAAAAAATAAATTAATCGATTGTTCCTCTTCCTTGACTCCTGTCAATTCATTGTATTGTTGTTTCCATTCTCTTTCTAACATGATAGGTAAGCGATAAATAATAACATTAAGTAAACTACCTACGGCAAGAGAAAATAGGGCAACTACAACATACATAAACCAAGTATGATTGATGATTAGGTCATATATCATTCAATTGATCCCACACAAAATGTAGCCCAGGTGCAGCGCAGAGGAACTCGGGAAATTTACATTGGAAAAAACCCGGGTTCCGCTGCGCTGCACCCAGGCTACAACACAATCAGAGCCTAATTGAGCTGCCTTATATTGCAGTTCCCAGTTTGAAGATGGGTAAATACATTGCAACCACAAGACCGCCTACCAAGACACCTAAAATAACCATAATAACAGGTTCTAATAAACTACTCAGTGAATCGACAGCATTATCTACATCTTCTTCAAAAAAATCAGCAACCTTACCTAACATTTTTTCCAAGGCACCTGATTCTTCGCCAATGGCAACCATCTGAACTACCATATTAGGGAATAATTTCGTATTTTCCATAGCTTTATTCATTTGTTGGCCGGTAGATACTTCTTCCCGAATTTGGTCGGTGGCTTTCGAAAAAATGATATTTCCTGTAGCTCCTGCTACAGATTTGAGTGCCTCAACCAAAGGTAAACCCGCAGCAAAAGTAATCGAAAGCGTTCTTGCAAAACGTGCGATCGCAGCTTTCTCAATAATAGGCCCAATTACAGGTACTTTTAATAAAATTTTATCTATATTTTGTGCAAATTGAGAGGAGTGTTTTTTTGCATAAATAAAGGCATAAATACCGCCGCCTAATGCGCCAAAGACTAAATACCAATAGGACTGAAAGAATTTGGACATATTGACTACGGCTTGGGTCATAGCGGGTAGATCTGCACCAAAACCTTTAAATAGCGATTCAAATTGAGGAACAACAAAAATAAGTAAGCCGGTTGTAACAAGGAGCGCGACAACCATAATGGCCATAGGATAAGTTAAGGCTTTTTTAATTTTCTTTTTTATTGTTTCTATTTTTTCTTTATATGTGGCGACTTTATCGAGCATAATATCCAGAGACCCTGACTTTTCACCAGCATCCACCAGATTACAAAATAATTCATTAAAATGTGCTGGATGTTTATTCAATGCTTCGGAAAGGGTTAATCCGGTTTCAACATCACGTTTAATCGTTTCAATTAATTCTTTTAGTCGTTTATTTGATTGTCCTTTTGCTACAATATCAAAGGATTGTACTAAAGGTATTCCTGATTCGATCATTGTCGCTAATTGCCGGCTAAATACCGTAATATCTCCTGACTTTATTTTTTTACTTTTAAAATTGAGGAGAGGAGGACGTTTTTTAGCAATTTTGTTTACGACTACTCCCTGTCTGCGTAATTCTACTTTAGCTAAAGCAAGACTTCTGGCATCGATATCGCCATTTATTTTTTGACCAGCTTTATTAACACCTATGTAATGAAAGGTTAGGGTGATATTGGTATTTTTTTTCATTGTTTGCGTGGTTAGTCAACAGTTACCCGATTGACTTCCTCCATAGTTGTAATACCTTGTTTTACCTTCTCAAGTCCGGATTGATAAATGGTAATCATGCCTTCTTCCTGAGCAACTTTTAATATGTCCAAGGAGTTTCCTCCGGACATGATAACCTGGCCAAGTGTTTTGGTCATAGGCAATACTTCAAATAAACCTATTCTACCGCGGTATCCATTGGTACACTTAGCACATCCTCCTGCCTTGTATAATTGAATTCCTTCGATATCTGCTTCAGTAAAACCTAATTCCAACAAACTTGGTTTATTGAAGTCATCTCTTAATACTTTACAATGCTCACATAATTTTCGGGCTAAACGTTGCGCAATAATAAGCGTTACCGAGCTGGCTACATTAAATGTAGCAATGCCCATATTAACCAGACGATTAAGTGTTTCTGCGGCGCTGTTTGTGTGTAATGTTGAGAGTACCAAGTGTCCTGTTTGTGCTGCTTTAACTGCAATTTCAGCTGTTTCTAAATCGCGTATCTCCCCAACCATGATAATATCAGGGTCTTGACGCAGAAATGAGCGTAATGCATTGGAAAAGGTTAATCCCGCTTTAGGATTGATATTAACCTGATTGATCCCTGGTACTTTAATTTCAACGGGATCTTCTGCGGTGGAGATATTTACTTCTTTAGTATTGAGTATATTTAATGCGGTATATAAGGATACAGTTTTACCACTACCTGTGGGGCCTGTCACTAAAATCATTCCTTGAGGGCGCTCAATCGAATGAAGAAAATGCTCTTTTTGAACAGGGCTAAAACCTAAAGCTTCAATACCGAGTTTTGCTGAGCCTGGATCTAGAATACGCATAACAACTTTCTCACCTGAAGTTGTAGGGCAGGTGCTAACGCGAAAATCAATGGATCGAATTTTGGATATTCTCATTTTAAAACCGCCATCCTGGGGAACTCTTCTTTCTGAAATATCCAAGTTGGACATGATTTTTATACGTGCAGTAATGCGTGTGGACAAACTCCCTGGCGGTGTTGCAATTTCGTGTAAAATACCATCTTGTCGATAGCGTATACGATATTCTTTTTCATAAGGCTCAAAATGAATGTCAGATGCTCCTTGCTTAATGGCATCAAGAAGTATTTTATTAACGAATTTTACAATAGGGGCATCTTCTGTAAGTGATGGAGCATTTGATTCATGCTCTTCTTCCTCGTTAATAATAAGTCCATCAAATTCAGCTGTATCTCCACTAACAAACTCAGATAAGCCCTGAGTTTCCTGTATTGATAGTAAATGATCGATGAGTGCACTAAGTTTGTCGGCCTCTACGACAATGGCATGTGTATTAAGCCCAGTATGGAACTGAATTTCTTTCAAAGAAGCTTGTTTACTGGGATCATCTGTTGCTAAGTATAAATTATTGCCTCGGTAAAATAAGGGAACCATTGAGTGACGGCGAATAAGCTTCTCATTGACTAAGCTAATAGGAATTGAATCGGCCTCAATGCAGTCTAAATTAAGCATGGGGACGCCAAAATTATGGGACGCTGCAAGTGCAATTTGTGTGGCTGATAAAATATTATTTTTTACAAGATATTGAACTAAAGAAATTTTTTCTGCAGCAGCTTGCTTACAGAATTCAACTGCTTGAGGTCTATCTAACAGCTTCTCAAGAACAAATAACTGTCCTATTCCATGTAATTTTAATTCATCCGTTCCTAACATAGTCTCGATCAGCTTGTAATAATATTAACTATAGTTAATCCATTCAACAAAATCACGCGTTTCATTCAACATTTGTATCGTACGCATTGTGCCGGTTGGACGAAAACAATGCCCGAACAATCGCCTAATAATCCTTTATTTATAATGGTTTAAGATATTTAAACTCAAAAAAAGGAAAATGGATTGTATGTATGAGAAACTCGTTGTATTGTAGTTTAATTCAGGATTCATTATTTTAAAAGGCATTATTTTGTTGATTGAACGACAATTAAAGCAATATCGCGCCCTGAATAAATGGTTCCAATCGCCCCTGGGACTTTTTGCAGCTCATGAATTTTTAGTCAATCTTGAATCTGAAAGTGATTATTCACATGGCGATACATTGCTGCAATTGGGAAATTGCGGGGATAATATATGGTTGAAAAAATTCAATTATACTCATAAGTGGATTGCCTCTCCTTTTTCCTTAACTAATAAAGTCCAGGTTGAATGTGCTTTAAATCAACTTCCTCTGGACCGTAATAGTGTTGATTGTATTATTGTACCGCTTACACTTGAGCCATTCGCTAATAGTTTTAGTTTGATCGATGAAATTGACCGTATTCTTAATCCTATGGGGTTCGTCATTTTATTAAGCATTAACCCGTGGAGTTTGTGGGGTGGGGCAATAAAAACTGGCTTATTACACTGTTATAGTGATCAAAAAGTTAAAATGCGAACTCCATTTAACTTAAATCGTATTTTTTTACAAAGAGGGTATAGGCAGCATTCTCTAAGTAATTTTTGTTATATACCACCAGTTAATAGTCCATCATTAATCAAAAAATTTACTTTTTTGGACGAAATAGGCAAGATGCTTTGGCCTTTTCCTTCAGGCTTTTATTGTTATATTGCCCAAAAATATCAAGTAATCGAACCTAATTTACACTTTAAACCTGCTGAAGAGCCGATAAAAGATTATCAAGACACATTGCAGCCTGTTATTTTTTCTTCTCAAAACCGTAGTGCGCGCCAATTAGATAAAATTACATAATATTTTATTGCTGATCCTTGGGTTTAGGTATTATATTAAATGGATTGGGACTTTTTATTTCTGCTAATGCCGGCGAATCGCTATCAAAGGTAGTAGTCGATTGACCTCTTTGAGCCACAGTATCATCAAATGCTTTTAAGTCACTCATCAATTCTTGTTGACTTGTACTGCCAAAAGGTGCTTGACTGATATCTCCTTTTATTGCGTTGCCTATTGCCTTTTGACTCCCAGTATAAAATTGACCATTGCCCGAAGAAAACACGTAGTCATCTTTAGGAGAAAAAGCAATATCATTTATAAATGCAGCAGTTAATGGATTTAATGCGCCACAGCAAAATTGTTTTCTACATTTGGCCTCTTCATCATAAAATTCTTTTTTCTGTTGATCATTGTGAAAAGAAAGAATAGGAGGATACTCCATGAGTAAAGCTTCTCGTTGCTGTTTCATGTGCTCGTCTTTTTCTGCATTAAGAACGTTTGAGCGATAATGATCTATTAAAGGTGATTGCTGTTTTCCTGGAACCAGATTTTGGAAAAAAATCATGTCACCTAATTGAATAGGTTTTTGGTCATACTTATTTTGTGCCATAATACCTTCCTCAATATGAACCTTAATAGTTTAAAGATTAGCAGTTATAGCATGAAATGCGAGTTACAATCATTTAACTCATGCTAATTTAATTTGAATAGAGTCCACTTATTTTTGTATACTTCGCTTTGTCATAAGAACAGGTTAATTTTATGCATAAGAAAACAATATTCAGAATCACTTTTGCTAATCAAGAAGCAATTTATGAAATTTACGCACGCTCTGTTAAAGAAAGTGAAATGTTTGGGTTTCTCGAAGTTGAAGAACTGGTGTTTGGTGAACAAACTTCATTGGTTGTTGACCCTTCAGAAGAACGCTTAAAGATTGAGTTTAATGGTGTTAAACGAACATTTATTCCCATGCATTCGATTTATCGTATTGATGAAGTTACAAAACAAGGAACAGCTAAAGTTAAAGATAATCCAGGTCATGGAGGTAAAGTTAGCCCTTTTCCTGGTACGGGAAAAATAAAAGATTAAATGAAAGTTCCTTTATATCTCACTCTTTGTCCTGAGGACTCATAATGACTATTCCAGATAAAATTAAAGAAGTTTACGAGAAATCATCTTGCTTGTTTACTACGAATGAGGTTGAAGCCGCTCTTGATCGAATGGCAATAAATATACACCGTGAATTGCAAGATCAAAATCCAGTGCTTGTTTGTGTTATGGTTGGGGGCTTGGTTCTTTTAGGTAATTTATTGCCACGCTTGGACTTTCCATTAGAGGTAGACTACGTACATGCAACTCGCTATCGGGGTGAAATTACAGGTGGAGATATCGTTTGGAAAGCAAAGCCCTCGACTAATTTAAAGGGAAGAACTGTGCTTGTGGTTGATGATATTCTCGATGGTGGCGTCACACTAGCAGCCATTATTGATGAAATACAAAAGCTTGGAGCAGAAAAAGTATACAGTGCTGTTTTAGTTGATAAATATAGAAAGCGTGTTGTAAATGGTTTACAACAGGCCGATTTCGTGGGCTTACAAGTTGAGGACCATTATATCTTTGGTTATGGAATGGATTACAACGAGTACCTGAGGAATGCACCAGGCATATTTGTAGTACACCCGGAACATGAATAAAAAATTAAAAAATTACAAAAGTATAAGATCGAGCTCGCATAGGGCTCGATTTTTCGCGCGGAATTTCCCCTTTTCTTCAAATACACGAGCCTGTCATCTCCGTTCTATGTCTACGTATTCCTTGAACGTTTTCGAATAGCAAATCGATAAATATCAACTATACTGATTTTATATGAAATGAATGGGCATGTGATGAAAAATATATTCACAGAATGCCTGCATTCTGTTTTTAAAGTGATTCAATTTATATTTTTTGCAGCAAAAAAAGTCTGTAAATTAATATCAAGCATCTATGTTTTTTTTATTTCAATCACAAGAACCTATCGATCCGAATGCTCTTTTTTAAAAGGGGATAGTCGTGGGTCAATTTAAGTTAGCTATTGTCGAAACACCTCAAGATGCCAAGGATTTTATTCTGGTGAATGTGATAATAAATAAAAATAGCTCTGATTATATTCGTCCTTTGAATAAGGACATTAATGATGTATTTGATCCGCTGCGAAATAAAACATTTAGACATGGATGGATTCAACGTTGGATATTACGTGATGCGCAGGGTGTGCTAATTGGGCGGATTGCGGCCTTTATTAACTTACGTTATCAAATTATTGCGGATAACTTTTTAGTAGGTGGAATAGGCTTTTTTGACTGCATTTACGATCATCAAGCTGCAAAAATTCTTTTTGACGCTGCAAAAGACTGGCTTCAATTACAAGGGATTGTAGCAATGGATGGACCGATAAATTTTGGAGAACAGGATCGATGGTGGGGATTGCTTGTTGAAGGCTTTCAAAATCCATTGTACCTCATGAATTATAATTTACCTTATTATCAAGAGTTATTTGAGGCTTATGGATTTGAAGAGTTCTATAATCAACTATGTTATAACATTACGTTGAGCAGCTCTTTAAAACCAATCTGGTACAAGATTCATTCAAGGTATGAAAATAATCCAGAGTTTTCTATTCAGTACATTGATAAAAATAACTTTAAAAAATTTTCATGTGATTTTAAAGAAATGCTTTATGCAGGTAAGTTCACTCAGGGTTTGAGCGGTGAGGCTGAGTCTGAGCTCGTATTTGATTTGCTAAAAAAAATGTTTCTTTTTAGTGATAATCAAACTGTTTTATTAGCTTATCATCATGAGCGGCCTATCGCTGTATTATTTTCTATTCCTGATTTAAATCAATTCATTAAGTATTTAAATGGAAAGTTTGGCTTTTTACAAATTGCAAAGCTTTTATGTTTGAAACATTTCAAACCCTGTAATAAAGTAATTGGTATGATTCATGCCATTATCCCCGAATTTCAAAAAACAGGTATTACTGTTTATTTAAGTTATAAGTTATTAGAGGGCATTCTTCAGTCACCAAAATCGCAGTACACAGAGTATGAAATGAAATGGATTGGTGATTTTAATCCCAAAATGCATCATCAAATGGAAAAAATTGGTTTGATGTATAAAAGTAGGGTGCTTACAACATACAGATATTTATTTGATAAAAAAACAAGGAGCTTAAATCTCCTCCACTAATCATTTAAATAAGATAGGTAAAGGAGCAAAACATGCGATCTGTAGTTGTTACTGGTGTCTCATCTGGAATTGGGTATGCCATAGCTCAAGAGTTAGTGAGTCAGGATATTAAGGTTTTTGGAAGCGTACGCAATGAACAAGATGCTTTACGCATAACTGATGAGCTAGGGGCACTTTTTTTTCCGCTTATATTTGATATAACTGATGAGATTGCAGTTAAAAAGGCAGTAGAAGAGGTGCAGAAACAATTACAAGGCGAAAAACTTTGGGGATTAATTAATAACGCGGGAGTTGCTGTTGTTGGTCCTTTAATAGAAACACCGCTAGAAGAGTTTCGGCGGCAATTTGAAGTGAATGTTATTGGACAAATACAGGTAACTCAAGCATTTATTTCTTTGCTTGGTGCTGATAAAACCTTGAAGGGAGAGCCCGGAAAAATCATAAATATTGGCTCTATATCAGGTAAAATCTGTAGACCTTTTTTTGGACCTTATTCCATTTCAAAATACGGGATAGAAGCATTTTCAGATACATTGCGTGTTGAGTTGATGATTTATGGTGTTGATGTAGTGCTGATTAGGCCTGGAATGGTAAATACTCCGATTTGGCATAAAAATGAAGATCAAGTCAGTGAAGATAAATTGAGCCAATCTATTTATGCGAAGCCTCTGCACCAATTCAGAAATTATATTTATCATAAAGTAGAACAATCTGCTTTGCCCGCAAAAAAAGTGGGGAAGTTGGCATATAAGATTTTATCTAGCGCACATCCCAAAGCAAGTTATGTTTTGGTTCCTAATCTCTTTCTAGATTGGATAGTGCCACTCAGATTACCTAAACGTTTTGTAAACAAAAAAATTGCGCAAGCCCTAGGTTTTTTAAAGAAAATTGAGTGACAATTAGCACTCACTGAATTTCATAAAAAGTGCCATCTAATATTCCTCATATTGTTGACAATAAAGACTTTGACGCTGTTTTTTGATATGATTTTTTTTTTTATTGTTATAATAGTTGGTTCTATTTCTTATGAAACTCGCTTTTTTTATTAGTAGTGCTGGGGATACTGATTTAGCGTTAAACACGATTAGGGCGTTAGAACTTCGTGGTAAACATGAGGTTTTACTTATTTCATTAACTAAAACGGCTCAAGATCGCGTGGCTGGTTTTAACTCAACGTTAATGTCGGCTAAAATATCATTGCCAGAACTACTAAATACTGAAAATAACTCTTTCCCAATAGGCTCCTGCAGTGAAGAACAACTCAATAAGATAATAAAATACATACAAAAAGAGAAAATTGAGCGCGCATATTGTGGTGTCCCTTCTGTTAGCAGTAACATTCCGTTTCAAATTGCAGCAGCATTAGAAGGTATACCTGTGCTAATGGCTTATGAGTTTATGTTTAAGCCAGACGCTCATAATTTATGGGATCATTTACCCACTTTAAAAAATAAGCAAAATATTCAATGGGCTTTACCATTGCAGCAGGCAATAACTGACTTCGCATGTGTCGACAAAAGCAAAGTACATACAGTTGGACATCTGAGTAT
Source organism: Legionella sp. 39-23 (assembly GCF_001897665.1). Classification (NCBI taxonomy): domain Bacteria; kingdom Pseudomonadati; phylum Pseudomonadota; class Gammaproteobacteria; order Legionellales; family Legionellaceae; genus Legionella; species Legionella sp. 39-23. Next base: position 266,496 of record NZ_MKTO01000018.1, on the reverse strand, counting down.
CGACAATGCTTTCACCACAAAACCTCCAATGAGTGATGCAGAACGTGTACTGAGCTTAAAGGCAGAACAAGAACTGTCAGATAAAACACAAAAAGCCTTACAGGTAGGAGAAGGAAAATCATTGGCTTTTGTCAGCAGTACCACTCAGCCTGTGGCAATTGATAGTACTTTTTTAAATAGTTTACTTGCAGAGCTGCCGAAGCATCCTACTGTAGAGGTGCGTCTCGGTCTTCATCCTGGAATTGAAGATCTTGATGCCTATTTAATTGAACTACTCAAGGTGTATAAAAAACATCAAGATGCATGTAAAAGCCAATTTAAAATCATTTTAACGGACACTTTATTTGCAAAGCTTAAAAAACCTGAATTAACTGCTACTAGTGCCGAATTTGAACATGTTTTTATACGGGCAAATGTCAGTGGCAATGAGGCGGCCGCCGCGGCTGATCGTGTGGCCCAAGCAGTTCCCGGGGCGTTATTAAACCAAGGAGTATTAGAAGGGAAGGCATCTTATACCCACTTTGGTAAACCGTATCTTCCAAACCAATATTTTTCCAGCAACCTTTCGACATTTTTTGGAGAAAGTCGGCAGATGGCTCGAAGCAAAGAAGAACTGGGTCTGGATGGGAAAACTGCGCCTGAATGTTGCGCAGAGATTCTTTTAAAATGATAACGCATAAAATGGCGCGCATTACGTAAACGTGTGTGCGCCTTTGCGTAATCAACAAAACTAATCGTTTATTTCCATACATATTAACTAATTACTTTCTGTTGTTGGGTCGAGGATCAACTTACGCTTCTACGCTATAACCCGGTTGCAAGCAATCAGGTTACTGGAGGCGATGAATCATGCTTCTTCTTGTCTAACCCTTTTTTTGTCATGTTTCTTACATCAGCAGTTGTTGCATTTGTGCTAAGGAACTCTAAATGGCTTAACATCAGTTGTTGTTTTTTTTCGTCATATTTATCCCAATCATTGAATTTTTCGGCCAAATTAGCGGCTAATGTTGGATTTATTTTTTCTAATTTTAGAATGACATCGACGATAAGTTGATAGCCTTTTCCTGAAATGGCATGGAACCCATAAGGATTTTTAATGAATGTTCCCAACAAAGCATATACTTTATTTGGATTAGACAAATCAAAAGCACGGTGGGACGTCAATTGCTCCACTAACTTCACGACATGTACTGAATGCGCTGCTGCCTGCACGTTAAACCAATAATTAACAGCGCCTGCATCACCTTGCCAGTAATCATAAAAGCGCTCCAACAATTTGCTTGATTGACTGCTGTTATTATTTAAAAGCAAGCTAAGTGCAGAAATGCAGTCGGTCATGTTTTTACCTAAAGAGTTATTGAATTGCTCAACTAATGCGCTCTCAGTTTTTTCAGGCTGTATTAAAAGCAGATATGAGTGGCAAACATGCTGTAAGCGGCGTGCACCAGCAGAAATGATATCAAACGTTTGAAACGGCGATTTGTTGGATGCAGGTATTTTATCCAAACTTTTTTGCATCAAAACTATATCTTCCTTTAATTTTTTTGCAATCTGCCTCTGAATAAGTTGGCGTGCTTCTGTAATTTTCCCAAAATCTTGGTTTTGCAGATTAGAAAATAAAGTTTCTTCCGTAGGTATAGATATGAGCTCAGCAAATACCCAATAATTTAATGAACTATGGGCCTCACTAATTAGCTTTCGATATGCATTAAAAAGTTCAGGAGTAAATACAAGGGAGATGCCTGCACAATAATCACTTACCATTTGTGTCATTAGTTTGTTTGCCGCCTCGCATCGATTATATAAATTGCTGTCATGCTGCATTAAGAGAAGCAACTGTTCTTTGTTGTATGCAAATTCGAGTTGCACAGGAGCTGAAAAACTACGTAATAAAGATGGAGTAGGATGTAAATCAATGTTATCGAAATGAAACGCCATCTCCGGCTTATCGACTATGATTGTTGCATCACCCTGAATCTCGTTACCGTTTTTATCGAGTAATCCAACAACAACAGGTATAGGTCTACCTTTTCCATCTGTGGTTTTAAATTTTAAAGTATAACGCTTTGTTCTTTGCTCATATTCGTCAGTGACCATTAATTGAGGAATACCTGCTTCAGTAAACCAATTCAAGAAAGGGCTCATATCTTTTCGCGTTGATTTATTTAGTGACGCCAATACATCTTCCAATGTCACAGCACCACCATCATTGCTTTTTAAAAATTGGGTCATTCCCTGATAAAAAGTTTTTTCGCCAAGAAAAAGCATTATCATCCGGAAAATATCGGCACTTTTTTCATAAGCAGCAGCGGTATAGAGACTTCTTACATTCGTATAGGTATTTTGTCGTGGGGCACGTTCATCAAAATTTTTCCCATCCAACATCCGGATTAAGTCGGTACCAAATAAACGCTCTCGAAACATTGCAGCTCTAAACGTAGTCAGTCCTTCTTTAAATGGCAAGTTAAACCATTCACGGATAGTTACCCGATCGCCTGACCAATAATGGAAATATTCATGAGCAACTACCTCTAAGACGCGTAAAAAATCAGCGTCAGTTCGCGTTTCGGGTGTAGCAAATAAATTTGCGGTATTAAATAAATTTAAGCCTGTCGGTTCAGAAGCGCCAGATGCATATTTATCAACGCCAGCAACCATATGTTGTGATAACTCACATTCCAAATCAAAGATCTCTTCTTCCCAACGCATTGCTTCTTTTAAAACTTCTTTAGCAAAATCACATTTTACAGTTGCTGCGGGCGGCACATAAAACTCAATCGGTAATTCACGTTGAGAGCGTGTTTTGAAATAAGCTACTGACTTTTGTAGCTTTCCAGCGACCAATGCAAAAAGATAACTGGGTTTAGGAACTTCATCTAGCCATGTTGCACAGTGTAATCCGTTCTCAATGTCTTTTTGTTCAATGAGTGCCCCATTTGAGAGTAATACAGGATAGTTTTCTTTTTTGGCAATAATGGTTGTTTTGTAGGTCGCTAGATTATCTGGCCTATCATGGCAAAAAAGGACGCGACGAAGTCCTTCTGTTTCGGCTTTAACCAGTACAGTTCCTTCTGTTTCATATAAGCCGAACAAATCGGTGTTCTCACCCAAACGTGTTATTGTTTCAAGCGTAAATACTCGATCTTTTGGAATACTTTTGATAATTAAAGAGTTTTTTGTTACTTCATACTTTTCTCGAGATAGTTTTTTACCATCGAGAATAATCGATTCTAAGATCATATTTTCACCATCTAACTCGAGATCAACAGAGTGAGATGAGGACTTAGGGTTGGGGGCAATCGTTAATATGGCTTTGGACTGGACAGGCTTCTTAGAAAGATCAATCTCCAAATCTACATGTTTTATAAGGTAATCAAGTACCTCATAATCACTTAACCTAAATATCCCGGAATGATTTTTCATGAAAACTCCCTAATTCATGGTAAGCACACACTGAAATACGTCAACCGAAAGCAGAAGGATCCTTGTATGGCGTGCTCGTGAACGCTCACAATTCATGGCATAAGGAGCAACAATATAAGATCAATTTTTTTATTTCAACAGAAATGATGGTTTTGTCGAAAGAGTCGTTTCATGGAGATATTCGCTTTGTAATGAATCTGAGCGTGTTTCGTCAGTTTGCATGAAGTCAGTTAGATGCTTTTTCGATTGAAGAAATGGATTATTTTCTGCATCCCAAGGAAGAAAGGCAGTCATGTCATTAAAATAGCATAGTTTGGCTTCGGCAATTTCAAATGGAACTGCTGTTTTTTCAATAACGCCATTAAGTTCCTTAATAATTCGCTCCGAAACTTCTTTAGATATTTTTCTATTGGGTCGAGGATAGGCCAAAGTAAAGTGGAAAACCGGAGGTATCGTTTCTTCGATATTTAACGCTTCAGCCATTTCCTCAATTTGCGCTACATGCTTTTTGGGCAAAAATAAACTTAATGAAATGCACCAATCAACGTTGACTTGCATTTTTTCAATTGATGGATAAATAGGATTTTTTTGAAGGGTTTGGTTTATTTTTTTGTAATGAGGCAGGTTTTTAGTAATAAATTGATTCCAAGAGGCTCCAACTTGCTGCTCTGTTTCTAAACTCATAGTGGTCATATGATAACTATGAGCAGGTAGCGGGGAAAAATAATGCATAATCAATGGACTACTCTTTAAGACTTGATAAATTGCTTCACAAAACTCCTTTTGTTCAGGATAGCATGCGGATACCACTGTGACACCCGGAAATGGCGCATATTCACCATGTTCATCCACTTTCCTTAATTGTCTTTGCTCAGGTTTATTTTTAATAGTGAACATTTTATAGGCCAAAAATAAGATTTGAGATGATAGTATCATGAATTATTCTGATGCAAAAATTGTGGTAAATATTTAATCTATAATGATTATATGGAGAACTGAAATCGTCTAAATCTTAGGGACTGTAATCAGAGAGTTATTATGGCAACGAAAGTGAAAGAAATAGAAACAACCCAATCGTTTGAAAATAAACGGCTTGATGCACTTCAATCATTAAGGATTATGGATACAGTTCCTGAGGAAAGTTATGACCGATTGATACGTCTTGCCATTAATTTTTTTAATATTCCAATTTGTTATATTGCCTTTCTTGATGATAAAAGACAGTGGTTTAAAGCACGACATGGTTTACAAGCGAAACAAACGCCAAGAAGCATTTCCTTTTGTAATGTGACCATACAAAAACATGAACCATTAATTATTAATGATGCCCTTGTTGACGAACGATTTGCTAATAGTCCTTTGGTACAAAAAGATCCTTTTATTCGCTTTTATGCAGGCGTTCCTTTGACTGATCCACAAGGTTATAACGTAGGTACATTTTGTTTGGCTGATACCTCTCCAAAAGAATTGGATGACAAACAACTGGAGCTTTTATTAAATTTAGCGCATATAGCCAAAGATGAGTTAAGCCTTCGTAAATCGAACTACTTATTACAAAAAGTAAAAAACCAACTCGAGGTACGTAATAAGTTAATTCGCAAAGTATTTAGCTTTTATATGTCTGATGATGTAGTAAACACAATTCTTGAATCTCCTCATCACCAAAGATTAGGTGGATACGAACATAAAATAACCATCATGTTTAGTGATTTAAGAAATTTTACACCCTTGTCTGAATCAATTCCTGGTGAAGCGCTGGTTTCTCTTTTAAATAACTATTTTAGTAAAATGGTCCCAGTAATAGAAAAGCATCAAGGTACTGTTGATGCGTTTATTGGAGATGCCATTATGGTTATTTTTGGTGCTCCATATTCCTCCGGAGATGATTCACAACGCGCGATAGCCTGTGCTTTGGAAATGCAGAAGGTTCTCAAGAAACTGAATCAATCCAATCAAAAGAAAAATTTGCCTCATTTAGAGATGGGTATAGGAATTAATACGGGGATTGCTGTAGTAGGTAATGTGGGATCCAAGAAACGGATGCAGTATAGTGCGATAGGTTCATCAGTTAATTTATCCTCACGAATTCAAGATCTCAGTCTTGGCGGACAGATATTAATTTCCGAATCCACATATAATGAAGTTGCAAAGGACATTGAAATCAATGGTCATCTTCGCGTAAAAGTTAAGGGAATCGAGTCACCAATTACTATTTACGATGTATCAAAATTAAAATTGCAACAATAAAAAAAGCGAATGATGGATTTACACTATGGACTTTTTATAAAGGTTTTCAGCGCAAATGTGCTGAAAACCCGATAAATGAATTATATACAATGTTAAATTTGGGGGCCTTGACTGCTTATTTCTTCTGAATCTTTTATTTCAGATGATAAACCATTTGGAGTAATTCCCCAGGGTTTTATAAGAGAGCGGCTGATTGGCAATCCGCCTTGATTCAAAACATCACTTACAAGTGTCGTGCAATTATACACCTGGTTACTATTTGTTCTTTTTTTAGATGCTCTGCGGTGCATTTCAACATCAATTGGGTCTTGGGAGACAAATGCTGAGCTGTCTCTAAAAAAACCAAGTAGATTTACATTTGGAAACAGTTGATAGCCGACTTCACCAGTTTCTACTTTTTTTTGAATTTCTTGAATATGCTGACTCATCATGTGGGTATTTAAATTTTTAAAATGATAAATATGGTCGGGAGGTAGTGGCTTTGCATCATGGTTTGGTTTTACCAACGGTTGGTCCATATCAAAGGCACCTGTATTTTCAGATGCACCTAATGTTTCCATATCTTCAGATAAATTGGTAGCAAGGTGTGCTGGTAAAGGGAGTATTGAAGTTAAACCTGTGGAGGGGACACCATAAGGATGAATACTTATATACAATCCAGGATCTTTAGCTTTCTTTTTTGGCCGGGAACCGCCTGTTTGTATTGCAGCATGACCTACTTTTTCTGCTGTCATATCCCAAATAAATACCCAAGTGTTTTTTGGGGTATCAGAAGGTTCGCTTTCTTTTGATGGCGCAGTAGCTTTTAAATTAACAGGACTACTTTCCACATCTAAAGCTGAATTAGAGGAGGAAGTATTCGTGACACCGTGTATTATAGATCTTAGGCGTGCAAACATGACAATCCTTTTATATTTAGCGAAATAACCTTTACAGTAAAGGGATTATAGGCAGGTATTAAATTTTAAATCAAGTGTCTATTTGTTGCTCACCCTATTTAACTCTAAATAGGGTGAACTCGGTTTGATATTACATCTTGTGGTCACTGCAATGTTCTTTCATAAACTCGTCTTTATCTACTTTAGCAAAGCCGTGTTTTGTCAGCTCTGAGGTAAAAAAGGTTGGTATTGTGGGATTATCAAAGCTATAACCTGCACTTTGGAGGATATGGGTTACAGAACTAGCGCAGTTATCCACACGCATCTTTGGAACTTTAGGGTGGTCGTTATCAAATACATGGATACCACACATATCTTCAGGAGGATAGCAGCCCATTTCTTGTTTATGTTTTTCCACTACTAATTGCGCGCCACTAGCTCCTTTAACTATCTTTTTGAATCCCTGAGCTAATGGGTTGGCTTTACCAAAAACGGAGTAAAGTCGATGTCCACTTTTTACATCTTCACTAAATTCAGTATATCCTTCTACCGCTTTTTTAAATTGTTCTTCAGGTACTGAGGTAATCAAAACATGATCTGCTTCCTGTACATCTTGGACATGATCTTTAGCAAGTTGTCCTAATACAGGAATTGATCCGAATGATAATCCATTAACAATACTTCCGAGCAAGCCAGGATAAAAACTCGTGGTATGAATTTGTGTTTGGCCTTCTTTTTTCTTAATAAGCATAGCTGTTACATGCCCTGGACCATTTTCTTGATTGGTTTCTTTGACACAAACACCAATTTGGTATTCTGTTTTAGCTTGCTGTGGCTTAGGTTGTTGTTCTTTATCTTTAGAGTACATTTTTAACCTCATATTTTTAATTTATACGAGGCATCCATACCAATTTTAAAATCACTTTCTTTGGTATTATACTAGGCAAATATTAACAAAATATTAAAATATGATCAAAATATGTTCAATTATGGATTATAAATAACTCATCAATCTAGTTATGAGCAATAGCTTTCAAACAAAATACATGATGCATTCAGACTTTTTTTTGCCAAAAGACTTAAAATTCAATTTTGGTTGCATTTTTACTCTACTAACTACCTGCATTCTATTATTTGAATTATGGGAAATAAAATGCCAACAAATCATACAACATTCAATTTATTTGGCTATGTTTAAACAGAAGGGGGGGGTTGGCTTTGTAAGGAGTATTAAATGCAGTTAGGTTTTCAATTAGTAATAAATGATATTGATGGAGCACATTCACTCAAAATAGGACATCCTGATAATGATCAGGAAAAGCAAATGATATATGAAGCTTACAGACTCTCAAAAACTAACATTAAGACGCGCCCCTATATTGCAGTTCCTCTAATAGACTGAAGAGATGCGGAGTAATTTGACAAAATGCGGATTACTCCCTAAATTTTAAGAAAATCCAAAGTAAATAACTCAAAATAAAATGGAATTTATTAGAATACAAAAAAGAGGACATAGAGTCGTATTCATCCTTTTCTGGTTTATCAGTAACCTATCTTTTAGCAGTCCATTGAAGATTGGTTTAGGTGTTTCAGGACCGCCTATTGTTGAAAAAGTCACTACAGCCCAAGGCTCACATTATTTTGGTTTTTGCATTGATCTCATGGATAATATTTGTAAAAGGATTAAAAACACTTGTAGCTACAGTGAAGTAACTCTTAATGATCAATTTGATTTATTAGATAGTGGTAAAGTTGATTTACTCATTTTGGCTAGCCCTTATACACCATATCATCTAAAGCAATATGCTTTTAGCATTCCTTATGCGACCAGTAAATTTCAGTTTATTACACTAAAAAACAGTTCCATTAATAAAATAGCAGACATAAAAAATAAGAAAATTGGTGTAAATAAGAATACTTTTTATGGCCTGTTGCTCAAGTCTCCTTATGGTAAACATAATCAAATTATTCCTTATGACAGCACACCCGATCTCTTCTCTGATTTAGCAGAAAATAAAATTGATGTTATTGTTTTAAATCATGCCATTGCTCATAATATAACCAGTAACAATATTTTCAATGTAAAAGCAATAGGGCACGATCTCCCTTTAGGTAATGGATATGGCATAATTGGCCTTGCTGACAAAGCGCCATTAATTGAGGAAATAAATAAAGCAATTCTTCAGATGGAGCATGATGGAACTTATACCGCTATTTATCAAAAATATTACGAGCATTAAATAAAAATAAAAAAATCAATTAAGTATAAAGATGATTTAAAGCAACCACATCTGGAAGCCCGTCGTTTATTTAATCTTTCTCTTCATTTCGATGATGGAGAGTTATTAATAATAAAAAAACCTTTTAAAATACTATCTAATTCTGGGGTAAATTACAGATCTGGAGCAAAAGCGAATTAGGAGCTATATCAGAAAGTATTTGATAGTAATACATTCATGAACTGATAATTACGGAAAAAGCAAGCTCATAAATGATCGTATAACAGTCAAATGGAATTTCTAGAGCTTATGATTTAATAAATAAACTATAATTCGCTTTCGCTCCAGAACTGTAATTTAACTCAATTATTCAAGCTAAGATAATCGCTCTTATTGTGCCTGCAAATGCAGGTGGTAAACTAGAGCTTTGTCCTGGGGTCGGGATATAGGAAAGAGCTGGTTCTAAATAAATATTTGATATTATTTGGGCTTGATAGTAAATTTGGTACATTAATTCAGTTGGTCTATCAGTACTGTGGTGATTCAACCATGCTAGTGAAAAACCAAAACCTAGCGAATCAGTTTCTCGATTGGGGATTAAACCAAATGCAGTTAAACCTGCGCCAATAGATTTGTTCATAGGTAAGACACTGGAGTTATTAATACTTAATTGGTAAAAAGCCGAAATACCACTAATATCGTATCCCGGATGACGATACCATAAACGTTGTGATCCGAATAGATAAGCACCTGTGGCATCCTTTTCGCTAAGATTATGCTGGCGAATAAGTCCTGTTTGATGCCATACTCCAATTCCAGCGGTTCCAGGTTTTTTTCCTAAAACCCATGCTCCACCTGTTTCAGCAACTTGAAAGTAATTTCCATTAAATGTTGGTCCAGTTAAACCGGTTTGTTTACCGCTAGCTAAATTGCCATCATAAATACCATAAGTAAGATACCATCGCTTCACGGGCGTAAAATTCAAGGTGAGCCCATAAGCAGAATTTGTATAGCCAGGCATAACTCCATCTACGGCTGGATTGATAAAAATAGGGGTGTAAATCAAACTGCTTACTGCTGGTATATTAGGTTCACCAGAGCTTAGAGGAACAGGCTTGATTACGTTATTAAAATCAAGTGTAGTAATTGTTTTCCCAATACGAACAAAAAGTTTATCATCAAAAAGTGCTTGCCGATACCAGAGCGCATAAAGTTCTGAACGATTAAAAGGATATACATCGGGTAATGAGTTATATCCTTGAAAAAGACCGGCTTGCGCATTTGTGTTTTGCGCATTTTGCTGTAAAAATTGAGCACTAAATAGACCACCACGCCATCCATTAAATTGCTCCATATTAATGGTTAAATCGACCAACAACACACTGTTTGATGTGATGCGTTCAGCATCAGTTATGCCACCAGAAAATAAATCATTCGTATCTCCTATCCAGGCACCCTGGATCATAATTCCATGATTATTTTCAATACCAAGTTTTTCTTCTATAGAACGTTGGATTGTTCCTGTGCCGGTAGGAACATTAACAGCTGCAGGGTTTGAGCTGATACTCGTGGGTTTTGGGGGTACTTTATGTGTTGATTTTTTAGGGGGGTTAATTGCCTCTGCATAAACGCTATTAAGCGTAACCAACAGAATAAAAAAGAAGATACGATTTATCATTTTACTTTTCGTTCCATGACTATCGCTGTGGCTGAGGTAATAATCGGCCGCAGCGAGTCTTTTGCCTAATCAACCTTTTAGCAACCTGCTCCAGACATGAGTATCCTTGGTACAAGTTGATTTTGATTCACAACATAGGTTTTATTGGGAATAATATCTACCCAATTCGTAAGTAAGTCTGGTTTTTCTTTATCATTTGACCACGCTATTACTCTAAAGTATCGGGCATTATTTGGTGAGATGAGCTTAATTTTTCCTTTTTTGGCGAGTATCATTAAAGAGTTTGCGTTTAATGTTGCATCATTAAGCATGCTTTGATTCGCTTTTTGTACTTCTTTGACTGAAGATACCCATTGTACTGCGATTTTTCCGAATTTATTTTTCTGTGGGTAATTTGTTTTATTGTCAAGCATAATGCTGTTGGCGAAGACACTTGAAGTCATATAGCTTAAGCACAAAAAAATGAAGATCTTTTTCATTATTTCACCTAATGGTTATTGAATAATTTTACCTTCTTGAGGCGGGCAGCTTACATTTTCATCAATCTTTGGCATGAGAGGGAATTTACCCTCAGCAGAAAGTGTTTTCATCTTGCCCAGATTTTTGAAGGATTCTTTAGGAATATGTACGGCTACGTTTTTAATGGTATTGACTGCTTCAGGAATGTCGAAATTACCTACCATGCTTAAAAATTGATAACTTTCTTGTGGAGAAAATCCTTGAGTGCTCACTAAAAATTCAATTGCATTCCTAGAGGCAAGCTGCATAGCTTCAAGAAGATCCTGATTCAATCCCATAACAATCCATTCTTTCGAGTTTTCAACAATTGGCCAAGTGAACAAACTGTTACCATTGCGTTTTGATTTATCAAATACACCTTCGGCTTTTAGATCTTTTCTGACAATAAATTGCAGGGTGATACCTTGATAAGAGGTTTCAAGGGCTGTAACGTCAATCTCACCATTACTTTGCATTGCATGTGAATCACCGGTCCAAACGAGAGCACCTTTTTGAAAAACAGGTAAATACAGTATGGAACCAACTTGCAAGCTTGGTTCATCCAAGTTGCCTCCAAAAGGACCTGGCGGAACGGAATTAAATTGTCCTGGAACCGGTTGCCCCATGTGTGATTCTAAATTTACAGGCCAGCCATCAGGCCAATCTTGAGGAGGAGCTACAGCAACAACCCCTGGAAACGGTTTTAAATGTAAGCAGAGTCCTTTCTTGAATTCAGTAGCGTTCTTTTCTTGATTGTATTTAAAATACATAATTCGGGGTTGGGTAAATTCCGATAAGATCCCTGCTGTAGGGCTTAAAAAATTATAGCCAAAATCATTCAATTTTATATCTAATATTCGAATTTCAAGTACATCTCCTGGCTCAGCTTCTTCAATGTAAACAGGGCCGGTTAAGCTATGCATCCCGCGCCTATTTTGAATGTCATATTGGGTATAAAACTTTGCAACTTCAGCAGGAGTTGTCTTATTATAGACCATTTCATGCAAGCAACTGTTCCAAGTTTCTAGAGACACTGAATCCCCAGAGTGAACTTTAACCACAGGCTGCTTATCTAGGGTATAAAGACCTAGAGTTACGGTTTCTTCTGTTGCGGGCACTCTATAACTTTTTGCTGATACGGCAGAAAAAAATATCATTGTGATTAACAAAGAGAAGACTTGGATTTTGTTTAGCATTTCTAGTCCTTAAGAATGGCTAATGAAGGATATTTGCAATAGAAAACAACAAATAATGTAATATGTTTAATATAATTTACAAAAAAAATCAAATGCTTGGGTCTTATGTGTTCAGAGCTCTCATAAACCAAACATCTTAGTTTAATTGTCCCTGTTGCGCAGTTATTAGCCATGACGTGATGAAATTTGGACGGTTTACGCCTAGAACTCCATGTAGTGACGATGTTTGATGATCAAATAATAAGTCATTTATGGAGAAATACTTCCTATGTTAGATTGTTATTTTGATATCGAAACATTTCCCTTTATTATCTCTCAAACCCCGAGGGAAAAATATTCGAAGTAGGGGGGATTATCGCAACGCCTCAACTAGTAACACACCGTGTCTCTCAACAGTTTACTCTTCTATTAATGTTTTTTTGATGAGGAAGAGACTGGAAAAGTCAGTTCAGTGTATGTTCCAAAAAAGGAAGCTGAAAATTATTTTCAGCATGTTTTTTCTGGTTCGACTCAGCGAAACATGATGCAAAAATGAAAGAATCATTACTTTATAATGCTCTTTCATCATATAAGGAGTTAATAATATGTGTGTAATTTCGGTGTTACACGAGACTACGATTACTTTTTATTTCTTCTTCTAAATACTGTTTGCAACATATACTTTTAATGTGTTTTGCTCTTTGTAAGCATTTTATTGGTAAATGCAATCGCTAATGCTGAAACAAGTAGTGTTAAATGAATGATCACTTGCCACATTACAGAGTAGTTACTGAGCTTATTGGGATCTATAAATGTTCTCAATAGGTGGATTGATGATATTCCAATTAATGAAAGAGCAAGCTTTACTTTCATCGCTCCTGCATCAAGGTGATCGAGCCATTCCGGTTGATCAGGATGTGACTCAAGGGCAAGAGGAGAAACAAAAGTTTCATATCCTCCCATAACAACCATAATAAGTAGATTGGCAATCATCACTACATCAATTAAGTCTAAGACACCAAGCATGATCTGGGCATCATCAATACTATTTAGGTGGGCTATTAATTCAAATAATTCATAAACAAAACGATATACATAAACAGCCAGTACTAAAATAAGGCCTAAATATAAAGGAAGCTGTAACCATCTTCCCATAAAAATAAACTTGGTAATGCCTCTTTTTAAGTTATTCATAAAACAAACACCATATATTTATAAAACTATTTTACAAGTCGCATTCAGTCGCGCTAGAAGTCTCGAATTTAAACGGATCCATTTATGAATGCAATAAAATCTGCATTGATTGAAGATACTGCTGATTTTGTAGCCTGGGTGAGGCGAAGCGAAACCCGTTTTTCTGCAAAACTTCCCGGGTTATGACTTACGCCGTCACCCAGGCTACAAAACATTTGAACTTCATTAGGTTAGCAATTTAAGTACTAAGGTGCTTCAGTAACCGTAATTACTGAGGAAACACCTTGTGCTTTCGTATTTGGATTATACATTGCTTCTGCATAGGCTGGCGGAACAATGTATTTTCCAATATTAACTGCTTTTATTTTATAAACAATCTCTTTAGCAACAGATTCAACTCCACCAAAGAAATTCACTCTGTCTTCACGTACATCAACAAAATCCATTGTATTATTTTTTACAGAGTCGGTTACCACTTCAAAACCACCAGGTAACAAATCTTCAATAGCAATGTTTGATAAATAATCATGGCCAACCGCACGGATTTGAATATGCACCTCAATTTCGCCTCCCAGGGTTGTTGTGTTGATCACATTTCCTTTGGCGTCTCTAAACTCTCGGAAAATTTCTAAGCCTTGCTTTAAAGGCGTGCTGGGGATTTCTTGATTAAAACCTGATTGCATTAATTGATAGAAAAATGTTTTCTTGTCCGGGTTATTAAAACGTATTTTTTGGACATCAGGTTCAATATCAACTTTCTGATAGTTTGCATTAGATGCTGGGACATTAACTTCCTTATTATCAGCCATAATTTTTGTCATCGATAAGGTTGATGATGCGTCATTAGGCTGATTTGAATGGTAAGCACCTAAGGCCAAGCTTGTAAATCCAGATAAAACAGTATTGATTTCATCGTTATTAACAGCTTGGACTAGACGTTTTAGCAAATCATCACCTACCTGTGGTAATAGATTAGGGAAATGTTTCGCTACAAGATACAAATATTGAGCATCAGCGATGGCACTATTATAAAAATCAGTAACATAAGCCTGATTATTTTGTGGCTTATACAGGCCAATTAATTGATTTGCTTCATCATGGCTTTGTAGTAATTGATAAGATGCAGCAATATAGGCTGTGAGGATATCCGTTTTCCATGCATTGGTCTTATCCTTTTCTAGATACAATTGCAAATTAGAAAGGTAATTGGTTGTAACAATCTCATTGCGGGTTAAAATATAAATGGCATATGCCTGAACTCTTGCCGCATCCATATCAGATACATTTTGACTTGCCAAGGTTTTAAGATAGTTAACTCCATTAAAGAACAAATCATTTGGAACATTAAATCCTTGTGCTCTTGCCTCAGTTAGGAAATGCATTGCATAAACTGTTGCAAAATCATTGCCTTGGTTGTCACCAAGTCCTGGCCAATAACTAAAACCACCACTAGACATCTGGCGCTGGCTTAGCATTTGAATGGCCGCGTTTACTTTTTCATGCACCTGCTTTGTTTCTTCACCAAAACCAGTTTGATTGTTCATTACTAATAAGGGGAGGGCTTTACTGGTTAATTGTTCTGTACAACCATAGGGATAATTATCCAGATAGCGTTGTAACCCAAATATCAAAATTATAGGATTAGTAGAAACAGTAGCACTCACTTTGCGATATTCTGGATATAGTGTTTGCATAATATCCAAGGTTTTCTGAGCTTCGTCTGATTTTCCACTATTGATGTAAGTGCTAAGTGGTACAGCTGGCCTAACACTCAGTGTAGCACCCATTGTACTTGATTTATCACCCATACTGGCTTTGAAGCTCAATTGAGCAGCTCCCAGAAGAGATTTAGCTTTTAATTTAAAATGAACCGTTTGCTCCCGACCTTCTGCAATTTCTAATATTTGCGTTGGTGACCCAGTGATTTCGATTTCAGGAGATGCTGTCAAATCAATATTTATAAGCGCATGTTCTCCTGAGCCCTTAATGTTATTTGCAATAGATGCCGATATTTCAAACTCATCTCCTGGGGCGACAAAGGTCGGAACGTTAGGGTTAATAATAAAATCCCCACGAATTTCAGCAGAGGTCTCTTTTGAACCAACGGAATCAGATGATACCGCTACGGCCATAACGCGCAATGTTCCATTAAAATAATCAGGAACTTGGTATACTAATTGATGATTGTTTGAGTCTGCATCAACAATACCTGACCAATAAGCCACAGGTAATTCAGTTTTGCGCTTAAAGGGATTGAGGCGACTTGCCATACCTTCTTCACCGTTATCACCTCCGACCGCAGAAAGCTCTCTATCTTGGATAAATTTAGGCATGATCTGATCCACTGTTTGCTGGGTCAGTACTTCAAGAGCATGTTTTTGGAAGAAGAAAGATAAAGGATCGGGGGTTGTGTAACGTGCAACTTGCAGAATCCCTTCATCAACTGCAAAGACAATAATTTTCCCAGGCTTATCAGTACGATAATCTATGGTAAACGGTTCACCAGGACGCGCCACTGCAGCAGTTTGCAGATCAATTTTTATACTGTGTCCTTGATGATTTACCGTAAAAGGTACAACACTATAACTAAGTGGGCTTATGAATATTTCAGGTGAGCTCCAATCACGTATAAATGCAACGTTGATGTATCCATCACCTTGAAAATCAGCGGGAATATGAATAGTTTGCACGGAATTTGTAGTATCTGTTTTGAACCATTGTGCTGCGTAAACCTTATCACGCTCTATAGTAATCAAGCCTGAGCCTGTAAAAGGCGCAGTAATTTGTATTTCTATATCTTCATTTGCTTGATATTCTGCTTTATTGAGTTTAATCGATAGCTCGGCATTCTTAGCTAAGGGTTGCTGGCTTGCACCTACAACGCTGAATTTTAGTTGATTAAGTACTGTATTATCTTTTCCAAGAATACTTAACGAAAAATCGCCAATCTGTTGTGTTGGTAATGTGTAATCAATACCTTGCTCGGAGATATTAAATGGTGTGGTGCTCACTATTGTCGATTGAATCACCGACTGATATTGATAAGTTCCATCTGCTTTTTTAACAAGCGTTGTGACCGGATGTAACGAAACCAGTTGTATCTTCACATCTTTGACTTCTTGCTGGTTTAATTCGGGATTAATCGCAATATAGTGAACAGCGCGGGTAGCGTTTTGCTTAATGAAGGATAAGTCCCCATCCGGTTTATATCCGATAAAGTAGGGTAGTGGGCTAATTAAGGTTTTAGTTTGGTTTGTTACACTACGACCACCTTCTGATTCAAAACCTTCAGCAAAGAATGTCAATTGGTAAGTCGCTTTTTCAAAACGGTCAAGATTTAAGTCAAATTCAGCGTCGCCTTTATTATTTGTTTTTGCGTTATTTAAGGTCTCGGTGAAGACTTTGGGTGGTTTTTTGGGATCCAACAAGGGATCAACAAAAACATAATCAGGATATTTATCGAATTGAACTTTTTGTGGGACTAACAAAATTTTAGCACTAACTTTTCGATCAACGGCAGGCGCGCCATATAGGTTCCAAAGAGTCACCTCACCTTTTAATCCAGTTGGTGAGCTCCAACCGGTAGATGGTTTTGGAGACAAGCTGGTAGTGATTTTCATTCTATCAGGTAAAAATTCAGAAACACGAATGGTCGTAGAGCCCAGTAGATTTTGGGGATATCCATCTTTGACTAAGTACAAATTAACCATATATTGGCCAGTTGGCGAGCTGGCATTGGTTGCAAAGTCCAGGTCCATGTAGCCGAGATCATTAAGGGTAATTTTCTCATCTTTGATTGTTGTGCCTCTTGAATCAATCACAGTCGCTTGCAGCGGTAAACCACCAGGTTGTGGTTGAGCAAAGGCTTGTTTGACAATCATGCCAATATGCACTGTATCTCCAGGTCTGTATATACCTCTATCTGAGAAAAGATACGCGCTTAAACTGTGTAATTCTTGATTGCTAGTATAAAGACCGCCAATGTCGAACTTGGAAAAATTTAACTGTCTATTCGCATTATTGAATGGAATAAATGACACATCATTGTTCAATTGAGACAAATATACTGTGGGCTCTCGATCATCAATGAAATCTTTTAAAGGCGGGAACGAAACGCGGCCCTGGGCATCACTAATACGGGATAAAATGGGTAAGCCATTTTTACCTAAAACGGTTACTGTAGCATTGGCAACTGGGGTTCCTTGCGTTATCGAATTAACAAACACGTCATGGCTGCCATCCTGATTGTCTTTTACTAATAAGGCCATATCAGTAATCAATATCATGCGACTGGCTTTCACATCCAATGCTGTTTTATTGATGACATCCCAGCCTGTAGCTTGTAGCAAAAATAAGCCCTGTGGCCCCAAAGTATTGGTGCTCATTGTCAAATACTTGCTGAAATCAAGCGCTGTATATTGTTGTTTGGCTAAATCAGAAATATCAAATTCTTGAATTTCTGAAGAAATTTGACTGATATTTTGTTGATTAAAGGTAGGATTAATAAAATAGGGATTATTAAAATCACCATGAGTTTGCGTTACTAATTGATTGATATTTTCAGGCAATACACGTGCGAAATCAAACTTGACTGCAGGTAGACCGCGAACCAGTACAGAAAGTTTTTTCTCACCACTTAAAGCCAAAAGTGAGCCTTTATGTAAAAAACTGATCTCTTTAGGTATTGCAGGCACAGGAATAACTGCTACGTATTCATTGCCTAAAGTAAAATTGCCGAAGCTCTGCATGCCTTTATCAATTTTAATATAGATGTAGCGAGGGGCTTCTGTTTTAAATTTAAAGCTATGTAAGGTTGAGTAGTTTTGTTCTGTAGGAATAGGCTCTTTTGCCAAGGGAGTTGCTAAAGCCAGAATCGTTTGTGTTACTTCTCCTGGATTTTGCCATTGATAATTCTCTTTGGCAGCCTCTGCAGTGGTTGCTGGTCGGTCTTTAGGCAGTAAATAAATATGTACTGACTTATTAAAGTCGTTTTCATTTATTCCTAAAGAAGTTTCCACCGTCAGAACTTGTTCGGGCCTGTCTTTTTCATTGCGAACAATAGAGGCTGAAGTTGAGAGAACTTTAAGGAATTCTTTGGCGCTTGGAATTAATAAATTTTGTGATTGTTCCTGTAGCAAATGGCCGGAATTTGTTGATGAGGTAACGCTTTGACCTAATGTTAAACGTAAAAAGCGGGCTACATCATCTATTTTTATTGTTTCTGAATGTAGGTAAGCAACACGCTTATTTTTATCATAAGTAAAAGTAAACGGAAGATTTTCGCCAGTGGAACCTGATTTCGTTTGGTATGCTAAAGATGTATTTTGTTCTAAAGTTTGTGGATTAACCGGAAAATTGAACTCTATTGTTGCAACAGCATTTCTTACCTCAGCATGTACCGGATCTTGATAGAGCTTAAATTCAGTAATTTTGGCATTAAAAGGGTGGGTAGAAAAAGAAAATTTATGACTTTCCATATTTGCATTAGGCGCAAAGGCACTGTTAGCAAAAAGGACAGTGTATTTTTTCCCTGCAGGCCAATCTTCTGAAGGTGTAAAAACTAATTGGCTGTCAGTATTCCATGTCCATGTTCCAAGCATTTTGGGAGTTATTACAATGCCTTCGCTTACTGTTTTTCCAATCAGATTAATGGGTGCAACTGATTGATTAATAAACCCATTATTTTTTATGCCAAAGTCAATAATCAAATTGTTGGGAACTAATTGTTCTTCAGTATTTGGTGTGATATCTGGGACTGTGATTTGTGCGGTGGTATAAATGGGTTGCGGCAAATTTTTATACCAATGTAAAAAGCAGCCTGCTGAAATTAAAATAAGAACTATTAATAGACTGCTTCCCCAAAATTTTTTGGGAGAAGATTTTGATTTACTGCATAAGTAATTTACCCATGGTGGACTACGCCAATTTAATTTGCCAAATACAGATGAAAACGCATTGATTAACAAAGAAAGCGGACTTTTATTCATCATTTATCCCATGTGGTAAAATAGGGCTGAAATTTGCATATATTTTATTCTATTTAGTGCATAATAGCGACTATGAACAAAACATTTAAAAAGCTAAGCATAATCCTAATTACGCTCCTTGTCAGCGCCTATCTAATATTATTTTTTTTACCAAAGCCAGTGTTACTCGAAGGAACAAGTTTTTCTAAGGCAGTCTACGATGAACATCATCAATTACTCCGATTAACATTAAGTCCAGATGATAAGTATCGACTGTTTACACCATTATCAGACATATCAAATCAACTTATTGAGGCCACTTTATTGCAAGAGGATCAATACTTTTATTGGCACTATGGTGTCAATCCTTGGGCGACGATAAAAGCCATATGGCAAACATACGGTGCACAATCCCGTAGAATAGGGGCGTCAACAATTACCATGCAAGTTGCACGAATGCGATATGGTATGAAATCAAAAAAAATCTCAGGAAAACTGTTACAAATCATTCGGGCAATACAAATTGAGATGCATTACAGCAAAAAGCAAATTCTAGAAGCTTATTTAAATTTGGCACCATATGGCGGCAATGTCGAAGGAGTAGGGGCTGCGAGTTTGGTTTATTTTGGAACACCTGTAAATAAAATTACTTTACCCCAAGCCTTAACTTTAAGCATTATTCCACAAAATCCAGGCAAAAGGACACCCAACAATAAAGAGTTAAAAAAAATTCGCGAGCATTTGTTAGTCCGCTGGTTAAACAAACATCCGGATGACCTTAATAAAAAAGCGGTGTTTGCTTTGCCCTTAGTGATGCAAAATACACATATGCTTCCTTTTAGTGCACCACACTTTGTCAATAAAATCTTGGCAGATGCACCAAACAAACAGCAAAGTATTGATACAACTTTAGATTATCGTTCGCAACTAATCATCGAGCGTATCACGCATCATTATCTTGCCAGGAAAAAGGGTTTAGGGGTAAGTAATGCCTCCGTTCTGCTTGTAGATACTCGAGATATGAGTATTAAGGGAATGCTAGGATCGGCTAACTTTTTTAATCCCGGCATTAGCGGACAAGTTAATGGCACTGAAGCAAAGCGCTCACCTGGGTCAACGTTGAAGCCCTTTATCTATGGATTGGCTTTGGATCAAGGCTTGATTCACCCTGATACTGTATTAAAAGATGTTCCGCACAGTTTTAATGGCTATAACCCAGAGAACTTTGATTATGATTTTATCGGTCCTATTAAAGCCAAAGATGCTTTAGTTTTGAGCCGTAATATTCCGGCAATTTATCTTGCTAGCCAGCTAACCAGTCCAACATTGCATCAACTACTGGAAAAAGCGCAAATTAATCATCTAAGGTCTGAGTCGTACTATGGACTGTCATTAAGTTTGGGTGGTGTTGAATTAACAATGAATGAGCTTGTCGGCTTATATGCCATGTTAGCTAATGATGGCGTTTGGTTCCCGATACGTGCGTTTAAAAATGAAGCAAAGCAAAAAGGGACACGCTTACTTAGTCCAGAAGCAAGTTATCTTGTGTTGGACATGTTAAAAAATACCCCGCGTTTAGATGATAATTCGCGCGGCTGGTCGCGTTTGCAGGTCGCTTGGAAAACTGGGACGTCTTCAGGATATCGTGATGCATGGACTGTGGGCGTATTCGGTCCTTATGTGTTAGCAGTATGGGTAGGAAATTTTGACAATAAGGCTAATCCCGCGTTTATAGGCAAAGATATTGCTGCCCCTTTATTTTTTGAGTTGATTGATGCATTAAAACATGAGCGTGGGCCTATACATGCTTTAGAAAAGCATCTGGAACAAATGAACCTGAAAAAAGTAGAGGTATGCAAAGCCTCTGGGATGTTGCCTACACGCTATTGCAAAGATACGGAGTGGAGCTGGTTTATACCTGGGAAATCTCCAATAAAAACAGATACAATTTATCGTGAAGTCGCGATTAATACGAAAACGGGTTTACGAACCTGCCATATGGACGAATACACTCGTTTTGAGGTTTTCGAGTTTTGGCCTTCTGACTTACTGAGTATTTTCAAAAAAGCTGGAATACAAAGACATACACCACCTTTTTATGAATCTGACTGCGCATTATATGGAAACTCTGGAGTTGATCCGCACATTACCTCGCCTCAAAACGGAATTAGTTACATCGTACGTGCTAATTCTCATCACAATAACACCATTCCTTTTACTGCTGTGACCGACGCGGGCATCGCCCATGTATACTGGTTTATTAATGAAACGTTTATTGCAAAGACTAAGGCTGGAGAATCTTATTTATGGAAAGCAAAACCTGGAAAGTTTGTTGTGAGGGTAGTCGATGATCATGGCCAATCTGATGCACGAGATATTCATGTACAATTGGATAGCTAATTAAAATAATGCTCATCTATAGTTTCTGTAGCCTGGGTGAAGGCGAAGCCGTAACTCGGAATTCAAATACACAATTCTGGGTTACGCTACGCTTCCGTAAGGAGATAGCATTCGCTGAATTAACTCTTACTCTCCACACATACAAGAATGACGTTTTCTTACTACCAAACTTCACCAAATGGACGAATCTCTACTTCAAATGACCAAGTAGAGGGGGCTTGTTGTGTTAACCAGAATACAGTCTCAGCAACATCGTTTGGTTTAACAAAAAAATCATCAGGTTTATCTGGCATAAACTCTCTTGTTTTTTGTAAACCAACAACTCCGTCAATAATAACTAGGGCAACGTGAATTCCCAGGGGGCCTAAATATTTAGCCATTGACTCAGCAAGACTTCGTTGTGCTGCTTTAGCTGGAGCAAATGCTGCAGTTTTAATTCCACCTCTTTTAGAGGCTGTTGCACCAATGATTATAAGTGCTCCTTTTCCTTGTTGCTTCATACTAGCGAGCACTTGTTGACTAACTAGCATTAATCCATATGCGTTCACTCGCCAACTTGCTTCGAAATCTTCTGGTTTTATTTGTTCGATATTACCCCATGAGCCTGAGCCTGCGTTGTATACAATGACATCTATTATTCCTAAGTCTTGTTGAATTTGGCTAAAAGTATTTTGCACTGAATCACTCTGGCCTACATCACATTCATAAGCGTATGCATTTCCTAACTTATTTGCCAGCTCCGTAGTAAACGTTTTTGAACGTGCTAATAAAGCCAAATGATATCCTTCTTTGGAAAAGCGAGAAGCAAAAGCAGCACCATTTCCCGGCCCAACGCCAATAATAACGCATACTCTTTTCTCCATATTTATCTCCTATAAAATCATCCATCTGATTTTTGTGTTTGTTTATAGCGTAGAAACGATTAAATAATGAATTTATATTAGAACAAAAAACATTTAATTGTATTATATGCTCACAATTAAACTTTTTTTGAATCTAAAAATGAAACGACGATTTTTTAGCCCCCCTAAAGAAGTGATTTCTTTTGGCGAGTATATACAAAGAACTCTGGTTACAGCAAAACGAATTACCGAAGTTTCTCCTGGCATGCAACAATACAGCAGCGCTCAATTTGAAATGGCACTTATTGCTTTTGCTGACCTTGAAGTGTTAAAACAAGAAATGGATGAGGGTATTGAAGTAAAATTTCCAAAACGACTAAAATGTGACTGGAGAGCTGGTTTTGATTGGCTTGATCTCGCTGTGCGTTATGGGGATGAGGATGCTATTGAATATTTTAAGAGTAACATGGAAAAAGAAGTTTTTGCCACGATTTATCAACTCTACAAAAGTAACTGTCGTCCAGATTGTGCTTTGCAAGATCATGAACCTCAAAGTAAAGCGCTAAATACTGAGTTTAATTTTTGAAATAGGGGAGAGAGGTTAACGTCCCACGGCTTGCTTAGACTTACGTAAAACCGTGAGACGTTGAGAGAACAAACACTAGCCTCGTCTTTTGCGAACTAAGTTTAAGCTGCTTTCAGCTCCTTATTTAATAGGTAGTACTGGTGTTATTATTGGTACCATTATTGGTATTGGTACCGTTATTGGTATTGGTATTGGTACCGTTATTGGTGCCTGTACCATTATCTGTGCCAGTGTTGGTTCCAGTATTCGTGTTTGTACCAGTATTCGTTCCAGTATTCGTGCCGGTATTTGTATTAGTTCCTTCAGTACCTGTGGTGCTTGCTCCTGCGCTACCTGGCGACGAAACAACTGTACTTATCGTACCCAAAGCATACCCTGAAGAAAACGTTGCTGTTAATAGTAGAACAGAAAATATTTTTTTCATGATTTTCTCCTGAAAAAGTTAAAAATCACTACAACAAAAAAATCATTTACATCAAAACGAACAGCAAAGCAATTGTATATAATCCTATACCTATATTTAATTGCTATTAAATAGGAATAGTCAAAAATTCAATTTATGCAAGATCATGTAGATGTTTTCTTATGTATCTCTTTGAATATTTTCCAGATATTTTTTTTTGTAACACGCGATCATTCTTATAACAATTTATAGTTTTTGGAGACGCCCAGTATTAAAAACCAAGTACGCTTCACCGTTATATGAAAGTACAGTATCAAAAGGGAAAAACTCTTTAATCACTGAGCTATTAAGATTATTGCCAAGCCATTCAATGGAGTGCACTTCTGCTGATTCAAAATCAGAGTGGCTGTTTTTTAATTTTAAAGTGAAGGCTGTTGCCAATGAGGTAGGGAGCTTATGAACCAGCTGCATTACCTCAGTAATCGTGGGCTTAGTGTAACTAAAAACCAATTTTATATGTGCAATTGTGCCTGTAGTGCTTGGAATAAAAACAGCAACACTCTCTTGCTTAAGTTGTTTGGCCAAAGTTATGGCGATGAGAAACGTTTTTTCTCGGGACATCTTTTGTAACGGTGAAACAAAAAAAACCTCAGAGTTATCTGCTGTAAATAGCTTTTTTTCTTGTGACGTATAGGTTCCAAGAACATTTTTAAACGCTCCTACCTCCATATGTTGTTGTGGCAATATATGGAGACTAGCTTTTTGGAGCTGACGCTGCTCTTTACCAATTAAGTGCTGATATGCCTGCTCAAGATCAAGAATTTGATTATTATTCGAATAGAAAAATTGTATGTTATTTGCTGTTGTATAACCTGAAGTGCTCACTATAAAAAAGCATGTTAAAACAAAAACACGGCATAATTTTTTAGTAAACATGGTGTTTCCTCATTATTTTTCGTTTCATGAGAAAAGATTAGACCATTCTGGATATAAGACAGATAATGTTGTTAAATCAAGACAAGTTAATTCTTGAACGCCTCCATCGCTGGATGAGTTACTGGATCAATTGAAACGTCTAATGAGTCGCTAAATTCCTCTCTAAACTCTTCCGAATCAATATAGGCACCCAGTTCTTCTTTCAATACAGACAAAGCAATTTCCAACTCTTGAGGCTCCCACTTAATTGCAAATTGATTAGTTGGCTCGGTTTTGGATTTCGCTATCAGATCAAACATTAATCCTGGTATAGGGCCACGCAAAGGTACCCCAGGGATAAACTCATGGTTGGGATCGCCTCTACCCCAAAGGTGAAGATGGAGCATACCAGGTTCTTCTTCGTTACCTATAGTGATTTCACGCGTTTTTTCATCAAAGGAATGCGAATTGTTGCCAAGTTGAGAAAATTGTGGAATAAGCCCCAGACGTTCATATACTCGTTCCATCATTGCGGTGACTTCATTTAATCCACGCTCTTCTGCTACTGTATAACGGCGATTGAGTGCAGAAGCAATATCGGAATGAGTATCATTTAAATACCTTACTATGATTCTGTAGCCTCTACAGTCTGTTGGATTTAATATGATGGAGTAATTGTATTTATCCTTTACTCTTACATGAGCAATAGATGTTCCTGCTTTAGTATAATCTATTGACCAGTGCTCTTTCGGATATTCATATTTAAAGAATTTAATTGACTTGAGGTAGCTGCCTTCTTGCGTTTTATCAGCAATGGGTGTTTTTTCATACATATTATATACTCTTAAATCATAAGGATTGGCATTAAGTGTTGGTGAAGAAAAAAAGGATAAAGAAAGAAATAGTGTTAATAAAATAATTTTATTTATCAATTGAGCTATAAACACCATCTTTCATCCTATTTTTAATATTAGTTGCCAGACGGCATGTAACTCTCAGCTTCAACATTTGCTGAGCTTCCTAATTCTAATGTGACACTCGGGATAAAGAATCTAGCTAACTCGCATTTTAAATGTTGTTTACTTGCTATAATCTGAGCATAAACCGAAGTGTCATTCATTGCGTATTCAAGAAATGCACCAACCTCCTGATTGTGACGGAAATATTGAGCTAAGTTAAGCGTTACATTATTGTCTTGAAATAGATTTTGGACCAATGGATCATGCAAAACATCTATAACTTCGAGCATGCCATGATAACCGCGCTTTGCATATACAGCGATTAGCTGAACTAAAAATAGATTAATGTCCTGGCTTAAATTGGGATCTTTTTGATTTTCTTTCATATAGCAATTAAGCATGAATGCAATATTACACGTATGTCCAGAAATCGAACCTACGTATGCTGAGCGAACGCGATTATTTGACCAAAACCATTGAGGATGATCTACCTCCTTTTTCGGCGAGACTTCGCTGGTGTCAACCAACATATTACGCATGGGATCTCGCTGTGCATCAACAAACGTCGCGGAGGTTGAACGCATCGTGCCTCCGGAAGAGTTCCACGTATCAGCACCTACCTTATCAACTGATGTTTCATATTTTCTTTCTAAAATGCCAGTTTCTTTTGCTTTGGCCATTCGATCTCTTCCATGATAGGCAGAGCAAGACTTCATGAAGCGTTCGAGCTCTTCTTGATTGTACTTGTCTTTATCTTTATAACCATTAGCAAAAATACTGATTTTTCTTTCCATTTCTAAAGGAGAGTTTACAACCCCTTCCGGACCAAGGAAGAAATATAATATTTTATTTGCTGCATCAAGCGTTTTTAACCGCAATTGGCTGTCATCAAATAAGTCTTCATAAGGCTCATCTATGCTATGTAATGTATCCTCGGAGTGCGTTAATCCATTGATGTATTGTGCAAGGCGTGTTTCAAAAAAACGTCGAGTATCGTTTTTACGATGATCAAACTCCATAATAAATTTGCCTATAGAGCGAACGCTTTGCTCATAGCCTGTAGGCGCGTTTTGCGGTAATTCCATCTCTTGGAAATGTTTCTCAATTGCAGCCAAACAGTTTTCATAGTTCACAAATAAATAGTTAGCGGTTAATTCTTGTAAAAAATCTTTTGATGCAAGTCCATTTGAGTTTAAATAACCGATAGTTAGTGCAATAAAAATGGATTGATCTACACCCTTAGCAACAATTTGTAGATACTGTTTGTGCGTTAATCTAACTGGTATGTAACTTGTATCACCAATTGACGGTCTAAATGATGGCAACACCGCATCAAAAGATAAATCGGTAAGCTGTGAAAGAACTG
Organism: Legionella sp. 39-23; assembly: GCF_001897665.1. NCBI lineage: Bacteria > Pseudomonadati > Pseudomonadota > Gammaproteobacteria > Legionellales > Legionellaceae > Legionella > Legionella sp. 39-23. Next base: position 239,747 of record NZ_MKTO01000018.1, on the reverse strand, counting down.
CCTTTTTAATTTGAGTATCGACTTGATCAAGTAATATGGGTAATAAGTGCTTTTTATCACGCATACTGAGACATATGCCTGCTTTTTCTTTTGATGACTCAGGTATGGATTGAAATACATTTAATAAAAGTGAAATTAAAGGTTTTACATCCTCTCCAGCAAGTTCTTTTTGAACATACGCTAGAACAGGAGAGTGTAAAATAGCAAGAGGGGCTTTTTGATGCAACTCTAAGAGCTTAGTGTACTGTTCAAAAGTTGATGAATCATAAAGCTCAAGTTGTAGCATCAGTTCTCTAAAAAGAGCCGTATTCTTGCTAAGAATAGCTTTTATCAACACCGATTTTAAATGCTGCTTTTGGTCATGCCCCTTGATTTTATTGCCTATTAAAGTGAATAATGATTCGAGTTGGGCTGTCACTGGTATGATTTGAGGTACATTTTGCGCCTGTTCTGGTTGCGTTACTTGAGCTAATGGGGCTTGAGCGGGTAAAGATGATGCGCTACTTGTAGTTGTATTGGCATTTTGCACAAGTTGCTCGTGAACTGGTTTTGTTCTCATACCTGTGATTGTTTTTTCAATTAAAACTCTGGTCTCTTCAGCTGCGTTATCCACCAAAATGGCAGTGTTAGCAGATGCTTTTTTAACTGACTTGGCTTGTTTATCTGAAGCAGAAACAACACGCTCCACAGTTTTTTTAACTGCTTTATCTAATAACGCAAGAATTTCTTTATAGCTCAACATGCCCCACTATTCCCCACAATGTATATTCTTTCGCACAATATACATTGTGAAAATTAAGAGAAAATTAAGAATGAATATACATATGAGCTGTAAATTGTATTTTTTGATGATAATATGGGCATCGATTAAAGGGATGTGAATCTTTATTTGATAAATATTTTTATTTAAGTTGGGGATTTAAAATGGGTAAAGCCACTGATATTAAATACATAGAAAACAATGATGTTGAGCCTATATTTCTCAATCTTACTGCAGCAGTTTACAATAGCTCTTATCAAGAAGTAGATAAGGGGCTTGATAAAAATCCAGATTTTATCAATAAAGTGGTTACTCCGACGAATCAATCTCTTTTGTCGTCGTTACTCTCTAAGAAAACGATTGATTACGTTATGCTAAATACTCTTGTAAAGCATGGTGTTTCATTTAATTATCCAATTAATACATCAGATGATTTACCTGTTGATTATGCATGTAAAATAAGAAATATGACTTTACTCGCATACTTGGTACAACACGGCGCCCCAATTCGTGAATCCGCTGCACATAAATTATTAAACAAAGCTAAAAATATTGGCACAGTTAATTTTGAGGAAATTATTCGGCTGCATCACCTCATTAAGCAACTGGGGGGAATGTCGAAAGTAGCTGATATGAAAGATGCTCAAGGCCAGACTTTTAAAAACAAAGCGATGAAAGTAAGCCTAGTCAATGAGTTTAGTGGCATTTTACGATACAACTTATGGAACTTACTAAGTTTAGCAGAGGTTATAGACCTACATAAAGACGAATACCCAGCTGAAACAGAAACTTTAAGAAATGAGATTGCACTGATTAATGCCCAATATCATGACAAAGCAAATTTAGACTCTTCTTCTCTAGGAAGTTCATTATTCGTTATGTTTAATACGGGGGGCTCACCTATAGGGGCTGTTGATGAAGCTGATTGTAAGCATCAAAAAACCCTTACCTGTTAAATCAAGGGTAGCGGTTAGAAGGGGATAATTTTCATGGTTAATGATGCTGGATTTTGAGTATCATCGATTCTAAAGTTAATCCTGGTCCAAACGCGCAACTAAAAATATGTTTCGCCTCATCTCGAGCACTTAATTTATCCCAGATGTTTTTTAATACAAACAATACGGTTGCAGAGGACATATTCCCATAATTTCTTAATACATCATAAGCATATTGATTGTCATGCGCTGTAATCTTTAATGCTTTCTCGCATGCGTGCAAAATTTTAATGCCTCCTGGGTGAATCGCGTAATAATCTATATCATTAAATGAATAATTGGATTGCTTTAGCAGTTTTTCAGTAAACATGAAAATACCTGCTTCAATTGCTTCAGGCACATAAGAGCTTAGTATGATATCAAATCCATAATTGGTAATGGTCCATGCCATGTCTCGACTAGTTTGTGGTACTAAGTCACAATAGAATGATTCAAGAGCAAAACATTTTTGATTGGTTTGTCCCTGAATTAAAGCGCATGCCGCGCCATCAGCGAAAATAGCATTTGAGATAATGTTTTCTATGTTAAAAGTGTTTTGAAAGTGTATCGTACAAAGCTCAACACAAACCAAGAGTACATTGCAATCAGGTTCTGTTTGACAAAACGCATTGGCTACTTTTAAACCATTAAAGGCACCATAACAACCCATAAAATTAATTGCCGTTCGCTTAACGGAAGAGGATAAGTTAAGTTTATGAACAATCTCAATGTCAATTCCCGGTGCATACATACCAGTACAACTGACTGTAATTAAATGGGTAATTTTACTTTTGTCAAAATCAATACTGTTTAAGCAGTTTTCGATGGATGTTATGGCTAGATTAAGCGCATTCTCCTTATATAACATCATTCTTTGTAAAGTTGATGGAAAGCTTTCTTCAGGAGTATTAGGAAAAAACTCAAATTGTCCTGGCTGCTTACAATAATCAGTTAATACACTATATCGAGTATCAATTCCTGAAGATTTATAGATTTTTTTTAATATTTTCTTTTGTGTTTCATCAAGATGAAACCCTATAGAAATAAGTTCGGCAATCTCATCTTGTGTACGCATAAACGGGGGGCTTGCTGTTCCAATTGCAGTAATATTTGCGTGCATTTTTTCCCTTTTTTTGAAGTTTCCCTTTCCATATAGACAAATTTTATCTTGCTTACGGATCTATTTATCAACCTAAATCATTGATTGCAATATTTAAGTATACAATGCAAAATGAAAATCTCTCATTATTTTAGAAATAACATGGGCAAATTCAAAACACGATCAATGGAAAAGGAAATTATTGATCTCGGTCCAGATTTTTATACATCACAAGAATATGAGCAGTCTTTAAAAAAATTATTTAAAATTAATAAGTTGATGGGTATTTTTAATAACACAGTACATTTACTTCGACAGTTTTCGCAACATTCGGTGCTAACAGATGTTGGATGTGGTGGCGGCTTATTCCTACTTAATCTTAGTAAATATTATCCTAAAATGCGCCTGCTGGGATTGGATGTTTCTGTAGAGGCCATTAACCTTGCAGAAAAAGAGTTGCATGAATGGCAACAAAAAAATGAAGACCCTCCAGTTAAGTTTAAAATTCAACAACAACCAGAACTGGAAATAGCCACAAATAGTGTGGATATCATTTTAATCAATTTGGTGTGCCATCATCTGGATGACGAAGAATTAATTGCCTTTTTAGTAAAAGCTAATGATACAGCCCGTAAAGCGGTAATTATTAATGATTTACATCGCAACGTTATTGCTTATTGGCTGTATAAAATAATAAGTCCTATATTATTTTATAATCGACTTATTACACATGATGGTTTGCTTTCCATTCAAAAAAGTTTTACCCGAAAAGAATTAGAGTTTTTATTGCAGCAGGCCGGTATTAAAAATTATCAGCTCAAATGGCACTTCCCATTTTGGTGGAGTATTCTTATTCTGAAATAGTACTATGGAAAGCCTATGACTTTGGATGTGCTCATTATTGGAGGAGGACCAGCTGGCGCAACTACAGCATTATTACTTGCTGAAGCGGGTTGGAACGTAGGTTTGGTCGAAAAGAAGCAGTTTCCGCGTAGAAAAGTCTGCGGTGAATTTATATCGGTTACAAGTTTATCTCTTCTTCAAAAACTTGGATTAGAAGAGTTTTATTTAGCAAATGGTGGTCCTGAAGTAAAGAAAGTCGGTTTATATGCGGATGATGTGATAATGACCGCAAATATGCCTCCCTCTAATGCCTCAAAAAATCTATGGGGTAGGGCGTTAGCACGAGAGTATCTTGATACAGAGCTTATAGAGCAAGCCAAATTGAGAGGGGTACATGTTTGGCAGCCTTGTGAGGCTATAAATTTACACCGTTGTCGAGAAGACAGGGTATTCATTTGCTCTATAAAGGAAAATAATAAAACCAGTGAGATCATTGCTCCACTAGTTGTTATTGCCCATGGTTCATGGGAAAAAAAGATTGTGCACTCAGAAACTAAAATGCATCAAGCTTCTGATCTTTTAGCATTTAAAGCACATTTTAATAACACCAATTTACCTACAAATTTGATGCCGTTACTTGCATTTCCTGGCGGATACGGAGGAATTGTGCACAGTAGCCTGCAGAAAGTCACTCTTTCTTGTTGTATTCGACGTGATGCACTACATGATTTGCGCTCAAAAACTCCAGGGATACAAGCAGGGGAAGCAGTTTATCAACATCTATTGAGCCAATGCCGCGGGGTTAGAGAAGCTCTTAGCAGTGCAGAACGTAAGGGAGACTGGTTGGCAGCAGGGCCGATTAGACCGGGGATTCGCTCTTGTTATAGCGAAGGTATTTTTTTTGTAGGTAATATTGCGGGAGAAGCACATCCGGTTGTTGCTGAAGGAATCAGTATGGCGATGCAATCTGCCTGGTTACTGGCACACTGTTTAATACAGTTTAAATCGAATCATAAGGGGATAGGGCATTTGGACGAGGTTGGTAATTATTATTCAAAGCAATGGCGTAAATATTTTAGTACACGCATTCACGTTTCTTCCCTTTTTGCACAATTGGCTATGATGAAATCTTGGCCTAGATCGTTACTATTACCTGTAATCAAACAATTTCCAGCTATTTTAACTATAGGTGCTAAGTTTAGCGGTAAAGTCCAACAAGTCGTTCCAATTCATAAAGGTTAAGAGGGCCTTATTTCGTATTTTTCAAATTTATGACTCACTGGAAAATCATATCTTGCCCCATATGTTATCTATTTGTACACTAGTAAACAAAAATGAAATGTATTAATGAAAATGAGTCCTATCGACATAAATATTGAAACTTTAATCTTGGTAACTGTTTGGAACCAGCCTAATATTTTTCAAGGATGTTTTAAAATTTCGACCCTTGATTCACAACACGAAGAGTATTTACTTTTCCGATGTGAAGTACATAACGCTCAGCAAAAGGACTTTATTGAGCACGAGTTTTGCCCGGAGAACTATCATATGACTCATTTGTATATTCAAGAGCAGAAGATCAGTTTGGATCAAGTATATGTGGCGCAGGAATCTGCCTTATATCTATTGAACTATGCACTTTATACCACGATAAAAACAATGCTTATTAATAAACCTCAAAAGCAGCAATCTCTTTCTATGGACGATATTTTTGTAGACTCTTTATTTGAAAAAATAAAACCAATTTTGAACAAAGAGACAGGATGGGATGAGTCTTTGAAAGAAATAGGCTTTGCTGTTGCGATGGATTTTTGTCCCAGAGAAAAAATGGGGGAAAATGCAGTACAAACACTGCTAATGGGTTTTGTTAATCATGATTTTATTGAAAAGAAAATTCACTAACTCACAATTATGGTTAAACACGTAGCTGATGCTTTTATTCAAAAACGGTTTTTATATCAATGAAACTTCATAAGAATTTATTTCTTAATACTATCTTAATCAAGAAATTATATAATTCCGCATTTATTATTTAAAACACGTTAATTATGTTTGAAAAATCAGTCCCGCAATCGCAGTCCACACCTAAAGTTATCCTATTTATACCATTTACAGTAAGTGAAAATAATTACTCCTTATATATGAGAGCATTAGACTGGCGCTATAACTTAAGATCTGCAGAAAAAAAGAAAATTCCAGACATAATTGTGTATCGTCATCCTGATGAAAATGAACAAGATTATGATGGGTATGATGTCCAATTTAAATTTACTCAGGAAAATTTAACCAGCGATACCGTAATTTACGTTCTTGCGGATGGAACCGGAGATCCTGATTATGTGATTAATGTTAATCAAGTCTATTATGAATTTTTTGCTCAAGAACCATATCAATTAACAACTAATGCGGTGGCTTGGCGCCTGAAACAATGTGGTCTGACACCTGAGTTAACTCGAAATTTAAAAGCAATTAATTTATACATTTGTGATGAAAATAACAATAATAACCAATTAGCTACTTATTTTGGACAAGAGTTAGGCGATGGCTACAAAGAAGTAACGGTTAATTATTATGCTGCGTTAGTTTATATACCTCAACCGATGTTAAATGAACAAGGTAGTCTAGACATAAGGAAACGCGCTTGCCTTAACTCGTATGATAATGATGGAGGAGTAAAATTAGTCAAGGCGGGTTATGCTCATGATCATAAACACTCGATAAAAGTTAGTGATGCATTAATCCAGAAAAACCGCTCAAACTGCTCTCCTGATATGAGTACTTTTAAAGCAACGCCGTTACCAACTTTTAAAGAGCTAGTTGCTGCTTATACATCTTCTATGGTTACTATCGAAGAAGCAGATAGTTGTTCAATAAGCATAGAAGAAGGACTTTCAGTCGTCTCTATAACTTTTCCTGAAGATGAATTGGATGTTAGTGAGAGTGGTATCGCACAAAACTCTGATGCATCTTCTCTGACAACTATTGAGGAAGATCTTGATGAAGATACCACGACAAGTAGTTCGCAACAAAAGCATTCAACAGTCACTATAACTTTTCTTGACGATGAATCAGATGTCATTGAATTAGATTTTGCGAGACTTAAATTAGAAGAGCCTCAAATAGAATCGCCCGAGCCGTGTAGAGAGCTTGTCATATGGCAAGATAGAGCGACTTTCTCCTTTTTTAAAGGGATAAAGACGGCAGACAAAAAAGATAAAACGAATTTATCTTGTGGTTTAACTCCCAGATAAAGTCATTATTTCTAAACTATGAAGCGCTTATTCCCACTTATCGATAAGCTATTTTGGGTCAGGGGGAGTAATGGAACGGCCAACCGATTTAAGCAACCTGACTAGTTCAAATTTTGCTCGTATACAGATTATTTATCCAAAAAAAGGCCGTAATCGTTTTGCGGCAGCACGTTGTTCTAATTGTTCAGATGTTACTGGGTGATCAAATTGTTTAATAGGGTAATTGGGGTGAGAGTTATCGGCACTAGGCATTAAATGAAGTACGTGCTCCGTTTCTTTAAGCAAACTATTGAGTTGGTACTCAAGCAAAGGTGTTTGATTTACTTGGAGGTAGAGCTGTTTTCCCTGTTCAAGACCATTCATGATAGCTTGGTGAAAATGTGAAATAGGTCCCCTTAAGGCAGCAATGTAATCAAAAATAGGCTCTCCAGCTTGCAGTTTTATAATCTGCTCCATTTCCTGATCAAGCTTGTGCAACACGTCTAAAAACTGATTTTGTTTGTCTAGTAGTCTCGTGAATTCTTTTGTTATAACGTGATGTTTTTTAGAGCCCCTATCCCGTAATGCAAAAGAAGTATGGGTGTTTTTATATCGCGCAACGATTTTAGACAGAGAACCAGTTAATATGGCTAAAATATTTAGGATCTGCTTTAAATCTTCATTACCTACTGCATAGGCTAATCGATCCATATTCATTTTAGCAGACTGCTTCGGTTGAATTCCAAGATAATACAATAAATTATGATCAAGACTTAATAAAAAGCTCAAAGCATCTTCACAGCTTAAACGATATTGCAGCGTTAATTGAATTTTAAGTATTTTATCTTCATCAGAAGAGCCATCATCTTCAGTATCAGTTGTTACTTGTAGAAGTTTACTTAATAGAGATTGAGTCTCATTAAGGTGTAACTTGGCTTCATTAATTAAAAGATCAATTTTGTTCGATATACTGTTCATAAAAATCTGGATTTTATAATGGAGTTGTGACCAAATAGATTGGGCCTGTTTTTTTCTCAAAGTTACTTATATTCTCCAATGTTGTAGACGCAATATTCTGTATGGCCTCTTGTGTGAAAAAACCCTGATGACCAGTAATAAGTACGTTTGGAAAAGTTTGTAACCTACAAAATACATCATCATCAATAATTTCAGAGGAATGATCTTCAAAAAACAATGGTTCCTCTTCTTCATATACATCAATTCCGAGAGAACTTAATTTTTTACTTTTTAGTGCCTCTATAACTGCTTTTGTGTCAAGAAGCTTTCCTCGACCAGTGTTAATAAGCATCGCTCCTTGTTTCATTTTTTCTAGAGCTTGGTAATCGATTATATGGGATGTATTGTCGTTTAATGGGCAATGTAGACTCACTATATCTGAGTTTTTCAATAATGAATCTAAACTTGTATAATCTACTCCAAGTTTGATACAACATTCATTAGGTTTCGGGTCGAAAGCAAGGATTGTACAACCAAAACCATTAAGAATATTGGCTAGAGAAGTACCTATTTGTCCTGTGCCAATAATTCCTACTGTTTTTTGATATAAGTTAAATCCCATTAATCCATTGAGAGAAAAATTTCCTTCTCTTACTCTATTATAGGCTTGGTGAACTTTTCTATTGAGGCATAAAATTAATGCTACGGTATGTTCTGCAATCGCTTGTGGCGAATAGGAGGGAACCCTGCAGATGCTTATTCCTTTTTTTTGTGCATAAGCATAATCAACGTGGTTATATCCTGCAGAGCGTAAAGCGATTAGCAGGACACCACGCTCATAAAGTCCATCAATTACTTTGGCATTAATGGAATCATTCACAAAACAACATACGGCATCTGTTGGAGGAACTGCCCCGACACTTCCTGAATTCAGATGGAAATCATAATAATTAATTTCATGATGATGGAGTTGATTTACTTGATCAAAAATGGGCCGTTCATATCTTTGTGTGCTAAAAAAAGAAATTTTCATAAATATTTAGGGAATCAGCAAATATATTCGCATTTTAATTCATTATATGAACGAAAATCCAATAAGATTTTTCAGTAGCAAAATGTTAAAATCGGAAACTAGCTTCGATTTTATAGGTTCGTATTACTTTTATAAAGGACATAGAATGAAAAATAGACTATTTACTCTTCTGATTGCATTTACTACGCCCTTAATAGCCAGTGATTTAGGTAGGAATACCTATGAAATAACATGCAAAACTTGCCATGCTCCTCCCTTTGCTAAAAGGATGCATGCTCCTGCTGCCTTTGATAAAAAAGCCTGGAGTATCAGATTTAATAAAGCTGAAATTGAATCGAAAGACCACCCAGACCAATTTAAAACAGCAATTGATTATTTATTCTACAAAGCAAGTATTGGAAAAGGATTAATGCCTCATGGTGGTTTATGTAAAGAAGCTGATGTGCCTCATAAAAATTGTTCTGATAAAGCTATAAAAGAAGCTATTTATTATATGGCAAACATTACAATAGATAATTAATGGATAGGAAATAAACGAGGTCAATTTAGCAGGTTGGGTTATGCGCTTCAGTTAACTACGGCTAGATTTATTGGCACTTTTTGCAGTGATTTGACTGAAATTCCTTATAAAATCATTGAGCGAATAGCAACACAAATTAATGTGGATGATAGTCAGAATTTGTATCTATGCGGCCGCGCTATCAAGCCGTTGTCAACAGCTTAAAATATTACACACGGACTCTGTTATTGTGATAAAGTCCGTCACCCAAAACAAGTAAAAATGGATGATACACTTGACCAAAACGGTATAATGCAGGTTCGATCATCCTATCTCGTGATCTTAAGCATTTCGGACTATAGCAAGCACCTAAATCAGTATTACCTTTTTGATTTCTTTTTGATGCCTTATTGATTTCAAAATGATTCTCATTTGAAATTTACCTCCAAACGGAGCCGGGGTGTTCCGGCCATTCTACTCAGCCTAGCCCCGTTATAGCTAGAACCATAAAGCGCTGGCATTTATCTTAGTAAGTAACTAAACTTATTGAAATATAAATGAAATTCATGTGAGCTTGCAATAAAAGCATATTACTCCGTTCAATGCAAGGGGCATAGACATGAAAAATATTAGCCTATAAGGGGCTTATAAAATGATACAAGGCAAGAAATCAAAATTGCTGCTGGGAATTACTGTAATCATTTTAGGTATTTTTTTATTCTCCGTCTGGAAATACTTTCAACCAAGAGAACTTGGTAGTGATTTTGCCAGTGGTAATGGACGGATTGAAGCGATAGAAGTTGATATTGATACTAAAGTTGCAGGTAGGATAAAAAAAATCCTGGTTGACGAGGGTGATTTTGTAAAGGCAGGTCAAGTACTCGCCATAATGGATGCCGATTCCCTTGAGGCTCAACTTCGCGAAGCAAAAGCTAAATACAAAGAAGCTCAAAGTAATGTGATTAGTGCCAAGTATCAGGTTATCCAACGGAAAAATGAAAAAGAAGTTGCCCTGGCTACGGTAGCACAGCGTCAAGCTGAGTTAAATTTAGCAAAAAATCGATTGTTTCGAGTTGAAAAGCTGGTGGCTAAAGGAGCAGCTTCTGTGGACAGTTTGGATGAAGCAAAAGCACTTTTTTATAGTGCAGAAGCAGTGTTTAAAGCAGCAAATGCCCAAGTTGCTGAAAAGGATGCCATGATAGCAACCGCAGAAGCACAGGTCAGTGGTGCAGAATTATCCGTTGATGCAGCAGATGCCACTGTAGAGCGTTTGAAGGTAGATATTAAAGACAGTACCTTGGTCGCACCTCTTGATGGACGTATTCAATTTCGTGTTGCTCAACCAGGAGAAGTGCTCGCTGCTGGAGGAAAAGTATTGAACATGGTGGATTTGACCAATGTGTATATGGTCTTTTTCCTACCAACAGAACAGGCTGGAAGGGTACAGATCGGTGCCCCTGTACATCTTGTGCTTGATGCAATTCCTCAATACGTAATCCCAGCAAAAGTGACCTTTGTTGCCGATGTGGCTCAATTTACACCTAAAACGGTTGAAACGGCGAGTGAACGCCAGAAACTGATGTTTCGCATTAAGGCTCGAATTTCCCCAAAACTGTTAAAAAAATACATCTATGCAGTAAAAACTGGACTACCCGGCATGGCTTATGTTCAGCTGAATCCCAAGAGTAAATGGCCTGCCAACATACAGGTGACTGTGCCAAATGACTGAAGAAGATACCAAGCTGGTTGGAGCGTTGGATAATGTGAGCCTCTGGTTTGGCAAGACACAGGCACTAAAACAAATCAGTCTCAAGCTTCCAGCCAACCGCATCGTCGGATTTATTGGACCAGATGGAGTTGGGAAATCCAGTGTGCTTTCCTTAATCGCAGGAGCACGTGCGGTTCAACAAGGAAAAGTTATGGTTTTAGGTGGCGATATGAAAAGAGCCCAGCATCGTAATGCGGTGTGTACACGTATTGCCTATATGCCCCAAGGGCTAGGAAAAAATCTCTATTCATCACTTTCAATTTTTGAAAATATCGATTTTTTTGGCCGTTTATTTGGCCATGAACGAAAAGAACGCGAACATTATATTACGCGATTGTTGACCAGTACAGGACTTTTGCCTTTCAAGGATCGCCCTGTAAGCAAATTATCAGGTGGGATGAAACAAAAACTCGGCTTATGTTGTGCCCTGATTCACTCGCCCGATATGTTAATTTTAGATGAACCTACTACGGGGATTGACCCTTTATCACGGCGCCAATTCTGGGAGTTAATCAGCACCATACGCAAGGATAAACCGCAAATGAGTGTCCTCGTGGCTACTGCCTATATAGAAGAAGCAGCACGATTTGATTGGTTGATCGCTATGAATGATGGTGGCATTTTAGCTACAGGAACCCATGCTAATTTGTTGGAGCAGACCCAGACTCACTCCTTGGAAGAAGCATTTATTGCTTTATTGCCTCAAGAACAACAAAAGCATCATCAAAAAGTAGTTATTCGGCCACGATCCCAACAAGAACATGCTGAAATTGCTATTGAAGCTAAAGAGTTGACCAAAAAGTTTGGTCATTTTACTGCAGTAAATTCAGTAAACTTTCGTATTGAACGTGGTGAAATTTTTGGTTTTCTTGGCTCAAATGGCTGTGGAAAAACCACTGTGATGAAGATGCTGACTGGGTTATTGCCAATTAGTGCGGGGCAAGTTTGGCTTTTTGGTAACACCGTTGATGCTCATGATCTCAATATCCGAAGACAAATTGGGTATATGTCACAATCTTTCTCGTTGTATGCGGAACTTACAGTTTTTCAAAATTTATTACTGCATGCGCGATTATTCCATTTGCCTAAACAAGAAGTGAGTACTCATATTAATCACCTGGTGAATCGCTTTTATTTAACTGATGTCATTAATGAATATCCCAACTCTTTACCCTTAGGGTATCGACAACGACTTTCATTAGCCGTAGCAGTGCTTCATAAGCCGGAAATTTTAATTCTGGACGAGCCTACCTCGGGTGTTGATCCCTTAGCTCGTGATTTATTTTGGCAATTAATAATTGACCTGGCTCGACAGGATCGGGTCACTATTTTTATTTCCACCCATTTTATGAATGAAGCGGAACGCTGCGATCGTATTTCTCTGATGCATGCAGGAAAAGTATTAGTTAGTGATAAGCCAGCCAGTCTCATAAAAATAAAAAAAACGAAAAACCTGGAAGAAGCATTTATCTGCTACCTTGAAGAAGCACAAAAAGAAAAGCCTAAAACTCAAATTACTTCATCAGCAGATAAAACAAAAGAAAGTTCTTTTCTTCCAAAAGAACAAACTCAATGCAGATCAGCATTTGATTTAAGACGAATGTACAGTTACTGCAGACGAGAAACACTAGAGCTGATTCGTGAACCCATACGTGCAATTATAGCTTTTCTAGGCAGTGTCATTCTCCTGATTATTATGAGTTATGGTATTAATCTGGATGTGGAAAATCTCTCTTTTGCGGTTTGGGATAGAGATCAAAGTACTGTAAGTCAGAATTATGTTCTTGATATTGCAGGTTCACGTTATTTTAGTGAGTACCCACCTATCATAAATTACAGTCAATTAGATAAAAGAATGCGTTCCGGGCAATTGAATTTGGCACTTGAAATACCCAGTGGCTTTGCCCGCGACATCAAGCGAGGCAGGACAGTACAAATAGGGGCTTGGATTGAAGGGGTTATGCCTCAGCGCGCCGAAACAGCAAGTAATTATATTCTGGGACTACATCAACATTGGCTGGCGAATAATATACCTGAATTGAAGCAAAACAATCCTCAGGATTACTTCAATATAGAAACACGGTTCCGTTACAATCCTGATGTAAAAAGTTTACCAGCGATGGTTCCCGCGATGATTCCTTTACTTTTAATGTTGATTCCTGCGATATTAACTGCACTTGCGGTTGTTCGCGAGAAAGAATTAGGTTCCATCATCAATTTATATGTAACCCCAGTTACTAAAATGGAATTTTTGCTAGGGAAACTACTGCCTTATATTGGTCTTGCCATGTTTAATTTCTTAGCGTTGATTGCTCTTTCTGTTTTCTTTTTCAAAGTGCCAATTACAGGCAGTTTTTTAACTTTTGTGATTGCCGCTTTTATATATGTAGTGATTGCTACATCTATGGGATTTTTGATTTCTACTTTTATGCACAGTCAGATTGCAGCGATTTTTGGAACGGCAATTCTAACCATTCTCCCTGCTTCACAATTTTCAGGAATATTAGATCCTGTATCGTCACTTGAGGGTTTAGGAGCAATGATTGGTCATGTTTATCCAGTGACTCATTTTCTGACTATATCCCGCGGTATTTTTTCAAAAGGACTTAGCTTTAATGACTTACATGGCGCTTTTATTTCTTTATTATTTACGGTACCCGTCTTATTGGGTCTTTGCTTGTTGTGCATAAAAAAGCAGGAGTAATAAATGGCAATAAGTAATATAGTCTACTTAGCATTTAAGGAACTGCGTGGCATGTTACGTGATCCCATCATGCTGGTATTAATTGTTTTTGCATTTACGATTTCCATTTACGCTGCCGCAACAGCTCTGCCAGAGACGCTAAATAAAACCCCCATTGCCATAGTTGATGAAGATCAATCTCCTTTATCACAAAGAATTACCGATTCATTTTATCCCCCTCAATTTACTCGGCCTGTACACATCAATTTAACGGATATGGACTCAGGACTTAATTCTGGAGCTTATACTTTCACCCTGGATATTCCACCTAATTTTCAGCGTGATCTGTTGGCTGGACGCCAGCCCTCTATTCAATTAAATGTTGATGCGACTCGTATGAGTCAGGCCTTCGTTGGTTCAGGATATATCCAAACTATTATTAGTGGAGAAATCACTGAGTTTTTAATGCATTATCGTGAAGTCGCTGTACCTCCTGTAGATCTGGTATTGAGGGTTCGCTTCAATCCGACCTTAAGCAAAACCTGGTTTGGGGCTGTTATGGAAATCATAAATAATGTAACCATGTTATCTATTGTGCTTACTGGTGCCGCGCTCCTTCGTGAGCGCGAACATGGCACTATTGAACATTTATTAGTGATGCCTATTACCCCATTTGAAATCATGACCAGTAAAATTTGTGCCATGGGATTGGTGGTTTTAGTAGTCAGCACGTTTTCACTAATTGGTGTGGTACATCAGTTATTGGCTATCCCTATTGAAGGCTCCATCTCTTTATTTGTGTTAGGAAGTGCAATGAATTTATTTGCAACAACGTCTATGGGTATTTTCATGGGAACCATAGCACGCTCAATGCCACAGTTTGGACTTTTGTTGATCTTGGTTATTTTACCTTTGGAGATGCTTTCAGGAGGCATGACACCCCGAGAAAATATGCCTCAGTTAGTACAAACCATTATGCTTGCCGCACCCATCACCCATTTTGTCATACTGGCGCAATCCGTTTTATTTCGTGGTGCAGGTTTAGATATCATATGGCCACAATTAGCAGCGCTTGCCTTTATTGGTTCAATTTTTTTCTATATCACTTTACTCTATTTTCGCAAAGCAATTAGTCTATTATAGGTGATTGGTTCACTAAATGAGCCCAGCGATTTCATTAAAATCCTTGCCACCGATAGATGATGCCTTTAAAGGACCAATTAAATTTTAATCGAATATAAATTAGGCTTTCATCCTCTTGAGCGATAATGTCATCGTTTATAAATTTGGGCGTTACATTTCGTTCTCGCGGGTTCTAAGCCAACCAACAAATTTGGCCAGTATACCGATGTTAATCACAGTCCAATCGATTTCATGAGCTGCCAAAAATTCCCAATACAACTTTAAACTATGCGCATAACCTTTGATCGTACATGGTGACTTATCCACGTTACGTAAATACTTTATGAATTCTGTGATGTGTTTAATAGGTTTGTATTCATTATCTAATACGAGCCAACTTTTCTTCATAAGGACTGACAATGACTTTCTGAACTTTCATGTTAACGCTCCACAATGGTTGCTAAATATAAATTATTTAATCAACGTTATGACTTAGATCCAAGTTATAAGTGCAAGTTTTGTTTATTAATTAACCAATCCAGTTGATATAATTCTATCGGTTAATTTTCAAATGGAATTTGTACGAAATGGGTTATAAACATTTAAATTATTTACAAAGATGTCAGATTTTAGCTTTTTGGAAAGCAGGGTATACGCAACGCAACATTGCTAAAGAAATCGGAGTACACGAATCAACCATCAGCCGTGAATTAAAACGCAACATTACCTTTACTTGGATCATGGCAATATAAACCTGACTATGCTCAAAGCAACGCTAATCAGCGACATAAAAACAAAAATAAATTTATAAAATTTACTGATTATGCCAAAAATTTTGTTCGCGAGAAGCTTCAACAAAACTGGAGTCCAGACCAAATTAGTGGTTATGCAAAGAAGCATAATCTTTTCATTTTATCGTTAATGAAAAAAAGAGGATCGGGGATTGGGAAATTGATACCATCATTGGCAAGCAACGGAAGCAAGCAGTAGTTAGTATAGTTGAACGTGTTTCAAAAAAAACCATTCTTAAAAAAGTCGAAACAAAAACTGCAGCAAAAGTTTCTGAAGCAACAATAGCGGGGTTAAAAGCATTTCCTGACGCTGTATTTACTATCACAGCAGACAACGGCTCCGAGTTCGCTTATCATGAAAATATCAGCAAAGAACTCAATACAGATTTTTATTTTGCTCATCCATATTCATCATGGGAACGTGGATTGAACGAAAATACCAATGGTCTAGTCAGGCAATATCTAAAGAAAGGTTCAAGTTTTACTTGCATCACAGATGAATATCTTGCTTTTATCGCAGACCAATTAAATAATAGACCACGCAGAAGCCTTGGTTATGCATCACCAAATGAAGTTTTTACGGAAGAAATCTGTACCATGAAATGAAGATGAAAATGAACACTATGTTATAAAAAGGCGCTTGCACTTATGACTTGTAACCACCCTACACTTTATACTTTAAGTCTGATTATCAAAATAATCAGACTTAGTGAAAAATCAGGGATGGCGGATTCAGGAAAAAATATGGCAGATTGCGAGCCAATCTTGGAATATTTGTAACATGTGGTAGTATTTTAAAAAAACATTATAAGGCTTCGCTATCATGTATAACACCCGAATAGAAATAGATAGTTCGTCTTTCGACAATCAACTTTGTAGTACAATAAATCAAATTGATTTGTTTTATCAGGCTTTTGAACGCCAATATAAAACCCAAGGGAATGGAGAGCTGAATTTTCTAAGGTCTTACGTAGCTGGTCATTCAGTTTTTAGAAAGGATATTTTGGACGACTCAAAAAATATTCTTGATATTTTAAGACATAGTCCTCCAAAAAACTCAGAGGAATTGAAAATATTTTTTAAACATAAAATATATGAGTTACAAAGTAAATGTGAGCATAGTAACTCTTCAGAATCTTCATTATTAAAGCTAATAAAAAAAATTTCTTCCAATTTGGAAAGTATTAATTCTCATGAATTTAAAGAAAATACGAATACATCCTTGGGGAAATAAAGTCGACTCAAATTAAATGAAGCCCAAGAGATGCATTTGAATTCGCGGCTATATACCAAGCCTACTTCTTCAAACCAAAGGTGAAGCGATACAAAAATAAGGCAAAGTAAGGCGCACCAAAGTGCGCAAAATTAGGATGAAGCTATAATTTGAAAATTATGAATATGAGCTAGAACACCTTTTTCCCATCCTCCTGCAATCAAATGTTCCGCATTTTTTTGTAGCGCCGAAGCAACCTGGCCCGAGAAATGCATTTTTTGAGCAGCTTTATCTTGGAAAGCATCAAAGATAGCGTAAGTATCTTTGTCAGTTTTTAAAGCAACCCAAAAATAAGTTTTTGGCTCTGTTGTATTAATAAGTTGGGAACCTCCTTTTAATAAGAGTTCTAATTCATGGCTTTTACCTGGGTTTGCCTTAAAAACAATATAAGATGCTTCTTTAGCGGTCAAAACCATATTCAAATTAAAATTATTAGCAGCAATGACATCATAGTTACATACATTAGCTAACACACCTTGATCCCAACCCCCTACTACCAATTGCGAAGCATTTTCTTTTAAGGCATTAGCAACTTGGCCTGTAAAATGCAACTCCCTTCCTTTTTCATCAAAAAAAATATCAAAAACAGCAAGATGATTATCTTTCTTTAACGCAAACCAAAGTGCGGTATTGGGTTCGGTTTGTCGCACAAGTTGCGCTCCTTTTTTAAGAAATTCTGCAAAATTTGACATGGATTCTTGTTTGCTTTCCATATTGATATAAGTAGCTTTATGAATGGTATTCGCGCTAGTTCGCATGGTTGTTTTACTCGCATAGTTAGAAGTTGTAAATCCAATAGATAGTAGTTTAAATTTCATAGCCCCAAAAAACTATCTACCGATAGATAGATTAATTAGATAAAAAATTTTAAAAAGTTTTTTTAATATAGTGTTTCACTGTTTCAACATAGGAAATATCCTCATACAATCTCGACATTAACAAGCCTCCTTCTAGTTGAACTAAAATATACCTAGAAAGTTCCTCCAGTTGAATAATGTCTAGTTTTTCTTTATCAGAAATTCCTTCGCTGATGACTTCTTTTATCCACTTGCCCATAACATTAAAAAAAGTTCGGACTTTAACCTTAACCTTTTCTGTTAATGAAATTACATCTGAGGCCAGCATGCCACCTAGGCACATTTTCATCTCATCATGCACAGTTAAAGAAATGACCTTATCCACAAAGTTCAATAACTTTTGTTGCAAAGATAAAGATGCATTAAATTTCAGTTCATTTAAAGACAATGACAGTCGATTCAATTGCCAGTCTATTACGGCAGCAGCCAAGTCTTCTTTAGCAGGATAATAGTAATGAATACTTGACGTTTTAATACCCACCACCTGCGCAATATCTTTATAACTAAAAGCGTTATAACCCATCGTTTGGATTAAACTTTCTGCAGTGGTTAATATTTTTTCTTGTGTTGTTGTAATTTTCATAATAAGTATTCTATCTATCAGTAGATACATTGTCAATTTATTTGTGTGTATATGGGGTCAGGCCTTGAATTGTGAATTTCAAAACTATAGTGATAATTTTTTAACTATTTTACTCACACTAGAATAATGCAAGCAAAAATCTTCCCCAATTTCTTCACAATTCAAGTTCTACCCCCATTGCATGTGGGAAATTATCAAGAATACTCAGAGCAATTTGGACAGATTATTTAGCAACGGGATAAGCGCAAATGTAAACCAACGTTAATTCACGCGGATAATCAAGGCTTGAACAATTCGCAATTAATTTAAAATATAAAATTTACTATCACTCGATAAGAAAAGCTCGCGATTGGCTTCCATGAGATCGCGTGTTTCTTCAGCAAAGGATAATAATTGACCAACCTCTTCCAAATCTATCACATCACGAATAGCCCCTTTCACATTCCCAGTTTTAAAAAGAGATGGAGCACGATTATCAGCGGCGTGGATCAATGCTTTTAATTCTCGTTTAATTTGTTTAAGTTCCTGAATTTTTTCAGGTAATTCCAAAAAATAATCTCTTATCCCATAATTGTATTCATTTAAAGCTATGGAGGTTAATTTTTCAGTACCGCTGCTGAACTTGGCATAATTATTCAATTTTTTACTTTTAAAATAATCCTGTTTACTGGAAGTTCTTAAATTTTCAATAGTTTCTTCATATATGTCTTTCTGGATCAAATAATTATGTAGACTGTTTGGGATAAATGAGCCAGGATCATTTATTGCTTCAATTGAATCCTTTAACTTGGTAAATCTAACCCTCAACTCACTAGCGTCAACAATATAAGACAACTTTCTTTTTTTACTCATAATTTGCAGGCAATACAATTATTGTGTATAAATTATACATTACTAGATAATTTTATTCAATTTTATTGCCATGGTAGAGGCTGCGGGAATCGAAGCCGCGACAATTAAGATTTATTCAATTAGATATCTTGAGATAATCAGAGTTAAACGCATAGCACCTACATTAGGCCTCTATGCCACCCTCTCCAAATGCATTACAATCGCCCAATTTGTTCCCTTTAAGAGATTAAAATTATGGCTGTTGAAGTTGTTGTTTTTGGTGGTTCGAAATCAGGTAAAACTACACTTTGCCAACTGCTGACTGGTAAGCCCGTTGACCTATCTTCAAAATCCACCTCTACTTATAGTGCTTTCAATTCAAAGGAATGGGATATAAGCAAAATTAACATTCGTCAAAAACATGGAAAACAAATTTCTGATATTTTATCAAATGCAAGAATAGCACTCTTTTGTGTTGATTTATCAGAAGACTATAATGCAACAGAGACAAAAGAAAAAATTGCTCAATTTAGAGCACGCAATCCAGAGGCGCCCCTCATTTTAGTGGGCACAAAACTTGATAAATCTGATGATGACCACCGTATCCTCACAATTTTTAATGAAGTAAACAACGAACTCCCTGAAAACACAAAAGGTTTTGCAGAATGTATTTCCTTTTCAGCTAAAGATAAAGGCGAAAGCTTAATTAATCTTTCAAAGCGAATGAAGACGCTTGGCCCAGGTCCATCTTATCCTTTACAACAAGCCCGGAATAAGTTAGATCCTAAGTCGCTTCTCTACAAAGCTATAGATGATTTTATTTCTGCTGCCGAAGAATTTAATTTATCGGATGAGCAATTTGTTCAACTTGGCGATCAAACCAATTTATTAATTACCTATCTGAGGTTTGGGGGAAAAGATAAAGAGCAGTTGATCAAAATTTACTCCGAGCAATGCAAGAAAATTTTGAATGAACAACCCATACCCCTTAAAGAGGCGTTTGCTGCTATTGTTACAGCGGCTCTTACCAGTCTTTTAGTATTTTCAATTGGTTTTGCCATTGGGTGCGCCGCTGGCGCATGGACAGGCCCTTTTGCCTTGCTAACAGGTATTGCAACAGGCTCTGCCGCTGCCACTAACTTGCTTTTTTTAAGCGGAGGTTGTGGGGTGGTTACGGCGGGGGCTTTAACTCACATTGGTTTCTTTAAAGGTGCTTCAATTGGCTCCGCCGAAATCGAGTGTATAGAATCAGCAGCAAGAGCCGAACTCATGCTCCATGGCATGCAGTAGCCTATATTTGACCGCAGGCTCTAAAGAGAGCTTGCCAAACTAAGTTTTATAATGAGCATAGTACATTTGTTTGATAATAATTATTCATCGAGTCTATTATCTGCGCCATTTAAAATCCGAAGTTTGATAGTCACATAAACTTTATAGGCCCCAACCCTCCCGTGTAAACAATACAAATCTTTAACAAAAATGGAGCGTAAAAGGGAAAAGCGTTTGCAATATGTTTGGGGCCAGGCTTGATATAATTGATTAATAGAGCCCTTTTCTCGCGCCTCATAATTAGCCCCCCCTCTCTTGCTGATAACCAAAAGGCGTATGATGAATAAACTCTGCATAATCTTGAAATAAAGCGGCAATATGTCTCTGAAATTCCGTTTTATTTTCTGAAGATAAGAACGGCCATAAGAATAGAGAAATACTCCCTTTTACCATAAACTCTATGGTGCAATTAATACCAATGAATAAATTCATGAGCATGTATTCAGAAAATAGGAGCTCCAGATGCCCATGTTTTTTTTCGCGCAGCCCAGTAAGATTGAAAGAAAACTTGCCAGAACACATAAATTTGTTTGAAGAAGGGATAACGATAAAATGGCTTGTCTTTTTGGAGAAAAGCAGCATATTCCTCAGACATTTCAACATTGCGCCACTCTGTAGCGGTTAGATAGGTCTGGTAAAGTTTACGTTTATATTTCTTATCCGTTGCCGCAATTTTTTTGCTAAACTGGTCTAAAAATTTCCCCATGAGAATTTCCTATGAGCCGGTCAGCCACGTTTTGACGAAACGGGCATTTATCGTTTATTTAAATGCAGATAATAAAATTAAATTTTATCCTTATTTGCATTACTTGGCCTTATTAACCTTAATAAGGTTATTCCATTGTCGATGGTGAACAATTAATGTAAGCAATTGATTATATTAAAATAGCAAGAAAAACAATTGTTGAAAATGTCAAAATCATTCCAGACCGGTATAAAGCTCTCGAAAAAATATTGTCGATAGGAATGGCGTTGTTTGGCGCTTTAGTTCTCATCAATTTAGACATACTATTAGCACCTAAATGATTAATTCTGGTGCTCCCCAAGTAATGGTGAACATTATTTAGGTCATGAGTCACCAGAAATGACCGCTCGTTCTGCTTATATTCATAATGAAACTATGAAAGCTGCTTTTGTTGAATATCAAGAAAAACTCGTGAATACCCAAGGAAAAGTTGAATCATCAGATATTCAAATTAATGCTAGGTGGCTAAGAAAAATATTATGTATCAAACTCTCCCTAATGAGCTTTGCTCCCACCCCTAACACAGCAAAAATGCCCCCATGCTAATGCTTGTTTAACATGTACTCATTTTAGGACATGTAGAAAACATTTGCCTGACCATCACGTTGGCGCGTTAATAATGAAAGTTCAGAAAATCAAATTAAATTCCCATGATTACACCTGGATAGAAGAGGATGAGACACGACTATCCCCCTGAGCCATAAACATGTGAATGTACTTGGACACTATTCGTTTATACGTGCAGAGCGAGTCTGAATAGACAACTTAGATCACTGAAACACCCAACGGAACTTGAAAAATAACCTTAGCGTAGGTTTTCGTTCCATTGGGCTTCAGCCCCCATCTATGGTATAGAACTTGTAGAAGAAACCGTTAAATACCAATCAGTATTACTAAAGTATGGGCATCACATTTCCTGAATCATTCCTAAAATACTCATATTCCCCACCTGCAGGCTCTTCTATTTGATGTGGTGCATTGTTTTGTTGAGTAAAAAATATGGATAGTCGACCCAAAGGATGTTCCGAATCATCAATTTTTCTTCTCTCAATAGCTTCACCAAGGTTATTTTTAGCTCTTTTTTCTGCTCTAGGCTCTGCAATTTCTGGACTTTGGCGTGCTTTTGGTGATTCCCTCTCAACAGGTTTCAGATTATCTTCCCCTATTAGCCATGGAGCTTGAGTAGTTTGCTTAGGGGGTAATACTACATTTGATTGAATGTTTGAAGCAAAAAAGCCAAATGAAGAAGTATTGTTTTTTTGTGGCGGGGTTACTTGACCTGCTAATATTTTCTTACCATGGCTAGAGCAATGAATTAATCGATTTACAAATGGTACGCGTTTATTGTGAACCATATAACTACAAATTTTATCTATATCGCCTTTGCTGTGTATTATTTTTTCCAGAAAGTGCTCATCACAGGGGTGGGCCCTATGGTTTGCATTTTTATTATTTGCTATAGGGAATTCAGAAATAAGAAAGTTAACTACGGCATAGCAAGCAGCTGACGCTAATTTGCATTCGTCGAATATCCTGAGCAAATCATTTAAATTATGAATTGCTGATTTTAATTGGCTCACTGTAAGTTGTTTATCAAATAATAAACTTTCAAAATGTTTATGTGCATTCATTTTGCTTCTATCAACGCGTTTCACCTTATCAATAAAAGTATTTAAGACAGTATTAACTTCTTGTAGAGGTTCTTGAAGTTGGTTTACTGGCTGTTGTACCTGGAGTGGTTGTATAGATAATTGCTTTTGTGGTTGTAGATAAACTGGTTGAGTCATAGGTTGATAGGGATTGGTTTTAGGCGCGATAAAAAATGGGGCTGAAGGCGCCATTTCATAATTGCCCACCATAAGATTTTGAAGATAGCTTGAGGTTGATATTGCCCACATCTGGAATTGTATGGCGCGTTGCTTCAATGGATACTCTGTTATCAGGTTAATAAGTGCATCAAAATCATTTTTGTTTTTTATCAGTAATGCCATAAATTGATCATCGCAGTGGGGAGCAAGGACTGTATTAGGGTAGTCTTTTGGGAAAACAGTAGCTAACTTATGTAGTAGGAGATAACGATTTTCAATAGACATTTTAGCATGGCTTAGTATATAAATAAGATCTTTTAGACTACGTATACCTGCTTTTAAATGAGCCACGGTCAAGTATTGATTAAACAACGATCCTAAGTCATATTTTTTTTCAAATGGTGATACATCTGTTTGAGTCCAGTGATCTAATCTCTTTTTAAACAATTCTAAAGTTGAGAGAGGCAATTGTGAAACAACCTGCCCTACTACAAATTCTTGAGATTCCGCTGGTTCTCCTATTAATGGAGTAATTTGATCAAACTTATTTTGCATAATGATTCCTCAATACTTCTTTTAACTATAGGACTTAAAGGATTAAATTAATTGCAGGACCTTATTTCAAGATGAGATAAGGGTTAATTTGATATAGCCCTAGAAAAAGCTAGGAATTGTAAAGAGCATTTATTAAGATAAGATTAAGATCTATACTGAAAATACGCATTTTTCATATCCTTGATGGACCTTGGAGCTGAACTTATGCTAGTACAAAAATAAAGCTAGGTATGTCGGTGAGTATAGTTGACCCAGGCTGCAGGCTTTGCTGTGAAGTCCAAACACACGAGCAAAATCAGTATTTTGGTTGCGAACTTAGATAAGTTCAATCTAAAATAATGGGTTCAATGTTAAGTTCTACGTCATAATACTCATTAATTTGCGATTGAATCCAATCGGCAAACTCCAATAATTCTGCTTGACAAGCACCGCCATAATTTACCATAACCAATGCATGCTCCTGGTAAATGCCAACGTTGCCTTGTCGTAATCCCTTTAGGCCCAAACTATCAATCAGCCACCCTGCTGATACTTTAATTTTCTCGGGATCATGCGTGGGGAACGTCGGTAAATTAGGGTATTGAATACTTAATTTCTGCGCCATTTTCTTTGGTATGATAGGATTATGAAAAAAACTACCTGCATTACCTAGCACGTCGGGGTCGGGTAATTTACTTTGACGAATCCTAATGATTATATTACGTAAGTCATACGGTGTTGGATTAGTTATAGATGAAAGCCTTTGTGCAACATCACCATAATTAGCATTAAGATTAGGCTCTGTTAATAAAGTAAAACTGACGCTAATAACTATAAAACGCGAATTATTTTTTAAAAAACTGTTTCGATAACTAAATTGACATTCGCTATTGCTCAAACTGATCAGTTTTGCAGTTTGAATATCATATACCAGAACCTCTTTGATAAAATCTTTAACCTCGACTCCGTACGCTCCAATATTTTGAATTGGCGCTGCCCCCACTGTGCCTGGAATTAAGCTTAAATTTTCCAACCCAAAAGCACCATGAGTGTTACAATAAGCTACAAAAGCATCCCAGTTCTCACCTGCCATTGCCGTAACAATTTGTTCTTGTCCCACTTTAGTAATTGTAATGCCACGTAACTCATTATGAATAACTAAGCCTTGATATTGGATGGGTATAATTAAATTACTCCCACCTCCCAAGATAAAAAACCTGGAGAATTTAGAAATAATTTCTCTCAGTTCATCTAATTGTTCGACTTGATTTAAGACAACATAATGAGACGCCGCTGATTTTAAGTGCAATGTATTTAAGGGGGTTAAATCAATATCGTTTAGAATGTTCAGCATCGGGTGCCAATTAATTGAGTATGAATTATTTATTATCGCGAATTTTATTTGGAGGCACAACCGTATCCTCTTGTATAACCTCTTTCAAGCGTAAGATTATAAACTCCAGCAATCAAATGTTTCTATAGCAGTCTGTAATAATTTTAAAGCGTTTAACTATGCCAATCACGCTCTCATTCTTGAATAGCGACTTAAAAGTCTGGACAGTGAAAATGCTCCATCTTTCACTCAGTTCATAACTTACATGTATCACGCAATACCTTCAGTGTCATCGGCAAGTTTCTCCGATACTAATTTATTGGGCTTTCCAAAGTTAATATTTCATTAATAATTATTGTATATAATTTGCACATATTGTTTTTTTGTAGAAGGTAATTATGGCGAGAGACAAGGTGGTTCACAGTACAAGAAAATCTTTACCACAACAAGACATTGCTGTTTTGCCAGAAAACGTTCTAGGGAAAGATATCCTGGTGGGAGATCTTCATGGTAATGATGAGATGTTAATGCTCTTGATATCATCACTCGAAGATAATGACCGTCTAATTATTGTAGGTGATCTCACGGACAGAGGCAAAGGTAGCTTAGATGTCGTTAAAACTATTATAGAGTTTAATAGACAACGCAAAAAAGCTGGCTTACCAGAAATTCAAGTGATTCGTGGAAATCATGAGAGTATCTTTCTAGACTATTACCATGGCAAAAGTAAGCACTTATTAAATAAGGATATTGGTGGCCATTGGGCATTAGATTGTTCACCCAAAGATTTAAAGTTAGTCGCGGACTTCTATTCTTCATTACCCTATATAGTTCATGTAGAGGGAGCCGATCCATTTAATGTAGTGCATGCTGATATGCCCATCACAGATGAAGATTTACTGGAAAGAATTCGAAATCATCAATTCATGTTGTCGGATACAGAGAAACACCACGCCACCTGGGCAAGAGAACATGTTGATATACTGGGTACGGGGCGTGATATACATTCAATTCTTACTTATTGTGGTCATTCTATTGGTGAAGGGGTGAGAACAAAATCGAAACATATCAATTTGGATGTGGCTGCTTACCTAATGAATAATGTGTGTATGGTTGAGCATCAAACGAAACAAGTTAAAATTCTTGGCAAAAAAGATACTAGATCCTTTGATTTAGGTAAGCAAAAAACTGTTCTGGATATTAAAAATGAAATTGAATTGTATTTTCTATTCCTAGCTACATTAAAAAAAATAAATGAAATAGGAAGTAGTCCTGCACTAGCTCAGAGAGCAAGAAAAATAGATGCAGAAATCATTGAGCTGATGAATGAATATAGAAGACGCGGGCATGATACAAATGGAGTTTACTTAAATGTTTTGAATGAGGTGCTGCCCAAATTAACGTCTGACATGCAAACTTCTCTTTATGATTATATACTTCATCATCGAGTCAGTGTAAAAGTGTCAAAGGATGATGTAATGACCATTCTGCTAAATCTCGAGAAGAACAAGGATATTAGTCCTCACGAAAAAGCAAAGCAACTTAATGATTATTTACTAAAAATCGCCTTCATGCCAAATACATTTGGACGAAATGTGCAAACTTCCTATTTAATTGCGCTTCGTGAAGTTGCCCCTCTGTTCTCAAAGCAAACAAAAGAAGCCCTAGGGCATTATTTACAAATATCAAAAACTCATAAATTAGCTGAAACAGATTCACATCGTATGTTTGTTATCAATGAATCTGCTGATAGACCTAATGATAGATCTAAGTATTACATTAGGAAGGCTTTGAGTATTTTAGATGTTACCCCAGTTGTACATGATAAGGGCAGTGATTATTATACTCGCTTAAAACAGATTCTTTTAGAACAATATGCTGCATTGCCTCCCTGCTCCTCACTAGAAGACTTAGAGTTGAGCGCAAAATTGGCAAAAATTGAAGCAAACCACGTGGATCCTATGGCCCGGTATGATGCATTAAGAGAGGCTTGGAATAGTGGCTGGGAAAGTTATTTTCATGATGTACCTGGTAAAGCCGGTACACGATGTGTTGACATCATAGAACAAACAATTGAAACGTTTGATACGGAATTAGGTAGATCCAGTCTGAGGTTAGGCTAGATATTGGTAATTTGTAGCGGGTATTTATTCAATCTGATGGAGAGGACACGTTAGTCTTCTCTAAACCTTCTTCTGGCTGTGGAGTTCTGTTGAATCAAATCCTCGTATCTTGCCTGCATGACTGTCCTTAAAAGAACGATATAGTAAATTATAGTACATTGCCTCTCGCCTTATGAATTGGACTATGAACCAGGGGAAATACTTATTTACATATAGCAGAAAATTAGCGGAAAATGTGCTTATTGTACTAGAACCTCTATTACTACTACAATTATAATAATCACCCTCACTACTAGTTGTTATGGATAGTTTAATTTATTGGTTTAAGCCATATATATTTGGTTTCAAGAAGTTTTTAATAAGCTTCCAAGTCGAAACTTATGTCTTGATCATTTTACCGGCCATCTGGATTTTAATTAGTTGTTTTTTTGAAAAGTCCATCTTGTTGTTCCTACTGGAAAGCAAAAAAGATTTTATTTTGTGGAGTTTCTTTTATGGTGGTTATCTAATTAAAATAGGGTTTATTCTTTTCTCTCTTTATTTCTATTTCAAGTTGGCTAGTTGGGTTGGATTCTGGCTAGGAAAAAAAATATCTAAAGATGACTCTCCCTCTACAACTCATCTAAAACAGTTTTTATTAAGTGTGGCCTATATTATGCTCGCGATAGGATTATATAATGTGGTCTTCTCTCTCACTTTACGTCAAGTAGCCGCCACCTCTACTCGAACCAGTATAATCGCTGCTAGCCAATTATATATGTCCATGGATGATAAGATTTTTGGTGGTTATCCACAAATCTGGATACAGAAGTTCTCAATGAGCAATATTCTTGATTACTTGTTAATCCAGGCATACTCTAAACTGCCCTTATTTCTTGCTATTGTGCTTATAGGATTGCTTTGTTTCAACAAGCTATACTTTCGGAAATTCTTAATCGCTATATTTATCGCGCCATTTTTAGCAATGCCATTTTGGTATGCTTTGCCTGCAGTATCTCCAAATGAAATGTATCGAAACAATATATTCTCTGTATCGTCCATTTCAACAACACAAAAGCAATATGAAGAAGCAGTCACCAGTAAAAGGCTCCAGACCTATTTGCATGATCTTGAAGAAGCTATTGCAAACCCGCATCAAAAATACCCACTCATTTTTACTAATCCCAGTATGCATGTTGCTTGGGGGACTATTATTACTTATTTTGCAATCATACTTTGGTGGCCATTAGGGTTTATTTTTATACCGTGGTTAATTTTTAATATACTGTCAACGCTATATACTCTGCAGCATTATGCTGTTGATCTACCCTGCGGTTTTGTTTGCGCCATAATCGCAATCATTATAACGCACTATATCTTTAAATTTGAGAAGAAATATTACACTGGACATTACAGATCACTCTATTTTGTCAACGTTGTTCAAGATGACGTAGCCTTTTTAAAGGCTACATTGAAGACTATATGGTTAAAACGCCGGAGATCTCATGTTAGCAATTTTAAAAATGATAGCGATTAAGCATCTATACGCGTATTAAAGTATCCTGGCCATATGATTTGTTTTACCATTACGCTAAATTCCAAATAATAATTTAACTCTTATGCTAAAAAAGACCATTCATGAGCAACAACTTATCGAACTTTTAAACGTTCATTACGGAATAAATATTCATGCAGTACAACTCATCCTTGGTGGTGCAGATATGAGTGCGTTTGGATATAAGGCTGACTCCGAATCCAATTCATATTTCGTCAAAGTAAAATTCGGCGATCATAATGAGATTAATTTATCAATTATTAGCCTCTTGCATGACGCTGGAATAGAAGAAATTATTTTTCCTATCCAGACATCCGAAGCAAAATTATTCCAGTATGAAGATCATTTTAAAATAATTGCGTACCCATTTATCCATGCACCAAATGGTTTCACTCAAAATTTAACAGAAAAACAGTGGACACAGCTTGGAAAAGTATTAAAGAAAATTCACGAAACATCAGTTCCCGCCTCGATTCAACAACAATTAAGACAAGAAACGTATTCAACTAAATGGCGTGAAATAGTCAGGTCTTTTTATAGTCAAATTAAATTGAATCATGCAGATGATATAATTACTGCTGACTTTAAATCTTTTTTTAAACAAAATATCGACGCTATTTACCGATTAGTTGATTCTACAGAAGAACTATCTAAAAAAATGAAACCTGATGTAGATACGTATGTATTATGCCATTCTGATATACATGCGGGTAATGTATTGGTAGATAAAGAATCTATTTACATTATTGATTGGGATGAACCTATATTAGCACCCAAAGAGCGTGATTTGATGTTCATTGGTGGTGGTGTTGGTAATGTATGGAATAAACCCCATGAAATTTCCTATTTTTATGAGGGTTATGGTAGCACAAACATCAATCAAACAATTTTGTCTTATTACAGGCATGAACGAATTGTCGAAGATATGGCATTGTATGGGCAAGACTTGCTTTCACGCGACCAAAATGATCAGTCCAGGCTTGAAAGTTTAAAATATTTTAAATCTATGTTTGCTCCAAATGATGTGATTGAAATAGCTTTTTCTATGAGCTAATGAGCAATTCAACTTCGCCCCTCCCCGCAACATGTCATGACAGTTTCGTGGTACGTAGGCTATTTATTGATTTGTTCCACAGAATTTTTAACATCCTCATAGGCTGTATTTTTTAAAACATCTCCATGCGCACTAATAAGATGCTTGAATTGCAAATGTAACAAATAGTCGAAATCAGCCTTATGTACTCCTGTGGCATTAAGCCATATAGGCGAGATTCTTGCTTTTGTGATTTCTCCTTGGGATATCGCCATTTTTGCCGTATCTTCACTAAAATATTGGTCGATTTCAACCCAGTTTTTTATACTGTCACAGGTGATAATTATGCCTTCCTGATTATTCATATATATGAAACCTTCAGCAGGAGATGAATTTTTGAACATAAAAAAATGGCTATTTTTTATTGGTAACGCATTATTGTCTTGCAAGCATCTTGTAATATAAGCTTTTTTTTCAGGATGAACAGTCCAAAACTCAGATTGATATCTATCTAAATAAAACGCATCATCCCTTCCATGAAATGCCCCGATGCTAACAACATGTTTGACTGAACCTAACATATCGAGTGCTCGCAGCCCTTCCTCGTTAAGACGTACGGTATTAATTAGTGTTAAATCACCGTTCGAATTGATAATGGTCATATTCCTGCTGTGTTGAATCCGCGTATCTGCAAAGTAGGTTATGTTTGAACCACGCACAACATAGACATTTTCAAATGCTTTAATAATATCGCCATGAGGCCACGCTGGAGAATATTTTGACATAATTACTATCCCTAATTTTCTAAGTAGTTACCACTATTTGCTGATACTCAAACATCAGTAGCTATAATATATTAAAACAGAAATAAGGATTATGGACGAGAAATAAAATGATCTTTGAATTAAGCAATGAGGGAACAGTGCAACTTTTGGAGGGCTCTAAAAAGGCGATTCCCTTTAATATTATTTTGGCCACATTACTCGCCATTATTATATACCATCAGGTCCCCTTCTTATTAGTTAGTGTGTGGTATGTCGGAATTCTATTAATTAGTTTCATTAGATGTTTTTTTTGTTGCCACATTATTAAAAACAAATTATATGAAGTAAAAAAAAAATATATTTTAATTACGTTTTTTTTACTTACACTAGTCATGGCGATTGTATGGGGCTCTTGTTACCTAATATCTTTACCTTATGTAACAGAGCTTTATGAATTCATTATTATATTAGCACTTGGTGGGATGAGCGCTGCCTCAATTGCCTCGCTTTCTGTTTATTTACCATCCTATTATGCCTATATATTCCCTATGTTTTTACCCGTCATCATATACAATTATATGCTTTTAAATATGGATAGAGCCATTTTGGCGACCATGTTTTTTATATTTGTTGTGATGCTCACTATTTTCGCAAAAATAAATAAAAAATTATCAGATAAAACATTGCAACTATCTCAAGAAAAAGAAGCATTGATTTATGAGTTACAAATTATGTCTATCACTGATCCTTTAACTGGCTTATATAACAGAAGACATTTTGCAATGATCTTCCCACATGAGTTTGAGCGTGCTAAGCGCAATAGATATCCTTTAAATCTTATCTGGATGGATATAGATAACTTTAAATTAATTAATGATAATTTCGGCCATCCTTATGGTGATAAATTTTTAATTGACGTCGGAGATTTGCTCAACAAGGTTTGTCGACGAGCTAATGATACGCTTTTTCGACTCGGAGGAGACGAGTTCGCTGCAATTCTTGCCAATCAACCTCTTGAAGAAGCTATCTCTGTGTGCAAAACAATTAAGCGGCTTTTTAAAGAAAACTTAGCGCATAGTCATTTCAATATAAATGAACGGCTAATTTTAGAGCAAGTTACATTGAGTATGGGAGTTGTTAATATTCATTGTGATTCTTCATCTAATATTGAAACGGCGATTAGCCTTGCGGATAAAGCACTATATCAAGCAAAAAAAAATGGTAAAAATCAAATAATAATTGAACAGTTGCATTAATTAATACGGAGCTTGCAGCTATTGTTTCCCATATAGGGATAACAACTTTTCAATGCAATCACAATGAGTACAATCAGAAGAGTAAAAACCGCAGCAGATATGCCATTTTTCCTTTGTATCTATTAAAAGGTAGAATCAATATTAAAGTTATTCCTTTAATTTTTTGATGATTAAGATAATTTTACTTTTAAAAAATATCTAGATCAGAGTTATTCTTTATAATATCAAATTTATTTCTTATCATTTTTTCTTTCTTGGCTAAATGAGAGTTTATTTTATGAGGCAAACCATTCGATGCTAGAGAACTTCTGAAAAACTCTTTAACAGCACCAAAATCATCATTATTGCTAAAATAAAAATCGTGTACTTTTTTATTAGAATCAATATATAAGTATAGCCACGTGCCTTTGATGCGTATTTTAATTTTTTTAATATTTAAACTAGATGTTAAATCTTGATTATTTAAAAAATTTTGCCCATCATTTTTATTAAAATGATGTTTAAGTTGATGAAAATCACCTTGACTAATAATTAAATTACGCTCCTTTGCTAGTTCCTGTAAGTCGGAAAAATCTAAAAAGTAATTCTTATCCCAAAATAGCAATAAAGGTGACAAATATCGTGCCCATTGCTTGTTTTTGTGATACCAAAATAAACTATATATGTCCTGCAATAGATCAAGAAATGAATAACCAAGCATTAATTTTCCTTATTTTTTTATAATCTTTTCAGGAAATCTCCAAGCAAAAGTGGAAAGTCTGGTAAAACCGGAGTCTGTTTCAAAGTATAATATTCCCAGAAAATTTCATTGCTCTGAATGGTTGATGTATGAGTTATCAGCATGCAAAAAAAAATGACTGTATTGGGAAAATTAAGACCATTAAGAAACCTTGATAATCCTTAAATCGGTTGGTCGCCCCATTATCTCTATACCACCTAATAACAAAATCCGTTCATCATTGATATGCTCAATCAAGCAAGTTTTTTCTCAATATATAACTTGTATAGCCCATAAAATTATCGGGTAATGTGGCGATAACCTGATAACCAAGTTTTTCATAGAATCCTCTTGCTTGGAACTCTGCAGTATCTAGTTGAATCATTGTGCACTTATTTTCTTTTGCAAACACATCTAATTGTTTAAATAAATCGCGTCCTAATCCCTTACGACGATATTTCTCATGGATCCAGACAGTAAACACTCTGCATAAAGTACCAAATACATCGCCCTTAATGCCACCAAGAACCTCTGATGCATTATTTTGCGCGTGGATGATAAAAGGTTTTGCTTCATAGGTGCCAATAATTGACTCATTAAATTTTTTTAAATTGTCATAAATGATTTTAGAAATACCATCATTTTCTTTAAAATCAGTAATGATTTTAACTGAATCATTCATTCTATCTCCTGCCAAAATGTGGTAAATCCCTTGGCTAAGCACTACTGTAACGGCTTAAACCCTACTTGTCCACATTGGCCATTATAAAAATAGTCGTAAAAATATAATGGGCGACGACCAGTATTTACAAAAACCTGACCGGTTGCGGTGCTGTCAATCCATTGAACTAAAGTAGGAGTCGGACTATCCATTGGCGGCAAGGTTCCATTAACGGTGTTAAAGCTGTATTGCATCGCAGGTGTGCTTAAAGATCCCATTAAAATAGACATGCTAATTCCTGCAGGTACTTCATCTTTTGAATTGTAGGTACCAGCAGGCCATTGGGCTTTGGGTAAGTCAATGAACATCGAATCAATACCCACATCAAGAAGCGCAGTACCACAGAACTGATTAGTCTGCGGAGAATTTGGAAAGCTGAAACAACCTGCTTGAGCGTTAAAGTCACCTGGAACTGCAGGGTTGGGAGATAGGTTGACAACGTTATATCCATTGCTATTCGTTATCCCTAGTGTGAGCCCAGTCGCTGTCGTTGTATCGTTCGGGGTGAGGTAGTAACCCGGGCTTAGATTGGTCCCATTTTCGGCATTGGTTAAATGAAGAAAAGCATTTGCCGTGGGTGAATTAAACAAATCATTAGTAGCAGTGCTGTTGCGGTTAAATCCAACTCCCATATAATGTAGATCTGGTGTAGGAGGGTTTGAATAACAAGATCTGGTGGTCGGGCCACTGCAATAGGCTTTATCAATCCCAAGAACTATTATTGGAATAGTTTGCACTATACCGTTGCTTGTTTGCACTCTGACAGGAGCTAAGTAGTAATTACCTGAATAAGTATTTCCACTACTATCATAATATTTGACTCCAGGTGCTCCAGGACCTATGACGTTGGAGATTGGCAATTCATGAATAGGGACAATTACGCCCAAAGAACCAGTATCAATAGTAAATTTATTAAGAGTGGCTGTTGATGATGACGTGTTGTAACCTACATCCGCCATTACTTGCAAGGGATATGGGAGAGTTTGTACCAAGGGTACCTGATAACTCGTGTTTCTATAGGAGCAAGGTGGTGTATTTTGTTGTAATACCTGAGTAACGCCAAGGGCCGCACCGTTATTACTGCTGTCACTAATCCAAGCATTGATCGAAATATTATTGGGAAACGCCTTCCCATTATAGGTAAAAGTAACTGAGCCGGTGCTAGTAGTAGTTGAAGTTGGCTGGATCACTCCTTTTGGTGCGCCATAAACATCGACATGGATTGGATTATTTTTGCTTGGAATCAGTGGCTGTCCCTGAGAATTACACATTGTCATTTTGATTTCAAATTTCTGTGCTGTGCTTGGTGTGCTTCCACCAGGATTATTCACGCTTGTAGCGGTTGGCGAAAAAGAAATGACATTTGCTTGGCAAGTTTGTGGGGTCAGTACAATAGTTGCTGTTTTTGTGTTGCTTACAGAGAATAGACAATATCCATTCTTTTGTAAGCTACAATTAGAAAGAGCATACCCTGGTGTATTTATTTTAATCCCAGCATGCGTATAGGTATGGTTAGGTATTGTCGTAAGTATGTTTAATGTTAAGGCTGAAACAGAATGAGTTTGACATGATGATGTTTTCCCTTTTCCATTTAAACATAGAGACATCTGTACTGCGGCTGCTGTTCCTGTTGCAGAAACATTAAAAAATGAACCACTTCCGGAAAAAGCATTGTGGCAAATCATTAGCAGTGAGACGGTAATTATATTCCTTAAATGTTTTACCATAAATTAATCCATAATTAAAAGTTGGGCAAGTAGCAGGGATATTTTTCTTTAACTTCATGATTTTTAACACTTAATTGTCAATGAGTCAATTAAAGTCATGTACATAGCACGGAATTAACTCGGTAAGCTACTAGCAAAACTAAGACTGGGGTGCAATAAATCGGTTTGCACTAAACGGTAATGGATCAACAATTACCTCCCCTTCTGTTATCATTTCAGCAAGCAGACGGCCTGTAATTGGTCCTAGTGTCAAACCATGGTGTGCATGTCCAAATGCAAACCAAAGCCTCTTATGACGAGGAGCGGAACCAATAATGGGAAGCATATCGGGAGTGCATGGTCTACATCCCATCCAAGGAGTCTCATCGAGTCGCATAGTAATCGGAAAAAGCTTACGTGCAATAGGCTCCACTAAATCAAGTTGCACAGGGGTCTTTTTTGAATCTCGCTTTGCAAACTCAGCTCCTGTAGTGAGGCGAATTCCACGTGACATGGGCGCTAGTAAAAAACCGTTTTCAATATCAAGTATTGGATGAAAAAGATGTACATTTTGCCTTACACCATAATGCATGTGATATCCCCGTTTCACTGCAAGTGGAAAGCGGTATCCTAGCCGAGAACATAAAATATCTGACCAGGGGCCTAAAGCAATCACAGCATCATCAGCTTGGATCCGCCCCTGCTCTGTTTTAACGGTCCATTGATTAGATAACGTGAATGCATCCCCAAAAAAGAACTGGCCGCCAAGATGCTCAAAGTATTTTGTGTAGGCTGCTACCAGCGCACCAGGGTCGCTTACAGTTTCTGAGTCTGTATACCGAAGAGCACTTAACAATGATTGATCGAGATCAGGTTCAATTTGATGTAATGAAGATGAATCAAGGAACTCAAATTGGACACCATATTCAGCTTTGCACTGTTCAGCAAATTGTATTTCAGCATCTTGTTTTTTAGAAGTCCTAAAGACTTTAATCCACCCTCCTGGGCGCAATAAATGGCGAGCTTGTGCGGCATTTGCAAGTGCGTGATGTTCACTCACACAATATTGGATTAAGGTTTCATAAGAACGAGCGATCCTTGCATGGCGAAATGAATGGGAGTTCATCCAGTATTTCCATAAGAAAGGTGCCAGTTTGAGTATCGCTTTGGGGTGATATCGGACATCTGGAGAATAGTTCAAAGCATACTTAATCAGTGAAGCAATATCTCGAGGAAAGGCATATGGATATACTCCTTCACGTTGAATCAATCCGGCGTTACCAAATGATGTCTCGCTGCCTGGTGATTTTAAATCGATTAATGCGACAGAACGTCCCCGCATTTGCAAATGAGTTGCGATCGATACTCCTACAACTCCACCTCCCAGTACAACGACATCATATTTCATAAAGCATACACTCCGCTTGCTATTATTGCTCGTTATACGAGCTTATAATTTATTCATTGTGAAAATTAAATAAGAATTTTATGACTTACCGATTCATAGCGCATATGTATTATGAAAGCACGATCACGAGATAGGCTACATATAAAATCCCATTTAAAAACAAAGTACTAATTTTAATTCCATGAGTTGAAATGCTAAATCTTAGCCATGCTGTAGCAAGATATGTAACTAGGATGCCAGTCAATACTATTCTAGATGGCCGCCAAGGTGTTAAAAGAATCCCTAATGCGGGTAACAATGTCCCCTGAAAAACCATCGCACCCGTGATATTACCAAAGCCAAGAGTATCTTGATTTTTGCGCACCCAAATCACGCTGTTTACTTTTTCTGGCAATTCAGTTGCAATAGGGATAATGAGTAACGATAAAAGCAGAACAGGTACACCAAGTGCTTCAGCCACTCCTTGTACCCCTTGAATAAATCCTTTCGCACTGCATACTAAAAGAATTAAGGCAAACATTAATTGGATTAGGATGGTTTTAAGATTGGTTTTTAAGCCTAATCTAGCTAGGAATAAGGGCTCATTGGTGATGACAGCATGTCCATTTTCGACCAAAGCTTTAGATGCGTTGAATGTCAGTACTAAATAGATAAAATAAAGGGTAATAAGCAGAACACTAAATAAAATACGCAGATAGTTGGGCTTTAACGGAAGAAACATCGCTAATGCAGCCAGTGTAAACGCAACTAAGAAAAAATTCAGATCTCTTTGAAATCCAGTAATTTCTGGTGCTATGTAACCATTAATGCCACGTTTTTTAATAACTGAACACGCCATAATAAAAGTTGACAAGGTTGATAACATTAATGGAGCACCTAAAATCGCCCCTACACTAATTTCTTCATTAACTTGTCGGTTAGAGGTTCCTGCAATGAGTGCCAAAAGTGGTACTGTTGTTTCTGGAAGTGCAGTAGAAATCGCAGCGAATATTGAGCCTGTTACACCAGTTGAAATGTTTATTCGTTCGCCAAAATATTCTAATGCATTAGAGAATAGTTGCGCTGATATTAAAATAAGAACAAGCGTAATTAATAGTTCAGACCACATGTACATAAATCCCTCATAAGCACGGTCAAATAATCGTCCATAATATGGCAAAAGGCATATTATTCTTCTCTAAAAATAAATTGTAGTGTTTCGATAATGATAAAAAGATCTTAATGCTCTTTATAACCCAGTATCACTAAAATACAAGGTCCACCCGCTATGATATTAATTTTATGCTGTTTGCAGTTTTGAATGGCTTTATCACTTTCTGCACCTGGCTGCATCCAAATATTTTTAATGCCTTTTTGAATTGCTTCCTCAACAATTTTTTCTGTAACAGCAGGCGGGGTTATTATGGAAATGCTATCTACCTCGCTGGGTAAATCACTTACCGAGGCGATAACAGACAATCCTTCAATGAGTTTTTCTTTAGGATTTACAGGATAAACTTTTTTATCATTTTGTTGATAACAACGTAAAACCTTATTTCCATATTTTTCACGATTGGATGAAGCGCCAATCACGGCAAAAGCTTTTGACTGAAAGAATAAATCAATTTGCTGATTTGTCATTTGTGTCTCAGTTTTAAAAATTAGGATTCTGTTTAGTTTAGCAGTGAATATAGACTCATGAGCAACTAATTTTTTAGCGTTTTGTGGCCTGGGCGCGCACCCAGGCTACAAGGTGAACATTTTAAAACCTCTGTATGGTCGGGTCTAATCGATCCATAGATTGAAAAGGAAGCATCCATCCTGGATATTCAGGTGGTAAGGCACTTACCGCGTCTAACTGAGTTATCTCATCAATAGATAATTTTAATGACACAGCCTCTAAATTATCTTCTAATTGCTCGATACGCTTAGCACCAATAATGACAGAAGTTACAGCAGGTCTGGTGAGTAACCAGGCTAATGCCACACGTGCCACACTGCAATTATGATTTTTTGCGATGGGTCTAAGTACATCAAGAATTTTCCAAGCCCTGTCCTTATCCACAATAGGAAAATCAAAGCTGGAGCGACGAGAGTGCTCTGGTGTTTGATTTTCACGGCTAAATTTACCTGAAAGCAAGCCACCAGCAAGCGGGCTCCACACAAGAAGCCCTGTTTTTTCAGACTCTAACAGCGGTATAATTTCTCGTTCTAAATCTCGTCCTGCCAACGAATAGTAAGCTTGCAACGTATCAAAACGAGCCAAGTTTTTAAATTGAGAAATTCCCAACGCTTTTGCAATTTTCCAAGCTTGCCAATTAGAACATCCGATATAGCGTACTTTTCCCTGCTGTACCAATGTATCAAGTGCTCGTAATGTTTCTTCTACTGGTGTAATCGAATCATTTCCATGGATCTGATATAAATCGATGTAATCAGTATTCAGACGGCGAAGACTCGCATCAACAGCATCCATAATATGACCTCGTGAGGCTCCTATATCATTATAACCAGGCCCTACTCTTCCATATACTTTGGTCGCGATCACCACATCTTTGCGTGCGATATTCAGGTTTTTAAACGCCTTGCCTAGAATACGTTCACTTTCTCCTTCAGAATAAATATCAGCAGTGTCAAAAAAATTAATCCCAGCATCCATAGAGGCTTTGATGAGTTTGTCTACACCTGCTTGGTCAACCGCACCAACTGTTTCCCAAAAGCCTTTTCCACCGAAAGTCATTGTCCCTAAACAAAGAGTAGAAACAAGTAATCCCGTATTTCCTAAGGTTTTATATTCCATAATCCTTTCCTCAAATTGAATAATTCATTCATTGCTCTGCGATCCAAATATTGCAAGTCCTTGAGTTCGAAACCAGTATCTGTCTTCGCCAACAACATAAGTTTTTAACTCAGGTATTTCTTGAATATCGGAATAACCTGTTGTAACAAAATAACTTTTTCCCATAACATAATATTCTTTAATGTCTCTAGATGGGCTGACTAGAATGCGACCATTAGGAATAATTTTGATTAATTGCTCCATAAAACTCACTATCTCTTTGTCTTTTTCTATCCCATTCTTAACACCTAACAAATATGGGACAAAAGCCGTATCAAAAGTTTGATTTTTATCACTCATAAGTACCTTATCTAGTGTTCCCACATAGAATTGAATGTCTTTATCCAGTTCAAAATCATCATGGCTTTTAGATTGAATTGCATGCTGAACCAGTGTGACCATATAGTGAATATATGCTCTTCTTAATGAGTTTGGATGTAATATCCAAAATAGAAAATTAGCACATTTTCCGCTCGATAAAGTAATTAATGGCGGATACCAACAGGTAAGTGCAGCAAATAATTCGCCAATTGAAGGAAGTGGTTTTCCACGATCATCATATTCGCGATAAAGGTAGTATTTTTTAAAAGCCTTCATCCAGGCAATCGTAACTGGATCTTTATCATAGGCAGTAATAGTTTTTGCACCCGCTAGGGCAAATAAAAAACTACTATTGC
Organism: Legionella sp. 39-23; assembly: GCF_001897665.1. NCBI lineage: Bacteria > Pseudomonadati > Pseudomonadota > Gammaproteobacteria > Legionellales > Legionellaceae > Legionella > Legionella sp. 39-23. Next base: position 199,937 of record NZ_MKTO01000018.1, on the reverse strand, counting down.
CATATCCTGGAATGACTAACACATCTTTTCCCTCAATTTCTGTGCGAACATCATAGTGTTTGTTTTGATTCCCAGATAATGCCGAGGCTAAATAGCGTTCGGCTCCCATTGGATAAATTTGTACTTCTTTGTTGTCAGAGAGTCTTGTAATACGTCTATCTAAAATCCATTTTCTTTCTTGCTTACTTAAAATGGTTTCATGAGCTGACATAAACTTCCTAGGTTAATTTGTGTGATTCTCTCAATCTCAATGACTTTATCATCTTTTTTATAAATAGGGGTATTTCTATGTTTGCGCTTAATTTTTTCGCAAGTTTTTTACCCAATGTCTGAGAGGGCAGTTCAATCAATACGTGTAAGAACCATGACAACAAGAGAGAGGTAATAACAACGATGAGTAGAGATAACCAAAATTCAAAATTCATATCTAACATCATTCGGAGAACAACATAACCTGCAATACTATGAACAATGTATAATGGATAGCTAATGTCCGCTAGAAAATTAAATACAGGATTTGCTTTAAAAAAATGAGGAAATATGTAGGCAAATAAAAATGTTAATAAAGCAAAAGCGTAGCTCCAAACTATGATTAAACTTCCTGAATAAGGTCCTACACGCCAAGCAATACAAAACATGGTCAATAAAATACCGATAATAAAATATCCCAAATCAGGTGTAATTTTTTGACAATATAAATAATGAAAAACGACACCGATAAACATATAAATAAGATATTGTGTTGATATCATATAAATTTCTGATCGAATGAACGCTGGCAAATTACTTGTAGCCCATTCTGGGACCCTATACGATAGATAACAGGTTAAAAGAAAAAATAATGCGGGTATAAAAAAAACCTTTAGAGAGTACCTACGAAACCAAGCGATTGACAACGCAGCAATGAGATAGAATTTCATTTCCACCTCAAGAGTCCAGATAATGACGTCAATATTTCTCGATTCAAGTATGTCTCGAATTCCAGGAATATAGTGAATTAATACTTCTTGTAAGGTATAGGGCCATATCGTAATAAAATATTTTCCACCTAAAAAAAGAGTCAATAAAGTAATGCTAAATCCAACGGCATAAGTGGGTACAATACGAAAAAAGCGATTAACACAAAAGCCTAGGCTATTCGTTTTTTGAAGTGAAAATGGAATGACAAATCCGCTGATTATAAAAAATAAACCCACCCCATAAGATCCCCAGTCAAAAAGTGGGAATAAGTTAAGCCATGCAACATAAATTGGTGTTGCATGAGCCTCTGGTGTTAATAATGGTGCATTAATCAGATGAGCTACATAGTCCCTTTTATACCAAAAGGCACTTAAATAATGAGAAATGACGACAAATAGTGCAGCAAGTCCTCGTAAGGTATTTGTAAATTCAATCTTAGAATGAGCATCTAAACGCGCTTTTATGAGTGGCACTCAAAACTCCCCTCTTAACTGGATTTTGAAATAAAATAATCCTAATGCCTTTCTGCTCTGGAATAAAGTTTTTTACTGATAAATGAAGGTTTGAGGCTTTGCCCATGTTTTATGCTAATATTATATACAAATAGGCCATAAAGTGAGGAAATTATGACATACAAGACAATAGTTGAGGTTATACGTGATGGCTCCCTTGTTATGACTGATGGGATATTATCTAACAATGGCGATATGATTTTTGCCTATCATGCACTTTTAGCCATTTGCAATGATCAAAGTGCCCGAAAAAATACATTCGAGAGAGATCAGCAATTCCAAGTTCAACCTATGGGACATGGTATGCACTCAGATAGGCTTAAGGTAACGATTAGGCCAGAATTTGCAAAGGATGCAATTGATGTGCTTAAAAAGGAATATCCAGGATTAAAAATACAAAATGAGCAGCAACTTGATCAACCCAAAACACATGAATATAAACAATAAAGTCACTTGGTGTTGCACCTAGGTTTTGCCTAGAAACATCATTGTTGCTTATCCATTCAAATAGTAAGTAGCATCTTTGATGATGGTACAATTTTTTTATGACTATCTCTCTATCAATTGCTTCTGCATTAGCTTAAAAATTTATTTAATAATAATAGTTTACAAGTTAACAGAATAAATTCATTATCTTGTTCCAGTCACTTGGCATCGAATAAAACTTTGCTGCTAAATTTAGCGTTCTGTCATCACAAACACTAGATGAAATAAAATTGAACGCTTCGACTCTATTGAACCATTTTATTTAAGGACAAATGTATGGCTAAAATTCTTTGCGTTCTCTATGAAGATCCGATTGATGGATATCCCAAATATTATGCTCGAGATACGCTTCCAAAGATAGAACACTATGCTGATGGTCAAAGTGTGCCCTCTCCTAAGCAACATGATTTTCAACCTGGTACTTTACTTGGCTCTGTGTCTGGTGAATTAGGTTTGCGCCAATTTCTTGAATCGCAAGGGCACCAATTTGTAGTTACTTCAGACAAAGAAGGTCCAAACTCTGTTTTTGAAAAAGAATTACCCGACGCAGATGTAGTTATTTCCCAGCCTTTTTGGCCCGCATATTTAACTTCTGAGCGAATTGCTAAGGCAAAAAAGCTAAAATTGGTGATTACTGCAGGGATTGGCTCTGATCATGTAGACTTGCAAGCCGCCAAAGAACATAACATTACCGTAGCAGAAGTTACTTATTCGAATAGCATCAGTGTTGCCGAACATGTCGTTATGATGATCCTTTCTTTAGTACGAAATTATCTGCCCTCTCATCAATGGGTTGTGCAAAAAGGTTGGAATATTGCTGATTGTGTCGTACGTTCCTATGATCTGGAAGGAATGACCGTCGGTACTGTTGCGTGCGGACGCATTGGCTTAGCAGTTATGAAACGTTTAAAACCGTTTGATGTTAAATTGCATTATACAGATCGCCATCGTTTACCAGAAAAGGTTGAACATGAATTAGGACTGGTTTTTCATCCTCATGTTGAATCTCTAGTACAGGCGTGTGATGTAGTGACCATTAATTGCCCTCTGACACCCGAGACGGAAAATTTATTTGATGAGAGATTGATTAACAAAATGAAGCGTGGTTCTTACTTGATTAATACCGCTCGAGGAAAAATATGCAATCGTGAAGCTATTGTACATGCCTGTGAGAGCGGGCAACTTGCGGGCTATGCAGGTGATGTATGGTTCCCTCAACCAGCTCCTAAAGATCATCCATGGCGAACCATGCCTTATAATGGCATGACCCCTCATATTTCAGGAACTTCACTCTCTGCACAAGCACGTTATGCAGCAGGCACTCGTGAAATTTTAGAATGTTGGTTAGAAGGACGCCCTATACGGGATGTTTATCTAATTGTAGATAAAGGCCAATTAGCTGGTACAGGAGCACACTCTTACACTATGGGTAATGCAACTGTAGGTGCCGAAAAAGCATAAATTTGCTGTATTAAGAGACCTACCGCGCTTCATGCGCGGTATTTAGTGCTCTGAATAACAAACGATTTAGCAAGTAAAGGACGCTATAAGACATACTGAATTAATCTTCAGCATAAAGTATTCCATTGATCACTTCTTTCTCTGTATTGATGTTTCGCGCTTGGTTTATTTCAGGAGCTTCTTTAGTAAATGAAAACTTACTAAATTTAAAATTGTAATACATATCCAATTTTGTTAGAAATCTTGGAAAGGGAGACATTAAAGTACCGGCCCGCCTTTCTGAAACATTTTGAATGGTTTGATACTTTTTGTCTGCCTCAGGCGTAACTCTTGATGACATAACATATCTTAAAGAATGGCAATCCGGGCTGTAAACAATACTATACTTTTTAAGAAAATTCATTACTGAACTATTCATCTTTACACCCTTTCAATCTCTTTATCTCCAAGCTTGAATTAGCATAAACAACTCCAATCTACAGCACGCTAAAAGTTACTCCACTTGATAAGTAAAGCAAAATACGATCAATAACAACCGATATAGTCCAAATTTGGTTAGTAATCAAAATATAAAAAGATCACTTATGGTGATTAAGCTATTGCAACTGCGGTGTTCTGGGAGACTGTGGTATTTATATCCTATTGCAAGTTCAACAGAGCACCACTAGTTGACACCTTTTCTTATTCCTGCTTTATGTCTTATTTGGGAGATAGCCCCAATATCTTCTATAATATAAAGTAGGTATTGGGGTGCCCTTCGTCTAACGAATTGCTGAGGAAATAAATGATTTCTATATCCGGCTATGCATTACGAGAAAAAATGAGGCATAACCATAATATTGATACCTATTATGCCCTGCGATTAAAAGATAGTCGCAGAGTTCTTCTCAAGACACCAAGCAAACAACACTCCAGCTCTGAAAATTTGGCAATTTTGCAACATGAATATTATTTATTGAATATGATTGAAGCCCCCACCATTATTAAAGCTTATGATTTTCTACAAAATTTACAAATGCCTGTTTTAATTCTAGAGGATGTAAAAGGACAATTATTAACGTCATACCTTCTTATGCACCAATTGGATATTGAGAGCTTTTTGATTTTAGCATTGCAACTTGTTGATATTGTTGGAGAATTACATCAGCGCAATATTATTCATAAGGAAATTAAACCATCTAATATTGTTATTGATCCAGAACAATTGAACCTTAAATTGGTTGACTTAAGCACCTCTTCCAAGCTTACTGAAGAAACATTTGATTATCTAAAACTGGGAACATTTGCCAAAGACTTAGCCTATATTTCACCAGAACAAACAGGTCGTATTAACCGTCCTGTTGACTATCGCACTGATTTTTATTCATTAGGTATCACATTTTATGAAATGCTGACTAATCGATTGCCCTTTCAAACAGTGGATACTCTTGAATTAGTACATTGTCATATTGCCAAAAAACCACCGCCAGTATTAGAAATTAGGCCAGATATCCCCAAAATGTTGGATGCAATTATTGAAAAATTATTGTGTAAAATGCCTGAAGATCGTTATTCCAGCATCATTGGATTAAAATTGGATCTTAAAGAATGCTTAAATCAATGGCAACAAAAGAAATCAATTAATGAGTTTGTCCTAGGACAAAATGATATTCGCGATCACTTAAGTATTTCTCGTACTTTATATGGCCGAGAGCTGCAAGTAGATAAACTTATCAAAGCATTTAATCGAATCAGTTTAGGTGGCAAGGAAATAATCTTGATTGCAGGTTATTCTGGTATCGGAAAAACCTCATTAGTAAAAGAAGTACATAAGCCTATTATTCAGCATAGAGGTTATTATATTCAGGGTAAATTTGATCAGTTACAGCGAAGTATTCCTTATAGTGCGATAGTTGCTGCATTTAAGAACCTTGTGAAACAAGTGTTGTCAGAAAGCGAAAGCAAATTAGAAAGATTAAAAAAATTACTGATACATTCTTTAGGTAATATTGGACAGGTTGTCATTGATGTTATTCCAGAAGTTGAACTCATAATCGGCAAACAGCCACCAGTGCTTCCACTAAGCCCTGCTGAAACACAAATTCGGTTTAACTTGGTATTTCAAAATTTTGTACGTATTTTTGCGCAAGCAGAACACCCACTTGTTATGTTTTTAGATGATTTGCAATGGGCAGATAACTCTTCACTTAATTTTATTGAAAATCTATTACAGGATCGCGAAACAAATTATTTACTCCTTATTGGTGCTTATCGCGATAATGAAATCAATGAAAATCACACCTTACAGTTAAGTATTAACAACCTAAATAGAAATAAAGCAAACGTCAGTACCTTGATTCTAAAGCCATTACGCTTAAATAACATTCAAATGTTATTAGCCGATACACTATCAAATGCACAAAAGAAAATCCAAGATTTAGCAAAATGTATTTTTGATAAAACTCATGGCAATCCATTTTTTATTAATGAATTCCTAAAACTAATTTATCAACAAAATTTATTAACTTTCTCTTATGAGCATGGAGCTTGGGAGTGGGATTTAATCAAAATTCAACAACAAAGTGCAACGGACAATGTCATTGACCTTTTAACGGCTAAAATTCATTTACTTCCAAAACCTACACAAGAAATCTTAAAATTAGGATCATGTTTTGGCTATCAGTTCAACTTTAAAACGCTGCAAATTATCAACAGCCAACCCATTAGCCAAATTGCAGAACAATTATGGCAAGCAATTAAAGCAAATCTAATCTATCCTGTTGAGGAAGCCTATAAAACATCCGGTTTGATGGGATTAAATGAAAGCATCTCGCTTACAAACACTTCACTACAGTATATTTTTGTTCATGATCGTGTTCAGCAAGCAGCTTATCAACTGATTAAGGAACAGGAAAGACCCGATATACATTTAAAGATAGGAAGATTGTTATTAAAGGATAAGCCTCTTGTAGCACACGATGTGCGTATCTTTGATGTATTAAAACATTTTAATCAAAGCATTTCATTAATTCATAAATCAAGTGAGCGTTTGCAGTTGGCCCAATATAACTTATGGGCAGGGCAAAAAGCAAAATTAGCATCCGCTTATGATGTTGCTAATGAACACCTATCTTTAGGTGTGCAACTATTAAAACCATATAACTGGAAAAAAAATTACCCTCTTACATTCCAACTTTTTAAAGAATTTGCTGTGTGCAGGTATTTAGTTGGGGATTTTAAAACCGCAGATAAGTCCTTTAGCGAGCTTTTAAAACACGCGAGCGGCTCCTTAGATAAAATTGAGATTTATCGTTTGAAAATTGAGATGCTCTCTACGTTAGGAAATCATACCGAAGCGCTACAAATTGGATTAAATGCATTGCGTCATTTTGGCATGAAGATACCAAAGAAACCCAACTTAATACATATTTTGCTCTCTATCTATAAAATAAAGTTTCAATTACGACACACCAAAATTGAACATCTAAAATTACCCTTGATGAGCGATGTAAAACAAATTGCACTAGTGAATTTAATTACTCAATTACTCAATAGTGCTTTTATCACTAATCAGCAACTGTTTGTGATCCTAACCTGTAAAAATATTCTTCTAAGCTTAAAGTATGGATATACTGAAAGCACTTCAATGTCTATCCCTGTTTATGCATTCATTATTATGCATTCCCTGAATTGGTACGATGAAGCAATTTCATTTGTAGCGCTTTATAACCGATTAAAACAGGAATATGGTGCATCCAATTTTGAAGGTAAAAATCAATTTGTACTCGGTTCTTTTATTGAGCCCTATCAAAAATCACTTAACTTATGCAATAACACAGTGATTAATGCATTTAAGTTGTGTTGTGAGGTGGGTGACTTAGTATATAGCAATTACAGTAATATACTCCTGATATTCCATGCACTTTCAGCCGGTAAAAATTTAGATGAAATTAAAAAAAATGTAAAATCTGCTTTATCATTTATGTCGCGAATGAAGATCTCTGATTTTGTTAATGTAGCTAAATTTTGGGATTATTTAACGCAATGCTTAGAACGACCCGGTTTTACAAAAATTAAGCAGTTATCGTTATTTGAAAAAAATATTATTAACGGAAAAAATAAAACCGAATTAAGCTTTTTCTATAGTTCTTTGACACAACTGCACTTTCTATTAGGAAATTTTGCTGAAGCTGTCAAATCCGGAAATAATCATGAGCTCTATTCGGAATATAATAAAGGCATGATCAGCCATTTAGACGGTAAATTTTTCTATGCGCTGTCGCTATTAGCCATATTATCTCAAGCCCCCAAATCAAAATATCGACATTATTTGAAAAAAATAAAACAACTTAAAGCGTTTATTAAAAAGTATGAAACCTGGTGCCCAGAAAACTTTAAAGCATACTCCTTGCTTATAGATGCTGAGTATATGAGTTTGAAGAAGCAAAATGAGAGCGTTTTAGCACTTTATGAGCAAGCAATTGAAGCAGCGCTTGCAAGTGGTTTGGTCTTAGTTGCAGCCATTGCTAATGAACGAGCTGCTTATTTTTGCAATAAAATCAAGATAGACAATATCGCAAAAATTTATCTGTCTCATGCCCATCATTACTTCAAGGATTGGGGTGCGCACACCAAAGTGAAACTTTTAGAGCAATCCACTGAGACTAGCGCATTAATTAACTACTATCCTGATCTACAAGTTAAAACACCGACTATAGATATGTTGGCTGTTTTAAAATTTAATCAACTGATATCAAGTGAAATTCGCTTGGATAAGCTACTGCAAAAACTCTTAGTTATTGTTTTAGAAAATGCAGGTGCGCAACGAGGTATTATTTTAACTCAAGATAATGAGAAGTGGGTGGTTGAAGCAGAAGGAAATTTAGAGCACCAAACGATTCATCTCAATAGTCCAATGGATAAGGCCGGGGTTGCAGCATACCCTAGATCGATCCTTAATTACGTTCAACGTACGCAAAAAGCCATTATTTTAAACGATGCAATTCAATCAGAACTCACTTTTCAAGATGAATATGTGCAACAAGAAAATCCTAGATCTCTTTTAATGATGCCCTTATTTTATAAAAGCCAACTATGTCGAGTCCTGTATTTAGAGAACAACAGCAGTAGTTATACCTTTACCCCCAGTCATTTAGATAACTTGCAAATGCTCGCGTCCCAAGCAATGATTTCGCTTGAGAATGCCAAACATTATTACCAAGCGACTCATGATCCTTTAACAGGATTAGCAAACCGAAATTTACTTTATGAAATATTTCAACAAAATACAAATCAAGCGACACAGTTTCAAGGAAAGATTGCCTTACTATTTTTAGATATAGATTACTTTAAAGTAATTAACGATACTTTAGGACATGATAATGGCGATAAGTTGCTAATTCATGCGGCAAAAAAAATTACCTCAAGCCTACGTGAGTTCGATATTGCGGCCCGAATTGGCGGCGATGAATTTGCAATAATCTTATTCAATATAAATTCAAAAGAACAAATTACGGCAATAGTTGAGCGATTGCTCGCAGAGATTTCCAAGCCAGTTCCTATAGATGAACATTTAATTCAAATCGCATCGAGCATGGGTATCAGTATATATCCTGACGATGGGAAAAATATTGAAACCTTACTTAAACTGGCTGATACAGCGCTGTATCAAGCAAAAGAGAAAGGTAGAAACCAATTTCATTATTACTCTAACGAACTCTATGAAGAATACCAACAAACTCACGGGTTGGGTAAAGAGTTACAACGAGCTTATGACAAACAAGAGTTTTTCTTAATGTATCAGCCATTTTATGCAACCAGCACAGGAAATATAATTGGACTTGAAGCTTTATTACGATGGAATCATCCAGAAAAAGGTGTCTTAGATGCTTCAAAATTTATCCCTAACTTAGAAAAAAGCCCACTCATCATGCCTGTCAGTGAGTGGATTATTAAAAATGTATGTCGTCAAGCCAAAAGTTGGCAAGATAAAAAAATACTACCTGGACCTATTGCGATTAATATATCCACAATTCAATTTATTCGACACTCTTTAAGTAAAATCATTGCCGAATGTATTGCTAAAAATCAACTCGATGCATCATTTATTGAGTTGGAAATCACCGAGTCAATTTTTATTGAGTACAGCGATAAATTATATAAAGAAATTAATTTATTAAATGAAATGGGTGTTAGTTTAGTGATTGATGATTTTGGTACAGGTTATTCCAGCCTATCTTATTTAAAACATTTACCCGTAAAAAAAATAAAAATTGATAAAGCCTTTATTAGTAATTGTCATAATGATTACTTAGATCAAACGATTGTTAAAGCAATTGCAACAATAGCCCATAAGTTAAATATTATGGTTGTTGCTGAAGGTGTTGAAAATAAACAACAGCTTCAGTTCTTGCTAGAACAAGACATTGATGGAGTCCAAGGTTATTATTACTCCCATCCACTTACTGCAGAAGAATGTGTCATACAATTGGAAAACCAAAAAAATAAAAAGAACAAATAGGTTAAACTCAAAATTTTTTTGTTTTATATTTTTACAAAAATCATTTAGAGCATCTATACTTACCTATGATTTTAATCATTTTAACTAAGGAAGGACGTATCATGTACAAAAAAATTATACAAGCAGCTGCATTTACGTTTACATTAGCACTCAGCCCCGTAGTATTAGCTCATGAGTGTGGGGAAGGATTAAAACATATGGTTGAATCACTAAAACTGGATGATGGTCAAAAATCCAAAATAAAACCTATTTTAGAGCAGCTTAAATCAACAATGAAAAATGATGCTGCTCAAATGAAAGACCTAAGCCAACAACTCAATCAACAAGCTGAATCAGCAAATATGGACCAATCTGCAGTGGACAGTTTAGTTGATAAAAAGACAAAACTGATTGGTGATATGATTAAAGCTAAAATAACAGCAAAGAATCAAATTTATGCAGTACTAACCCCCCAACAAAAAACAGATCTTCAAAATAAAATGAAAAAAATAGAAGAAAAAATGGCAGATAAATTTAAAAGCTGCCATGAAGAATAAATGAAGTATCTATCTTAATTCAGGAACAATATGATTATTGTTCCTGAATCCTTAATATAAGCAGGTAAGTAATGTTATTAAAAGAATATATTCGCTGCGATGTAACTGAACTAGCAAAACGCATCAAAACACGTGAAATAAGCCCTCATGAGGCAATGGACTGTGCTCTGTCACGCATCAACGAAGTCAATACAACACTAAATGCCATCGTGACTGATTGCTCCGATTTTGCCAAAAAATGTCTCACGAGTCTTCGCGGTGATGAACCATTTTATGGTGTTCCTTTATTAATTAAGGATTTGGGGCACTGGATTGCTGGAGTTCGAAGCACAGAAGGCTCACGCTTTTTTTCTCACAATATTTCTCCCATTACTAGTGATTTAGTGAATAAAATGATTTCCTTAGGCTTCATCCCCATTGCAAAAACAAATACACCGGAACTAGGCCTCTCTTATGTTACTGAACCTACTTTATTAGGCCCTTGTCGCAATCCATATGATCTTAATAGAACTCCTGGTGGTTCTTCAGGTGGTTCAGCGGCTGCAATTGCTGCAGGTATTGCGCCCATCTCGACGGCAAGCGATGGAGGAGGCTCTATTAGAATCCCTGCTGCATGTTGTGGTTTATTTGGTTTTAAACCAACTACGGGTATCACCCCAACAGGTCCTTTGACTGATGAATTATGGTCTGGTTTGGCGGTGAACTTTGTTTTAACTCGTTCTCTTCGTGATTCCGAAGCATTATTTAATGAATTAGCCGAGCTATCTCGAGTGCGCCCTCTTCACCCGCATAAAAAATTAAATATACTTCATTTAGAGGGTGTTTTTGCACCAGTCCCTGTCGCAACTCCTTGTATTGAAGCAGTAAACAAAGTTGAAGAGTTATTAAAAAAATTAGGCCATACAATACAGAGAAAATATTTGGCACTGGATCTCAATGCAATTGGTGATTGTGTGATTAAAATTATTGCCGCAAACACTTATACGGTGATTAAACTTCAAGAAGCACAATTAAGCCAAAAAGCAAAACCTGATGCGCTTGAGCCTATAACGTGGGAGTTTTATAAACGAGGAGAGGCTCTTTCGGCTTATGAATACATTGTTGCGCGAACTCGTTTATTCCAACTCGTTCAACCCCTGCATCAGTTATTAGATCAAACAGATGTAGTATTAACCCCCGCTTTAGCCCAGCTTCCATTATTAATAGGTGGACTAAGCACTAATGAAGAATTTGATCTTTATTTACAAAAAAACATGGAATTTTCACCTTTTACATCCCTATTTAATCAGGCTGGTTTACCGGCTATGACCCTACCCGTAATGTTTGATAATCAACTCCCAATATCAGTACAAATGGGAGCAGCCAAAGGAAATGACTTGCTGTTGTACGCTTTGGCAAAAGAATTACAACCCCTGTTACCTGATTTTAATCAATTAATGCCTTTAAACTCAGGATAAATGAATCAACCCCTGCAAAAGAATCAAAAGACTTTGAATTTGTTGGAAAATCTAAATAAACGTAGGCTTGGTTGCTAAGCCCAGCATGTACATTCTTAAGAACAATGGATAGGTACTTGTTAATTGGGCGTATAGTGATGGTTTTCATGATGGATGGCGCATAAGGATTAATTCAGCAGATGCTCGGCTTAATAGCCGAGGTATCCTCACTGGTTATCACTCTCTCTTATATTATAAAGAGCCCTAATGTTAAGGGCTCTTAAAAGAGATTATTTATTATTTAGGAAACTTAGGAAATTGGTTTGGCATAGGATTTCCTTTACCTATATTTTGAAGAACACTACTTTTTTCAGTCATATTCCCAACTTTTGACATATTGCTTTCACCAGCCATATTGGTTTTTGCAGTATTTTGATTCATGGGTGTATGATGACTCATGGATGGAGTTGACTGCATTACAGCAGGTTTGGACTCAGTTTTTTTTGCGGGTTGTGCTTTTACAGTAGAAGTAGTTTTACTTGGGGCTACTTTAGTATTTTTTTTTGCACTTGCCGTTTTTGTTGATGAAGCCATTTTTTTAGCAGCAGGCGCTACAGATTTTTTCGCAAGCGAAGAAGTCTTTTTAGCGGCAGGCGCAGCTGTAGCTTTTTTCATTGGTGAAGAAGTTTTTTTAGCAGTAGTTACTGCAGCTTTTTTGACTGACGAGGCTGCTTTTTTAGCAGGTGCAGACGCTTTTTTAGCAGGTGCAGACGCTTTTTTAGCAGCAGCCTTAACTGTAGTAGTCGCTTTTTTGGTGCTTTTAGAAATTGAAGATGAAACATCATCCATCATTTTCTTTGCATTTTGATCCAAATTACGAGAAACACTTAACCAGTGACTCTCAAGAATATTGAACGTTTCCCTCATATAATTCAAAGTCATCTGACTGTTTTGGATAAATAATTCCATATTTTTAGTAAAAAATTCTTCTGGTCTTTTGATATCTAATAAATCCATTGGCTTGATTAAAGACAAGTTCTGCATCATTTTAACATTGAGTTCCATGAGTCTTTGCATTGGCGCATCAAAATTGTTAAACATTTTTTGCTCAAAAAATTGGCTTTTCATTAGCATCTCCTTATGTTGCATTGCACAATTAAGATTAGTTATTATCCACTCATTTGTCAAATAAAACTATTCTGGATTCACATAGTTATCATAAAACTTACCTACTATTCATCATTAATTTTATGAATAATCTTCACAATATACTGTGTAATTATTTTTGCTTCAACTTGGATGTATTTAGATGTTTTTAGTTAATTTTAATACGACTGATATTAATGTTCACCACTCAAATAACCTATTGATTTTAAATAAAAAAAACTTTAAACCCACAAAACTTGATAGTACTTAATTATACCTATTTTTCTTAAATCATACTTTTTGTAAAAAAAGCGATAGCATAATTCCTATTTTTTCAGGTAGGATGAATAGAGTTTTATTGTTACATTTTTCAAGGAGAGAATTGTGGGCAAACTTACTGTTGAAGGAATGGCCGATGTAGAAAAAGCAAAAGAAGACCGTGCAGATGCTTTAAAAAAGCTAATTTCCAAACCATTTAATCTAAATGATGACGAACAACAAGCTACATTTAGAAAATACATTAATGACTTCGAATATAATGCGAATCTATCCTACCTTTTCCAAGGAATGTATCCTGGTAGAAAAACGTGGTATGGTTCCTGGCTCGCAAGACTTGTCTTACCGCTCCCCGAATTTGCTCACTACCTCCTAACTATGTTTATTTGTGTTGAGGCAACGGGGTATATTCTCCAAAACTTCAGCATCTCTGACTTCCATAGCCAACTTGAAGAGATGAAGACAATTTACAACTGGTGCTTGAAAAACAAGCAGATCACATATGATGGTTCCACAGATAATACTACAACCCTTTCAAATCCAGATGTTCAGCGGATGATTAAATTAATGGCTCCTCTCTGCCCCACTAAGTTTATGTTGGCATGGAAGAAAGTTACTGCAGAAGAAGAAACTAAAACCTCCATTTGGGGTAGTGTCTATAATACCTATTCCTACTTTACCGCCCCTAAACCTACTGTCGATCTCAATCGTCTCCAAGATTTAAAAGCAAGTGTAGAGCGTCGAGAACTTGATGTAGGTATATATAAAGGTGTAGAGAACGCCGTGCGTTATTTCGCAACAGATACTCATTTTAGAGAATTTTTAATTACCCAAGTACAACGACCTGTTGAGCAAATAAAAAACATGTTGCCTTCGATACTTACTCTAGGACACTCGAAGTCTGAGTAATAAGTATCAGTAATACGTAGGCTGGGCTGTTAAGCCCAGCATTAACTGCCCCCCAAGATCCCCGTAAGTGACCGGGATGGGAGGCAATTTGAAAAGCTTAGAAATTAGAAGGTAAATTAACTGTCCCTGGTTTGGTAGATGTAGCAGGGCTTGAATTAATATAACAGCCATTTGAACCTGCATTCACTGTCAGGCTTCCATCATTATTGATTGTCAGATCACAAAGATGAGCGTTTGAGCCTTTTATCGTCATATGCTCCGTTGCTTTTTGATTTTGTATCAAACAAACGGGAGATTTATTTGTGGGATCAGGGCAGGTGATGGAGTTATTGATAAGCACCGCTTTAAAAGGATAGCCAATATAAACATTATAGTTATAGGATGTAGACGGAGGTGGAGGCGTGTTGCTGCTTCCGGGGCAATAAGTAATTGTGTAATTTTCAACATTCACGTTATTTTGCATGTTTGCACAGGTAAATGTACTACTCATATCATCAAATGGATAGACATAAGCAGTAGGACATGCAGCCTTAAGCCAGCTTAAAGTGGGCTGGACATAATTATTCCAGTTCATATTGGTATTGTTGCATTGGTTCGTGTAAGGTGCGGGTGGAACTTCAATGCCAGTTTTATCCCAATCGACGCACCCACAACAATTATTTGAGGCTCCTTGAGAATAACAAGAACCCACGTTAGTACAGGCATACAGATTCCATAAGGTTAAATTATCTTGTGGTGCAGGTAATTTTTGCGCGCAATTGAAAGGAGCTCCGTAATTAGGCTGTAATCCACATATTTGATCAGCAGTCCAATAACCCAATAATGTGCCGCAACTCTTCTTTAATAGAGGATTTTTTCCTGGATTAAAACTGATACCACAGGTACTCGATGAAGGGCAATCACTATCCACATTACAAATCCCGCCGCCTGCTGCAACCCAACGATAATCATTCGAAGGGGGATTAAATGTCCAAGAGCATGCACCCAATAAAGAATTGGTTTGTGTCGCGGCTCCTGGACTACCACAAGTATATGGCGCTGTATTTGTATTACTTGAAGTATTCTCAGGGGTCATTGACACAGGTAAATTAAATCCATTGATTATTTCTACATCATAATAATCAGGGCCATTTTTTAAAAATGTAAATTCAGCTTGTGTTGCGGGTTGTTGAAAGCCGACCCCCTCTTTACACCCATTCACACCTGAGCCGCAATCTGCCGTTTGACAGGCTCCGTTAGCACACTGAGTTCGACCAGCAATAGCACCGCTCCATATCACATTTTGCTGATTTGAATAGATGGGAATAGTCACCGTATTGGTGCCTCCATTTGCAGCCAATTGATAATTGGTATTCGCAGGAATGGGCACTTGCCAAAAACATTGTTTAATCGCACCGGTTTGTGTACACACAGATCCAGTATAACAATCACTATTCGAATTACATGAAGTATCTCCAGGATGAGCGGGATGGGTATTTTGTACCGAGCCACTAATTAATCCAAACCATACAGGCTGGCTGCAATTATTAACAAAAGTTATTGCGCGTGATTGGACTTTTGAGGACTTATTTTTTGCATAAATCACATTAAAAAAATTACATAGTGCAAAAATACATAGGAGTTGCACTATAAAATTAAATTTTAAAATAGCTTTGATTTTATTCATAATTTTTCCATATATTTTAAGGGTCATTTGGAAATGAATCCCATAAATTATTTTCCATAGATGAAACGTCTTGATGAGACTGCTTCATGGAAGAAATAAGAGAAACAGTCTCGTGGGAATTAAAAATTTAACCTAATTGATAATAACATCCTTCTGTACCATCGTAGAATCTTGGTTGTTACAGACCGAATTAAGGAAGTAGGTAAATTTTCCTGAGGTTCCGGGCAGAGAGTGATCGGTCCAGTTGGTTAATGAACCTTGCCAAATTACCCGCTTTAGCCAGTCACGCACTTGATAGGTGCTTACAGGCATACTTTGTGTGGGGGCAGTCCAAGCCAGGTTAATGGATTTTTTATCGCTACTGTAATTTGCGTTGATGTTGGTTGGAGGAAGGCACTGAGGGGCATCGGGAATAATGACGTCATACTCAACGTCTTGTGATACGCCATTGCTACACACCGAACTCAGAAAATAGGTAAATTTCCCTGAAGTACCGGGTAGAGTGGTATCCGTCCAAGTGAGTTTATTGTCTTTCCATAGTACTCTTTTTTGCCAATCTTTCACTTGATAGGTGACTACATTTGTGCTGTTTGCGGGAGGATGCCACAATAAAGTTACATTTTTTTTATCAGGGGTATACGTTGAAGAAAAATCAATGGGTGGATTACACAGATCAGTGGGAGTAGTACCACCTACCTGATAAAATTTCACACTATTTACATGCATTGTTGCAGATTGCATTTGGGGATTAGGTGCACCAGCGTAAGGCCCCCCTACGGCAAGATTGACAATGAGATAATAACCCCCATTGGGATCATTAAAACCACGCTGTAACGCATTAGCACCATCAGCAGGTAGTGAATCCGTTTTTAAAGGTCCCCAGGTTTTAACATTATCGATATAACCTGTAAGAATATAGCCCCCCTTCGTACTGCTTGGATCTGCCTCCCACTCAAATCCCCATGTGTGTGGATTAGCGTACGCTAATTGAGGAAATTGATGCGACTCAAGCGGGTATCCAATGCCACGGCAATCACCTCCGCCACATTGAGGTGCATTTCCATTAAAATGCAGTGTCGCTGTGGTCACATTAAACGCTGTGGTTTTGAGATAGGCCTCCATGATATCAATTTCGCCATTTTGCGGCCAATTCGAGTCATAGGTTGGCATCATCCAAATGGCAGGCCATAAGCCCTGGTTGTAGTTGCTGGGATTTTTACCTTGCTGGCATAGCCCATCCGTACTTTTAGTACATACAGGTAAATTGATGTTGACTTCCATATACCCATGTTTTGTTTCTTTAGTTGTCCACACTTCAGAAGGTACAGGGGAATTAAATGGAGGGGAGTTTAGATTAGCTCGAGTCATTATTTCTCCGCTTTTCCATAACCCATTAGCTAAGTCTGCGAGAAGCGTTAATGTACCATCCGCATTTTTTATGGTTTTCGAAGTGTCATATACATTAATTTCACCTGAAATGCGATGATCATAATTAGTGGATGCATAATAATTGAGCCCATTGCTCGCCTTATCTTGCAAGATATCAGTAACTAACTGACATGATTTGGTTTTATCAAAAGAACATGGTGATGAAAAAGCAAAGGTACATGAAAAAATAGATGGCAAGATAAATAGCAAGTTTTTTGTTTTTATCATTATTTATGGTCCTTATTTAGGTAGTATCATTTCCTATTAAAATTGATAATAAAATAACTTTTCTTTTTGCAAAATTAATTTGCTCTCCCCCATCTAAGGGGGGCACTTTAATCGAATTATCTTAAACTAACCTATTGATTTTAAAATTAAAAATAAGATTAAAGTACGCGGATATAATCTTACCCAAATATACCTGGATTTTCCATAGTAAAAGTCAATTGTTATCACGGCATCGTCAAATTAACTTTGAGCCACCCTGTAATTCATGTACTGAATCGTACTCAAGACTAACTATCGGAGTAATTATCAAAACTTAATTGCAAAAAACTGCTAAATTAGGTGCAAAATGTAGGTTGCAAAGTGTTTTTTTAAATTAAAAATGCCATGGAAAACCATGGTCCATGATACCCAGGTAGCCCAAATAACTCACTAAAAATGCGATTAAGTAATCAGAACCTTTTTAGATATTAACTATGGCTTACGGATTTAGTGCTTTAAGAGGAAAAAGGGCTCTAAAGAGCCCTTTTTCATTTATGCAGGATTAACAGGACATGTATAAGTTTGTCCATTTGTTGTTAAAGTAGCTTGTGTAGGCAGGCTAATAATACCGTTGGCATTGAAACCGATGTTAGGTACATATACCGGATCAGTTAGCGTCATAGTTAAATTACCATTGGTAAAAGTTGCTGTAGCATTCCAAACCCCAGTGATTGAAGTAATCCCTTTCGTCACCATGCTTAAAACTGCAGGCTTAGTCATAGGAGATTTAGTGGTAATATAGAGGTTGCAGGAACTTCCAGCCCATGGGTCTTGAGGTGTTCCCCAAGTACTGCATTGTGCTTTCACTGAACAATTGTTGGCAGCAACAAAATTATATTGAATTATTTCTTGCTGTGTTGCGTTTGCAGTAACACTCACAGTACTGTTAAATCGTGCAGTACATTGGGCATTGGAAGGTAACTGAAGAGGAGAAACACTGATTGTATAGTTACCAACAGGTAAGCGAATACTTTTAGGTGTAGTTCCTACAACCTGTACACTATTGCTACTTGACCCATAAGCATATGTTACTGTGAAGACCTGGCTCGAACTAATAGGACAATTACTATCTCCCGCCACACTTATGTTTAGGTTTCCAGTGGACTCTTGCACATATTTAACCGTAACATCGGTCTCTGTGTTTTGAGTAACAACCGCACTATTAGTTTGTGAAGGAACATAAGTTATGCCGTCGCTGTTGGTTATTGTTGAACCTGTTAATGAATAAGTTCCAGTAGCCACATTATCTAAGCAAGTAGATGTATCAAAAGCAGTTAAAGTAAATGTATAGTGATTATTTCCTGCTGTTGCATTAATCACAGGATGTTGTGTTCCTATATATCCTGTCGGTGTAGGAACAGTGACACACAATTTGCCAAACTGCTGAACTGGAGTTATTGCATTAAAAAGATTATGCAAATCTTGTTCTTTCCATGGGAAAAGACTGAAATCAGAATCGCTTTCTCGTAACCCTACTGGATAATCGGCATTATTAAATGTCCAGAAAAATAAATTATGGTTTATTTTTTTGCTGATTAAATAGGGTGCGACTGACTTAACAAAAAAATCTTCCCCACCTGTTGCAGGCATTTGCACATCATATCCTAACTCACCAACTACGAAGGGAAAGCCTGAATTCAATGTGAAACCAAAGTTCCAATCAAATCGAATAGGACTGTCATTTGCATCAGATTGCCATCCAGCCACTTGAGATCCATACAAGTGAGGTGCAAAAACGAGATGGCCACCATTACCATCATTGTTCACACCAAGCAACCAATCTGCAATTGCATTGGGATCAGTGCTGCTGAAATTATTGGCTTTAATTGCTTGTACCAATTGGCTTCTAAATGTAGTGACATCAAATCGTGCCACGCCATTGATCGATTGTTTCGTATCTAACAATGAGCGGAAATTTTCACCCCAGTTTGATCCAATGTTGGTTACTCGTAACATATTCGCTGGGCAACGACTTGAATCATTGCTAAGGCTAACCACATTTGAGTCATCAATTTTAGTGGAGGAAGGCAAACAAATCGTAGCTGTATTACTAAAGACTGGATCATATGGGTCATTTCCTTCAGTACCCCCTGGTCCCTCTACAAATAATAAAGTATCCACTTTGGAATCATAAACTGCTGATGCAGCTGCAGCGATGACCTTAACCCATGCAGGCTGAACTGGAGTTGTTTGCGTATTATCTTGGTACCAGAACAGTTGATGCGGCTCATTGTAAATGTCGATACCTAATATATTAGAGGGTGCACCTTTGACAAAATTTGCAATATCATCGTGATAATTTTGCAATGTATAGTCGGCAGCAACCACAGTACCATCGCGGAAATTATCTCCAAGTCCTGGACGATGATGGAAATCAAGCATCACAAGAATATTTTGTTTTTTAAATTCATTAATTGTTGTCGTTAATAAATCGGGGGCTGTTTTGGTTTGGGTACAATGCCCGCTACCATCTGCGCCCTTACTCCAATCACAAAAAGGACCATTTCCCGCTTCTTGATTATTCACATCAGTCACAGAGAAATTAAATGGAGATGATTGTACTGTTTGCGCATTGTGCCAAATTCCAGGTTGTATGGGCAAACGAATTGCTTTAAATGATACGCCATTGTCTGCACTGGTTACATTCGAGCCCGGAACTGTCCATGGTGAAGTAAGTAATTGGATTACACCACTTTGAGTACCGATAGGATTAAAGGGTACATTCCATAAACCACCAAGAAAATTACTGTCTTGGAATCCTATCCAGGCAATACCATCAATATTGATTTGATTACCATTTGTATCATAAATATTCCCATTTTTTGTATTAAAAGCCCAGGAAGACTGAGCAACCGAAAAAATGAGCACCGTGAGTAAATAAATAAGTCTTGAATAGTTCAAAAACATATTATGCTCCATGCTATTGGTTATTAAAAAATTCGTTTATACAGAACGAAACTAATTAACCCTAAACAAAAGTACTTGATTCGTAAAGAATTTATTTAAATTTTTATAGTCATAGCGCGATGCATGGGATTATTAGACCTTAGGCCATGATCCTGGTAAAAAGGGTCATGTTCAAATTTTATTCTGCTAAAAATAGCTGCTTAGCCTAATGGAGAGCTGATTCTGAATCTTGACGAAATAAAAATGGCTATATATGAGCTTGCATTTTTTTCACTATATCTTAGGAAATTTTGTTAATACTTATTTCTTCTGTGGTAAAGGAAGGAGCACAAATAGATTGACATTCAACAGTTTTTTGCCAATGAAGATCGGAGCTTTTTAATCTATCTCCTCGCGTTTCTTCTCTTTGTGTGATAATCATTTCTGAAGCGTATAGATAAACGAATAATAGCCCATAAGTGTCTAATTTTTTCCTATAAGCTATAAATTCATCTGATCAGTATGTTGCTTTGTTTGGAAACTTTATCCCGTGTGGTGCATTTTCGATGGGATTTATGAAATTGATCACGACCCTTTTTTACCAGGATCAAGGCCGGAGGTCTATGATGTTTTTCGGGCTAACGTTAACCATTTAGTGATGATAGGATTTTTGCGGTGAAGCTGCTTCTTAGATAGAACCCGCGCGGTAATGTTTTGATTTTGTTTCCCTGAATATCATATCCATCACATAAAGACTTTCCATTTGCGGCTTTCGGTCTTACTTGCAAATATTCTCCTTTTTTTGCATCTAGACTTTCAAGATGCCCCGTACCAATTTGCAAGGACAAATAGTCCCAATCAGCCTTTAGAATGCGCTCTTGTGATTGGTCAGGTGACCATATAAAACCCTGACCAATTCTTCTTTGTGGATAGGGAATGTCCGTATCACCTTCTATTGGGATCCATAAAACTCGACTTAATTTCATGTAACATTGCGAGGTCTTCCATTCTTGTTTATGAATTGTAAGTAATGGGATGGAGGTAATGAACGTCGACTCAGTGGGTTTACCAGATTTATTAAGTGGCAGTGTTTTCAGTTCAACACCCAGGCTTTTAAAGTCCGGTAATGATTTATTTTGGGCATCAGTACCTAAAGCTAATTCAATTGCCTGCCCCACCCACCCTTTCCTCTGGCTAGGTATATCAGGAATAGACAAATTCAAACTTAAACCGAGTTGCGCAAAACTAAGACCAGCAATATCGGAGCAACGCGCAAGTAATTCAGCTTCACTATTCGGTGGTCTGTTTTTTAGCAATGAGTTCACCTTGTCCCTCTTTAATTTCAATGGAAATTGGCTCTATAGGGGGTTTAATATTTGCTGCTTTAAATTGAGTCATAATCGCAAACAATACTTTAGATTGTACTTCAATGCGTGTGTGTATCTGAACGTTAATAAAATATCGAACCTCAAACTCTAGTAAGGCTTCATCAATTTTCTTAAGGAACACTTGAGCAGGTGGATCACCAACAATCTCAGGGGTCGTAGCTAAAATATCTTGTATTAGTTGCTGGATCATTGCCGGATCATCAGAGCGACTGACTTTTATAGGTATCACTGTTCTGACAATACCGTCCTGATGTGTCCAGTTAGTAAAAGGTTTATTAAAGGTTTCTGCATTAGGAATCAATACTTCCATATTGTCCCAAGAAGAAACTCTCATAGACCGAATGCCTATATGGGAAACACGCCCTTCATGCTCACCTACAGTTACTAAATCCCCCTCTCGTACGGGTCTTTCAACAAGTAGCATCAGGCCGCCAACAACGTTGCTGGCAAAATCACGCAAACCAAATCCCATACCAACGGCAAGTCCCCCGATAATCATTGACATACCACTGAAGTCAAATCCCAATACGTGTAAAGAAACAAAACCACCTAAAAGAACAACCGCATATTGGCTAAACACGGAGAGACTGTTTCTTATTCCTGCATCTTTAGCATTTTTATACAACCAACGATAACAAAATTCGCGCGTCCATTTAGATGCCCATACAAAAGTTGCAAGCAGAATACAAAATCCTATCGTACTTGTAACCGTAATATGGATTCCGGGGATATTCACAATGGTATATTGCGCAAAAATACCTAGGCTAACCATTACCAATGAGTCAGAATGCCAGCCAAACAACTGGAATAGAACTAATATGCTTGCAACAAGTAATAAGATGCGCAGAATTTTATCCAATGGCTTTAAAAAAACCTCTATCCATAGCCATCCGTTACGCAATGAAGAAATCATTAGTTCAGAAAACAACTCTAAAGCATCGAATATCAAACCTCTTACTAGTATGTATCCAACAAGCACAAGCAGAGCATAAGCCTGATACTGACTCATATTCCATGCTAAATTAATGAATCCAAATAATCCAATTACAGCAGTGGTGAATAACGTTATAGGTACTAGAAGAACTAATAAAGAAATAGCATTTTTAACATATCTCTTTTGACTTTTTAATAAAGGACGAAGAAGGTAAGGAATGACATCCTTACTTTTCCATATTACTAAGGATACAGTCAAAATAAAGAGCATAAATAAACGGTTAAAAATGTCTTGTAGCAGTATGGATAATGGTAATGAATGACTTAAAGTCATCAAGGCAGTTGTCCATCCACCAAAAAGTAACAGCCATTTTAAACGATAATAAAGTTTGACATCTTTACCGGATGAATCGGTGATTCGCTCTAATAATACTAGGCGACCTATTAAAATTAAAATCCTAAAGGTAAACCACACTGCAATTAATTTTAACAGTAACTGATAATTAGCAAAGGAAATATGAGTTACATAAAGCAATGCCCATAGCATCGAAACGATACAAAAATAAGGCATGTTTCTTTGTATTAAAACCAAAAAACCATCGTATAGGTAGCCTGTTAAGCGAGAGCGTTCTTTATCTTGACGCAGCGTTCTTAGGAAACGGCTTATCATGAAGAAAAAGCCGGCAATAAAGACAAACCCACCCCATAAGAGCACCATGGATAAAGCGTTTAACCATAAATAGCTGTCGTAAACTTTTAAACTCAGGGTTTTAATATATTTATAAAATAAACCAGGAATAGCTGCTATCTTATTAAGAATAATCGGCCAGCTGCTGATACTGTAATCAGCAAGCGTTTGTCGCACAGACATTAATTTCTTGAGCTGAGCCTGATAGTCAGACAAATTCTTAGTGAGCAACTGTTTTTGGGCGTTCGTCTCTTTAAGTTGACGTGTTAAGATATCTTGTAACGAGCGGATTGATTTTTTTAAATCAGGCGTACCAACAAGTTTGGTTTCATTATTCAAAAAAATGCTTATTTGTTGTATTGTTTTTTCAATTTTAGAGTATTGATTTAATGCATCTTTATAAATATCTGTGATCAATTGTAGATTTTTGGTATCTGGATTTTTAAGATAAATAATATCCGCTTTTACTACGGTTCTCTGAATATTTAAGGCATTTAAATGATTTTGAATTGCCGCAATATTTTGATTGTTAATCAGTAGCATTGCCTCATAATCTGCTGACGATAATGGTTTCGCTGATTTATGGCTTTTATTGGGCTGTTTGGGGGTATTACTTTCATAAAGCGCGGCTAAACGTTTATTAAGTTGTTCTTTTAATGATTTAATTTGTACTAGTTTTTGTTCAAGTACAAAATTCGAATGCCATAATTCCAAATTTTTTATTTCATCATTAAGTGATGTTTGAAATTCTTTAGCAAGTTTTAAGTTTTCAACGATAAGTTGAGTCGTTTGCTTGTTGATATTAAGCAGATTTTCTACTTTTTCTACGCGCTCAGGAATCGATGTATTTTCCTTGGCAATGGGCATCTGTTGAAGATGCTTTAAACGTTGATTTAAATTATCTTGCTCTTTATATTGATGTTCAAGAAAACCTTCTAAACTGTCAATCTTCACACGGCTCATTGAGAGTATTGCCGACACTTGTTTCATTTTAGTGTCAAACTCCTTCTCACTTTGAAGCATTATTGGCTGTTTTGTTTCTTGAATTGATGCGGTTAAATGAGCTTTTTCTTGGGTTAAATATTCAGTAAACGTGACTGATTTCTTTGCCGGTGCAGCTACGACTATGGAGGAACAAAAAAATAAGAAAAAGAAAAAACTCAAATATCTTTGATTTTCAGTTAATAATTTTATTTTTCCTAGCAAAAAATTATTTCTGCGCGTACAAAGATCCTCTTCCAAATTAATTTCTACATCAACTGGAGGAGAGATCCCTGCCTGTGCAGGGATTAATTTTCTTACGAGGTTCGCGAGGCCTCTACTTAGTACATTATTTAGTCTGTGTAGTTGGAGCAAGTCTTATTCCTAATTCAGTTAATTGCGCGTTACCCGTAGGCGATGGCGCGTTCGTTAATAGGCACGATGCTGTTTGAGTTTTAGGAAAAGCTATGACATCTCTAATTGACGTCGAATCTGTAAGTAACATAGCTAGGCGATCGATGCCAAGAGCAATACCACCATGCGGGGGTGCTCCGTATTGTAAGGCATCCAATAAAAAGCCAAACTTTTCCTGAGCTTCTTGCTCATTAATTCCAAGCAACTCAAAAACCGTTTTTTGTAAATCGGATTGATGAATACGTATGGATCCCCCGCCAATTTCAAAGCCGTTAATGACGATATCATAAGCCTTGGCTAATGTTTGCGTGGGCTTAGCACGTAAGTGCTCGGGAGATAAATCTTTGGGTGACGTAAATGGATGATGCATCGGATTTAATTTATTGGTCTCATAATCCATTTCAAACATAGGCCAATCAACAACCCATAATAATTCCCATCCATCTTTAAGTAGTTTTCTATCATGACCAAGCTTTATTCTTAATGCCCCCATTGCTTCATTAACAATATGGTTTCTATCCGCACCAAAGAAAATAACATCGCCTGTTTTAGCTTCCGTGCGTTGTAAAATTGCCTGCACGGCCTCTTCAGAGAGAAACTTTAAAATGGGTGATTGCAAACCGGGCATTCCTTCATCTAGGTTATTTACTTTGATGTAAGCTAGCCCCTTCGCACCATAAATCCCAACAAAACGACCATAATCATCTAAATCTTTTCGGCTCAGGTCACAACCACCAGGAAGTCGTAATGCAATGACTCTGGATTCTGAATCATTTGCAGCTGTAGAAAATACTTTAAAATCACATTCTTTAACGATGTCAGCTACATCAATAAGCTCTAACGGATTGCGTAAATCGGGCTTATCACTACCAAAGCGCTGCATGGCTTCAGCATAAGACATTCTGCGTAATTTTTCAGGTAAATCCACATTAAGAATTTGTTTGAATACTGTTTTTAATAAGCCTTCGATGAGATTGAGTATGCTTTCTTCATCAATGAAAGACATCTCTATATCAAGCTGTGTAAATTCAGGTTGTCTATCGGCGCGTAAATCTTCATCACGAAAACAACGAACAATTTGGTAATATTTGTCAAAACCAGCAACCATAAGTAACTGTTTAAAAAGTTGTGGTGATTGAGGCAATGCATAAAATGATCCAGGATGAACTCGAGAAGGCACCAAATAATCACGTGCGCCCTCAGGGGTTGCTTTGGTCAGCATTGGTGTTTCAATATCAAGAAAGTCTTGCTGATTGAGATAAGTACGTATACAGCTATTTAACTGATGTCTTAGTGTCAGTTTGTGCTTCATTGATGGGCGACGCAAATCAATATAGCGATATTTATAACGTAGATCTTCATTCACAACTTGGAAATCATCAGGTAAAAATGGTGGTGTAGGTGATTGATTAAGAATTTCTAGCGCGGTACCAATTACCTCAACTGTACCAGTAGCCATCGCTGGATTAATCATCCCATCAGGTCGTTTACGTACAACACCAGTGATTTTAACAACAAACTCAGAGCGTAATTTTTCTGCGTCAGAAAAAGAGGCTTTATCTTCTGGTTCATATACTACTTGTAAGATGCCAGAGCTATCACGTATATCAAGAAATATGACACCACCATGATCTCGACGATTATGTACCCAACCACATACAATAACTTCTTTACCTAAACTTGACTCATCGACGCCCAAACAGTAGTGTGTACGCATATAAAACCGCCTATTTAAATTTTTACAAATTGTTTGCTAATGCTACCTCAGACATCGGTGGCATTACTCCTAAAGAAATTATAAATTTTAATGCTTCATCAATACTCATATCTAACTCAATAACATCATTTCTAGGAAGCATCATAAGAAAACCTGAAGTGGGGTTAGGAGTAGTTGGTACAAAGACAGAGATCAACTCTTCTTTCGTTTTATTATTTATTCCTGAATTTGCCGTCCCGGTCTGAAAAGCGATAGTCCATAATCCTTTACGTGGGTATTCTATTAAAACTACTTTTCTAAAAGCCTCACTGTTTGTTGACATTAAGGCATTAATAACTTGCTTCACTGTTTTATAAATTGACCGAACCAAGGGAATTTTAGAAAGAATGGATTCTCCCCATGCCACTAATCGTTGTCCAAAATAATTGGTAGCAATGATTCCAGTAACAAGTAGAATAATAAGGGATAAAACAACGCCTAAACCTGGAATATAATGCCCGATTAACTGTTCTGGTTGGTACGCTTTAGGAATTAAAGCCAATGTATTGTCAAGTAAGTCAATAATAAAGCGCAATACCCCTATGGTAATGAGTATGGGTAACCATACCACCAATCCAGTAAGTAAATAGCTTCTTAATGACATTGTTTTCATTTATTGTCACCGTCTTTGGTAGTTTTTGATGAAGTTGTATCTTTTGTCTTATCGACAGCAGCCGCATCGCCACTTTTAGTAGTTTCTGTAGGTTTACTTCTTTTGTTTTTAAAATCAGTCGCATACCAACCAGTGCCTTTAAGTTGAAAGCCAGCAGCAGAGATAAGTTTGACCACTGTATCCTTATAGCATACAGGGCATTGTTTAACAGGCTCATCACTAATTTTTTGCATTAAGTCAAAGTGATGATGGCAACTCGTACATTGGTATTCATAAATTGGCATCGGAAACGACTCCATTAACTACAGATAGTTCAATCTAACCAAATATTATAACGAATTCCCCAAGGATGAACAATATGTACGTCCAAGAACAAGGAGCATACATAGCTGATTATTCCTTTGAGTTATCTATATTTTTATAAATATTTTTCGTCGGTATAAAAAAGCAGCAACCAAGAAATTAAACAAAAGAAACAATATGGAATAAAATAAGCCTGCATTTTCTAGACTAAAATTTCCAAATAAATATTCTGCAATCGCTACTCGCACAACATCTTGAGATCCATCAGGCAAGGGAAGAACAAACATGGACTGTATTTTCAGTAAAATAGCATGGAAAATAAAAATAAATAGTGCATTCATGCCAAAAATCTTAAATGGTATTGACCATTTTGTATAACCTAACACATCAATAACAAAAAAACATAAGCCAAAAACTATAAGTGAAAAACCACTACTCCATAAAACAAAAGTACTTGTCCATAAATTCTTATTAATTGGAAAGTTATAACTCCATATCCAAGCCAATAAAAGAAAAAGCAAACCCATTGCGATTAAAATCGCACTTTTCTTTTGTTTACTGATTGGTGTCAATAAAAAATGTCCTGTCAAAAGCCCAGAAATAGTTGTAGCAATGGCCGGGATGGTACTTAAAAAACCTTCTGGGTCGTATGTTTTATTAAATAAATGCCCTGAGGAGAATATTTGACTATCAATATAGGCCACCCAGTTTTTTGCAATACTTAACGGATCAGCTTCAGCACCAGGGACTGGAATTTGTGTTAGTAAAAACCAATAACCAATAAGAATACCCAAAAAGGTAAGAATTTGTGCTCGAACGGAGGTATGAAGATAGAGCAGAGAACAAATGAAATAGCACACACCAATACGTTGTAAAATTCCATAGTATCTTATGGTTGATAAATTCAGCTTATTTGGAAAAACATTCAAAAGTAATCCAAAGAAAATTAACAGAAAAGTACGTGTTAAAATACTTCTGTAAAGTTGTGCTTTACTCTCCATGTCCTTATGTTTTTTCAAACTGATGACGGTTGTGATTCCTACAATAAACAGGAATCCAGGGAACACCAAGTCAGCTAAACTACATCCATTCCACTCAGCATGCGTTAATATGGGGTAAGAAACTCGCGTTCCCAGGCTATTGACTAATACCATTAATGCCATCGTTAGACCGCGAAAAACATCCAAGGATAAGATACGATTATTTTCAGCTAAGTGGCTACTCATAAAAGGAGTTCTTAAAAAAAATACTATGATAGCAATAATATATTAAGTTGTCTTTAAACCGCGTATAGGAACATCCATATGATAAACATAATGTTTAATAATTTGTTCTGCTTGTTCACAGGTTAAGGGCTTACTGATTGCCCCTTCCATAAAATAGTGTTGGCAATCGTATTTGACTACATCTGCTTCAAAACCAGTCAAAGCAATAATGGGGACATGATGATCTGTATTTTTTTCTTTTTGACGCAACTGCTTTGCAACGACATAGCCTGAGGAATCTTCCAGCCCAATATCCATCAAAACTAAATCGTATTTTCCTGGTTGAAATAATTTTATTGCACTGTCGGCAGAATCGGCTATATCAACATGACAATGTAATGCGGTTAATAATGCCTTTTCAACATTTTGTGCAATTATATTATCTTCCACCATGAGCACAGTAGGCAAATACCCCTCATTTAATAAACTCTTCGTTGTTTGTTTATTTTCTTGTAACGCATCGGCATGGGTTTCAATTTCTTTATTTAAAGTAATATTGTTTAAAATAACAATTAATCCAATTATTTGTTTATTACGATCATACATTGGTATTCGCGATGATTGAAAATAGAAAAGCTTTCCAGAATTATCTTTAATTGGTTGTTCTTCCACATGATGCTGGGGGACTCCTGAAAAAATTACTTTCATATCATCTAATTTTAACGTCTCTATCCGCTCTTTATCCCAGTGTGCAAATTCCTCCATTTGTTGGTATGGCGACCCCTTTAAATCATTGATTGTGTTGACGCCGAGCAGTTCAACGAAATTGTTATTACATCCTTTTAGATTACATTCAGTATCTATCCAGTACACAATATTGGGCATTGAATTGATAATTTCCATATAATATTGATGTATAGAATCAATTTCATCTTGAGTCCTATTTTTAGCGTGGGATGACATGCAAATACTCCAATAATTTATCATTTCGCATGTAAATTATAGTACAGCTAAATTATTTTGATTTTTTAATTGAGAAAGAGTTTCTTGAGGAAGTATTTTTCAATAACTTTGAGTTTTTATCTGAAGGCAACTTACCTTTCTTGTAAGTGTTCAATTAAGGGAGCAAAATAGGCGCTAATTTTTTATAACACAGTATTATATCCCCTTTCTTGTGTCAATTTGATGTTGTTCCCCTTCTTCCGAAGTGCGATAGGACTGTTAAAGTGAAGCTAAATTTTTTGAAGAAAGATAATAGCCTTCCGGGTTTTATCGAAATAACTGTGACGCATTGCGAATGGTTTAATCAACATTTTTACATAAACCCCACTTCGCAACTTTTTGTGGGGCTGGACATCAAAATAAAGGATGAGCTAACGAATAATCCATTCTATTTGATCTTTTAAATCAATTGAAATTTCGGAGAGCTCTTCAAGTTCGTAATCCATATAGGGATTGTCAACTGAGCTAACAGATTGATGTTGTTGCATTTTTTTATCACGCTGTTGATGCAACCATAAAATCTGCGGTTTAAATAGCTGAAGTACCCCCTCTACCCATTTATCCAACACTTGCCAATAAGGATCATCAATTAAGGTTATTTTATAGTATTTCAACAGGCGTGCACTCTCTTCAGCATTGTACCAAATTTCGGAGGTTACCCAACGATTAACAGTAAACAGGCGTATGGGTTGTCCTAGTTGATTCATGCCAATGGCAATTAGATGAGTCATGGGATTATCGATATACCTATCCCAATCAGCTAAAGGTGCGGGTTTAATCCTTTTAGGTATATATTTATAGCGTAAAAAACAATGAAAATGACCATGCTCTGTGCTTTCGTAATTTTCTCTATGGCAGTGATAAAAATATTGAGCCCCAGTTGTGTGGTCTATGCGATCACCAGGCGGATAGTGGCTCATATGTTCAAAACGACGTTTCTTCTTTAAAGCATAATGAAGAATGTTTTTACCCTTGTTTGTTGTCATTAGTTGTTGCGATTCTAAAACTTGTTTGGCGTAATTCAAATAAATGCCTTTATGCCACTTACTTAGTTTGGGCAAGGTAAAATCTGGATGGGTAATCATATTTTTTACTTCTTGAAGAAAAAAGAAGAGGTAGTAGAAACTACCTCTTTTAAAAAATAAAGACTACAGATTACTCACCAGAGCAACCTTTGCAGCCTTTGCAACCTTTACAACCTTTACAGCCAGCGCAACCTTTGCAGCCCTTGCAACCTTTGCAAGTACTTGTAGGAGCAGTAGTAGATGCGTCATCTGCATAAGCAACTGAAACTACAGGAGCTGCTAATACAGTTAATAGAGCAGCTACAGCTATTGTTGATTTTTTCATAATTTTACTTCCTTGATAGTTAATGATTTTTAACCCAATTAGATATTAGCAAAGAAATTGGAGTTTTTCTTCTTTTTTTAAAAAAATTTTTATTTTCATACATTTTATCGCGAGTAAGACAGTAAATTTAGTATATAAAATTATGACAGCTCTTTTTTCGAAACCAATAAAAAAAACCTATCCAACATTCTTGCACTTAAAAGCCATTTTAAAGAAATCATAAGATGGGCAGGAAAAGTTACTGGATATTTGACCTTTGGTCTTTTGGATTCAATTGCATGAATGAATTTATCAATTACCGCATCAGTTTTCCGGGTAAAAACTGAATCAGATTTCTTTTGTTTAAAGGTTGTGAGCATCCGTTCATATTGTTTGCGGAACTGGCTATTTTGTATATCGACCATACTCAATGAGTTATCAACACAATTATCTCGAAAACGGCTTTCTATTGGCCCTGGCTCTATAGTAATAACGTCAATACCTGATGATTTCAATTCAAGCCTTAGCGTATCACTTATCCCCTCTACGGCATACTTTGAGGCATTATAGGCACCGCGAAATGGCATACTGATAATACCCAAGATCGAACTAAGATTAATAAGACGACCAGCGCCTTGCTTTCTCATGACTGGAATAGCAAGATTGGTTAGCTCGACTAACCCAAAAACGTTCGTTTCAAATTGTGCACGTAATACATCACGCGAAATATCTTCTAAAGCTCCTGCCTGACCATATCCAGCATTATTGATCAGCACGTCTAAACGACCTTCTGTTTTAGCCATAACCTCAGTAAATGCACGTTGAATTGAAGCAGAATCAGAAACATCCAGTTGAACTGCCTCTACGCCCATATCCAATAATTTTTGGACATCCTCCTGTTTTCTACAAGACCCAATAACTCTATGTCCTCTTTTCTTCAGAGCAAAAACTGCATCAAAGCCAATACCGGTAGAACAACCTGTAATTAAAATTATTTTTTCCTTCATAAATTAAATCTCCAAATTGTTCGTGAATATTAGAGTCTATTTATAATCTATAATTCTTAATGTAACAACATCAAGAGGGATTGCATCATGGAAAAAGTTAGCATCCGAAGTTACAAAAATATCTCGCGTCTTTTTTTGTCTTTGATAATACTTATAGGTTTTTTCTACAGTAGCATAGTTAAAGCAGATACATCACCTTCACAATTACCGGGTCAGCAACTTGCTTATTTTATTGGATATCATTCTGGTGGCTATTATGAACCACCACCATATTACTATCATCGTCATCATCGAAGCGTGTTTTGGACACCATGGAGATATGTAGGTCACGGATGTCGCAAAAGCTGTCTGATTGATCGCTGGAGTGGCCATGTGATTCGTTGTAGAAGAATTTGTCGATAGCTGAGGAGGAGTGATTTCATTTTTGCATTGTAAGCCTGGGTGCAGCGCACCGAAACCCGGGTTACGGCTTCGCCTACAGCATTGCTGTACTGCCATACCAATTTGAACAAAAATCACACATAAAGTCGCTGCTCTTAAGCAAAATAATCAACCAACCCTTTCATTTTCCCTTTATTCTTCAAGGGAGTTACTCCAATTTCATCTTCAAAAGTTTGAGTGAGTTGTTCTTGTGTACTATCATTTTGCTGAGAAAACCGTCGTGGGTTGGCATCAGAATCAATCTGTACTTCAGACAAATTTAAACCTTGATCAGCCATCATCGCCTGTAATCTTGGTAACGATTGGTCAATGATGTCTCGCACATGATGGTTATGCGTTACTATATTTATTGAAGCAGTATCATTTGTCACTTTAATGTTGATCTCTAGTGGCCCCAAATCCTCAGGATTTATTTTAATTACGGCACTTTTAACGTCTTGCTGACCAAGCCAAATAATCTGATCAGAAAATTGTTTCGACCATTCGGGTTTATCGACTTCTATGGGTATCATTAGCGTTTGAGATACATTATCTAAAATAGGTGTGCGACCTTCCATAGACACATCAACACGCGCTTCATTTGTTACTACTTGCCCCATCAGTTGTAATTTTGCCCCATCAGTATTTTCGATTGCAAAAGACGATAGCGTAGTAGTAGATGTAAGATGAGGCACTGCTTTTTCCTTTTCATTTACTAATGATTGAAATGAAATGGTTTGATTTGTATTTTTTTCCTCTAAAGGACTTTCCAAATCGCTCAATTTGGATTCTAAGTGTATATTAGATGTCATTAATTCCATTTTTTTACTGTAAGGCACTGAGTTTTTCAAATCTTTACTGTTTTCAATAGGTTCTGCTGGGCTTAGTAATGTATTTGTAATAATTTGTGGCAACTCTGAATTTACAATCAGATCAGTATCTTGCAGTAAACTGCTCCTAACTTCGACTACAGCAGGTTGTTGTTCTAACGCTTGTATATCACTTTCCTGAATATCTTTTTCAATGTTTTTAAGTACATCAATTTGTTGTATTTCTTCGATTAAAGCATCATTTCTTGAGATCGTTTCATCAGCTTGTATTTGACTTTCTTTAATTTGTACTGACGTAGGTAACAGCTTTTCTTCATTTTGCTCTGGACACTTTAACAGGTCAATTGGATTATATTCCTGTTCAGGGGCGCGATTTTTTTCAATTTCCTGCTGATAATATTGAGAGCTAATCCAAGAAACAGCAACATTATTTTCCATCTCATGGATAGTTTGCTTCTCGCTATATTCCTCCACGCTCTCTTCTGTTTCTGCATTAACTATTTCTGAGCTAGACTGATTAAGTTCTCCTGTAACTTCATTTGCTTCCTGATAATTAGATATCTTTTCTACAACATGGGATAACAATAAAATGAACGCATTTGGATCTTTGAGATCGATTGTTGGTAAAGGATTTTGAATACCACTTTGAGTTTTTTCTACTGGTCCTGTCAAAATATCGCCATCTATGAGATTGTCGCATGACGAATTATTAGAGAAAAAGTCAGCAAACCCTGGTAGGTTTAATAGTGCATTCAAGTCGGTCATTCTAACTCCCAATACTTTTGATTATTGAATGCAATATCCGTACCAATTGATAACTTTATGCTAAGACAATTAAGTTCATGTTAATTAATATTGCTTGAGTGTAAAGGCAAGCAAGAGCCTCTGTTTCCTTACTTACAATGGATGCTAACCTTGTTTGTACTTATATTTTAAGAGCATCATCATGACTTTTTTTACTAAAAAAAAAACACACGCATCTGTTTTACAAACAATAGCAAACGCTAAGCAGTTATTGGCTCATATATCAGAGGACGATAAATATGCTTTTCTTATTCTTTTAGCACAGCGAACCGAAGATTTTGAGAATGCGCTCAAAAATATTACAGATCCTAATGAAAAACAAAGAATATTAGAACAATATGCTCGTTTTGCTAAAACAGTTGTCTCTTGTTTATCTCAACCACGCTATACAAATTCTTATACCAGCAGTTATTTTAACAGCAGAGATTATTATGCAGTAGGAATTACTGAACGGGTCAAAGAGCCTATACGACATAATGTGTCACTCGGCGCAACTATTTTGGGAGCGATACTTGTTTTGGCATCAATCATTGCATTTCCTTACATGCCGATCTTAAGCGCCATCTTATTTCCAATAGGTCTTACGATGTTAGCCCCTGGAGTGATCTCTTTGATGACGCCAAGCCCACTTGATCCGATAGCCAAACAACAGGAAGAAAAGATGATCTTTCAGTCTGGTGCGAAATTAATTGACCCCGCAGTCTCTTTTGATGAAGTTCCAAGAAATGAAGGAGCCTTCCCCCTTGTGGCAATGTAAAAAGTTCTGACCTAATTTAATCAGAACTCATGGAATTTTCTTAAAATTGAGCTATCATTCAGTTTTTGATTTCAGGAGTTCCTTATGAAAGTAGGTCGTGACAGCTTATCGACAAAATCTCAATTGCACGTAGATGGGAAAACTTATCATTATTTCAGTCTTAAAGAAGTCGAACAAAAAAAATTTAAAGGAATCAGCCGCCTTCCATATTCCCTCAAAGTTCTTCTTGAAAATTTATTACGTTTTGAAGACGATAACACAGTAACCACCAAAGATATTAAGGCTATTGCTGATTGGCTGCATGATAAAACATCACAACATGAAATCGCGTTTAGACCCGCACGCGTATTGATGCAAGACTTCACTGGAGTTCCTGCTGTAGTTGATTTAGCGGCCATGCGCAATGCAATCGCTCAATTGGGCGGTAATCCTGATAAAATCGCGCCTTTATCACCCGTTGATTTGGTGATCGATCACTCAGTTATGGTCGACAAATTTGCCAGCACTGACGCATTAGCTGTAAATACTGAAATTGAAATGAAGCGAAATAATGAGCGCTATGAGTTTCTGCGTTGGGGTCAAAAAGCATTTGATAATTTCCAGGTTGTTCCTCCTGGAACAGGTATTTGTCATCAGGTAAATCTTGAGTACTTGGGAAAAACCGTATGGAGCAGCAGTGACAATGGTGCTTTATATGCTTATCCCGATACATTAGTCGGTACAGACTCCCATACAACCATGATAAATGGCTTAGGTGTGCTCGGATGGGGTGTGGGAGGTATTGAGGCCGAAGCAGCAATGTTAGGGCAACCTGTATCCATGTTGATTCCTGAAGTGATTGGCTTCAAATTGCATGGAAAAATGAACGAAGGGATTACAGCAACTGACCTGGTGCTTACAGTAACGCAAATGCTTAGAAAAAAAGGAGTTGTAGGTAAGTTTGTTGAATTTTATGGACCCGGTTTAAGTGATTTACCTCTTGCTGATCGCGCCACAATCTCTAATATGGCACCCGAATATGGCGCTACATGTGGATTTTTCCCTGTAGATAAAGAAACAATTCGCTATCTTGAATTAACTGGCCGTGATAAACACACTGTTGCTTTGGTTGAAGCTTATGCTAAAGCACAAGGAATGTGGTATGACAAAGACAGTGAAGATCCTGTATTCACTGATACTTTAGAACTCGATTTGAGTACTATAGTCCCCTCATTGGCAGGTCCTAAACGACCTCAGGATAAAGTCACTTTAAGTACTTTACCTACAGAATTTGATGCATTCCTTAAAGAAGCTGGAAAGGAACAGGAAAAAAATACTTCTTTTGCAGTGAAAAATCATGATTTTCAAATGAAACACGGCAATGTAGTCATTGCTGCCATAACCAGTTGTACGAATACATCTAATCCAAGTGTCCTTATGGCTGCCGGGTTAGTGGCTAAAAAAGCAATTGAAAAAGGGTTACAGCGTAAACCTTGGGTTAAATCTTCTTTAGCCCCCGGCTCAAAAGTCGTCACAGATTATCTCAAACAAGCTGGATTACAAACTTATCTAGATCAATTAGGTTTTAATTTAGTGGGTTATGGTTGTACAACGTGTATTGGTAACTCTGGTCCACTACCTGATGCTATTTCGCACAGCGTTAGTGACAATGATCTTGTTGTTTCTGCTGTTTTATCAGGAAACCGTAATTTTGAAGGACGTGTACATCCTCAAGTCAGAGCAAATTGGTTAGCATCACCACCACTAGTAGTTGCCTATGCCCTTTGCGGTACTACTACTATTGATCTCAGCAAAGAGCCCATAGGTAAAGACAATAAAGGCAATGACGTATACCTAAAAGATATTTGGCCATCAAATGCTGAAATTGCGGCTGAAGTTTCTAAGGTTACTGGTGGTATGTTCCGCAAAGAATATGCAGAAGTATTCCTTGGTGACGAACACTGGCAAACGATTAAAACAAGCAGTGGAAAAACCTATGAATGGGATGCGCATTCAACATACATCCAGCACCCACCCTTTTTTGACAACTTAAAAACTAAGCCTGATCCAATTAAGCCTATTAAACAAGCATATGTCCTTGCTTTATTTGGTGACTCAATTACAACGGATCATATCTCTCCAGCCGGCTCGATCAAAGCGAGTTCCCCTGCTGGCTTGTATTTAAAATCCAAAGGGGTTGATGAAAAAGAGTTTAACTCCTACGGTTCTCGTCGCGGTAACCATGAAGTAATGATGCGAGGTACGTTTGCTAATATCCGTATTCGCAATGAAATGACGCCGGGACAAGAGGGCGGTATCACCCGTTATATTCCTTCAGGCGAAGTAATGCCTATTTATGATGCAGCAATGCTTTATCAAAACAATCACCATGATCTTGTAATCATTGCGGGTAAAGAATATGGTACAGGCTCATCAAGAGATTGGGCTGCAAAAGGCACCAATTTACTTGGGGTCAAAGCAGTAATCACTGAAAGTTTTGAACGGATTCACCGCTCAAACTTGATTGGCATGGGGGTTTTACCATTACAGTTCTGTGATGGTATGACGCGTAAAACATTGGAGTTGCAAGGAGATGAGCGCATCAGTATTGATGTGTCTGATTCTTTAAAACCTGGTTCAATGGTTCCAGTAACTATTGAACGAGCCAATGGCAAAGTTGAGCAGATTAATGCATTATGTCGCATCGATACTGCGGACGAACTAGAATACTATAAAAATGGTGGTATTCTACAATATGTTCTCAGAAATCTGTGTGCTTAATATGCTCATGATATATTCTCAGTTGGGTCTCTGGCCCAACTGCAGCATCATTGAGTTAGCTCGATATGATCATTTATTTGAGTTAAAATCCAAATCTATTTTTTAGTAAAATTTCATAAACAATAACACTGACGTCCAAGGTTATTTGCGGTCTGATTATACCGCGTTTGGTAAGGATTAATTCATGAATCACCCTAAAAAGGTTCTAAGCGTTTTTTCTTTAGTAATGATTAACGTCATTGCTGTTGATAGCTTACGTACTTTGCCTATTAGCGCCAAACTAGGCCTTACATTAGTCTCGTATTATGTTGTAGCAGCGTTTGCTTTTTTTATTCCTGTATCTTTAGTAGCTGCTGAATTAGCGACTTCTTATCCTGAAACAGGTGGAATTTACATATGGGTTCGTGAAGCATTCGGTAAACGTGCAGCTTTTATTACTATTTGGCTTCAATGGATATATAACGTGGTTTGGTATCCAACAATACTCGCCTTTATCGCAGCCACCCTCTCCTATTTAATTTCCCCAGAACTTGGAAATAATAAGTATTATTTGTTAGGTACTGTGCTTGTTCTGTTTTGGGTATTTACAATACTTAATTGCTTTGGAATGAAAATATCAAGCATAGTCAGTACGATCGGAGCAACATTAGGCACTATATTCCCTATGCTTTTTATTATTATATTAGCAGTGCTTTGGGCTGTTCAAGGAAAGCCCACGATGGTCGGCTATCCCTCGACGTGGTTACCTGATTTCAGCTCTGTAGGTAATTTATCGTTATTTGCAGTGGTATTATTTGGACTACTGGGTATGGAGATGTCAGCTGTCCATGCTGAAGAAGTAAAAAATCCCCAACGGGATTATCCCAAAGCCCTTCTTTATTCAACTATTTTAGTAATTGCTACACTTTCTCTTGGCTCAATGGCCATTGTGATTGTGGTCCCAAATGACAGTCTAAGCGTTGTTTCAGGACTGATTGATGCATATGCTGTTTTTTTCAACTCGTATAATATGCCCTGGATGACCTCAATCATTGCCGTTTTAATTATCTTAGGTGGCCTCAGCGGCGTTTCTGCATGGATTATTGGGCCAACAAAAGGATTAATGGTCTCAGCACGTGACGGATCTTTACCTGCTAAGTTTGCTCATACCAATAAATATGGCGCTCCCACAACCATTCTCTTTACACAAGCTATTATTTTTACCGTTTTAAGCTCTGCGTTTATTTTGTTACATTCAATTAATGCGGCGTATTGGATGTTGAGTGATCTCTGTGCACAAATGGCTTTATTAGTTTATGTTTTTATGTTTGCTGCAGCCATTAAGTTAAGATACAGTAAACCAAACCTACACCGTGGCTACGTTGTCCCTGGTGGTAATATAGTTATGTGGTTATTATGCATTGTTGGAACTCTCTGCTGTCTTACAGCAATTGTTATTGGTTTTGTACCGCCAACACAAATACCAATAGGTAATGTATTTGTTTTTGAATCATTTTTAATCGGCGGATTAATTTTATTTGTATTAATTCCCTGGTTTCTTGCTAAAAAACATTAGGATATTTTTAATACGTAGCCTGGGTGAAAGCGTCGCTGTAACCCGGGGTTCGCTGCGCAACACCCAAGTTACACTGATTGTTTATGCAAAGAAATCAATTACCGCTTGATTCCACTGTTCAGGTTTTTCTAAATTAGACAAGTGCCCTGCATTCGGTAAAATAATTAATTGGCTATTTTTTGCAAGTGAATGCATATCAATACTTTGCTGTGGTGGAATGACCTTATCCATCTCACTGGTAATAATTAATATAGGTAGCATTGTTGTTGTAAGTAAAGATACAGTAGCATCACGAAGTGCCATACCGCGTAAGGCAGATGCTATCGCTGTTGGTTTTTGCAGATTTAAAATATGATACAGATAAGTTTTTGTTTGCGGTGATGCATCAGGCGAAAGCGCCTTTGTCATAAACCCATCAATCAGATTGGCTGTTCCATGTTCAAGAACATCAAGTGCTGTTTGTTCACGAGTGGCTCTTGTTTCAGG
Organism: Legionella sp. 39-23; assembly: GCF_001897665.1. Classification (NCBI taxonomy): domain Bacteria; kingdom Pseudomonadati; phylum Pseudomonadota; class Gammaproteobacteria; order Legionellales; family Legionellaceae; genus Legionella; species Legionella sp. 39-23. The sequence goes on along the minus strand of NZ_MKTO01000018.1, from coordinate 160,238 downwards.
GCTATCTGCCACCGCTTGGGTATTAGAAAGAACTAATCCTAGCGTTTGATTTGGGTATTTCCCCAAAAAAGCAAGAGCAATGTATCCCCCCATTGATTCCCCTGCAATGATTGCTTTATCAATCTTTAAGTAATCTAATAATTCTTTTACTTCAAGCGCATATTCTGACATAGAAATTGCTTTGCCATCGACAGTGGATGATTGACCAAATCCCCATAAATCCAGGGTAATGACGCGGAAATGTTCTTTAAGACCCTGTTGTTGGCCCTGCCACAATCGTTGATCTGTAGGAAATGCATGAATTAATACAAGTGGCTTACCATGCCCAATATCAGTATATGAAATAAATTGGTTTGTATGAGGAAGAGCGAGTGTTGTCGCAAATAAAAGCGGATTAAAAAAAACAAATAAAATAGAAATTAAAAAAAAGTGCAATACAGAGAATATCCTATTCATTAATTACTCCATTCATTGGCTCGTTGTATCTTCAGTTTGCTCTGGAAATACCGGGGTTCCTTTGAGGAGGTACAATATTCTCCATCAAAGGACTCCCTTTATTGAGCGTATCTGTTAATCAGGCAGAGACATTAAACTTGCATTGCCTCCAGCTGCTGTTGTATCAACAGTATAAGTACGTTCATGACAGAGTCGAACTAAATAGTTAGGTCCACCTGCTTTAGGGCCTGTTCCTGATAGTCCCTCACCACCAAAAGGTTGTAAGCCGACAACAGCACCTATCATATTTCGATTGACATAACAGTTACCTGCATGAATATTCTGTCTGATGTATTCGACGGTTTCATTAATACGGCTATGAATACCCAGTGTTAAACCATAACCCGTTGCATTAATTTGCTTAATCACTTGATCCAGATCTTTTTGCTTAAATTGAATCACATGCAAGACAGGACCAAACACTTCTTTTTCTAGTGCATTGATGTGATCGATAGCAATAGCTGTTGGGGGCATAAAATATCCAGACTCAAGTGATTCATCCAAAGCGCATTGGTAAATGATTTCAAAACGCTTTTTCATATTCTCAACATGGTTCTTTAATATGGATAAAGCTGCTTTATCAATAACAGGCCCTATATCTGTAACAAGCCAGCGTGGATCTCCTACAACTAACTCTGCCATAGCTCCTTTTAAAAGTGCTATCGCTCTTGGATAGACCTCTTCTTGAACGAATAATACGCGTAACGCAGAGCATCTTTGTCCAGCACTACCAAAGGCTGAGTTAATTGCGTCCACAACAACCTGTTCTAACAAAGCAGACGAATCAACGATCATTGCGTTTTGGCCACCTGTTTCAGCAATCAATGGAATAATTTCCCCACCTCGTGTCGCCAAGGTCTGATTAATAAGATTGGCAGTGTCTGTTGAGCCTGTAAATAAGACGGCTTTAATGCGTTTATCAGCAACCAATGCAGCTCCTATTGTCTCACCAGGGCCAGGAAGTAATTGTACAGCACCTACTGGAACCCCTGCTTGATGCATTAATTTAACCGTATACGCCGCAATTAATGGAGTTTGCTCTGCTGGTTTTGCAATAACACAGTTCCCCGTGACTAAAGCAGCAACAACCTGACCCGTAAAAATTGCCAAGGGGAAATTCCATGGACTAATACAAAGTATCACACCTCGAGGATGTAAACTAAGCTCGTTTAACTCACCTGTATAACCTGTCAAACGCAAAGGAGAGGCTAAAATTTGCTGTGCTTGCATGGCATAGTAGCGACAAAAATCAATGGCCTCTCGCACCTCTGCAATACAGTCATTCATTGTTTTACCTGCTTCAAGGCAGGCAATGGTCATAAGCTCGTCTTGATTTTCTTGCAATAAATCAGCAAAACGATTAATACATGCAGCGCGATCTTTAACAGGCATATTAGACCAAATCGGGAAAGTTTGTTCAGCACTAGTCAAAGCCTGCGCTACATCCTGAAGCGATGCATTTTGGACTGTCCCTATAATATGTTCCGTTTGTTGTGGCGATTCTATTCGTTGCTTTTCACCTATAAGTGTAATTGTGCCTGCAATAATAGGTTCTGCAGTCCATTGCTGTAGCTTGATTTGCGCCATTTTTTGTTGCAAAAATGCACACTCGCTACGATCTGTAAAATCAAAACCTTTAGAGTTTTTTCTGTTAGGTTGAAACAGATCCTCAGGTAAAGGAATATTTTGATTCATCTTATGCAATAATGCCGTGGCCTTTTCAACAGGATCCTCAACCAATGTACTAATAGGCGCATTATCATCAACAATACGGTTTACGAATGAGGAGTTGGCTCCATTTTCTAATAATCGACGTACTAAATAAGGAAGCAAATCTTCATGACTGCCTACAGGAGCATAAATACGGCAAGGAATACCATGACACTCAGCAGGCACTATTTGTTGATATAATTCATTACCCATTCCATGCAAACATTGGAACTCAAAATCCCGATAATCACCGGTAATATTTAAAATCATTGCCACAGAATAAGCATTATGTGTCGCAAATTGAGGGTAAATTGCATCCGTCATCGTCAGTATTTTTTTCGCACATGCCTGAAAAGAAACGTCTGTAAAAACCTTACGCGTAAACACAGGATATTCTTTAAGTCCCTGCATTTGTGTTTTCTTGACTTCGCTATCCCAATAAGCACCTTTAATCAAGCGCACCATGATTCGGCGTTGTTTTTTTCTAGCAAGAGCTGCGACCCAATCCAATACATAAAAAGCTCTTTTTTGATAAGACTGAACCGCTAAACCAAAACCATTCCATCCATCTAAACTAGAATCATTAAAAACACGCTCCATTACATCAAGTGATAAATCCAAGCGCTCAGATTCTTCAGCATCAACAGTTAGAGCAATGTCATAATTTTTTGCCAAACGAGCTAGTGCCAATAGTTTAGGCGGTAACTCTTCCATAACTCGTTCATGTTGGCTTTCATTATAACGAGGATGTAATGCAGAAAGTTTTATAGATATTCCTGCACGTTTGTATACATTTGAATTTTTGTCAGCCTGCCTGCCAATCGCTTCAATTGCTGCTTTGTATGCCTCAAAATAACGTGATGCATCAATCGAAGTAAGCGCTGCTTCGCCTAGCATATCATAAGAATAACGATAACCTTGAGCTTCTTTCTTTTTTGCTCGACTCAAAGCTTCATCAATCGTTCTGCCCATGACAAATTGTTTACTCATAATTCGCATCGCTTTATCAACGGCTTTTCTAACCACAGCCTCGCTACTACGATTCACAAGTTTCATTAAAGATTTAGTTAATGTGTTTTCAGCTTTTTCTGGGGTGAGTATTTTACCTGTAAGCATCAGGGCCCATGTTGTTGCATTTACAAAAAAAGAATCACTTTGTCCTATATGAGATTTCCAATCACCGCCAGACAACTTATCTTTGATTAAATTATCAATTGTAGCGCTATCAGGAACACGCAGTAATGCTTCAGCCAAGCACATAAGTGCAATACCTTCATCACTAGATAAAGCATACTCAGTTAAAAAAGAATCAATACCCGTGCTTTTTTTTCGTTCTGTACGCACTGACTCAACCAACTTTGTTGCACTATTCCTAATATCAATTAATTGCTGTTGCCCTAATGCAGCTTTATCACAAAGCTCCGTTATTAACGATAACTCATCAACACGATAGGCATGATTAATAGCAGCTCGTATTCCTTCAGGTAATTGTATGATCTGCTTTTCCAGCATAGCATTCTCCGAAATCAAATATATAACTATTCTTCTCCCTATTATCTCTTGAGGAATATCAAGCAATATCGGGTTTAAAAGAGTTTAAAAAAGTAACAGCCAAGTATAATTTAGTGCCATATAAAATGGAATGCACTAGCTATTATTTTGCTATAGAATACAGTATAAATCTGCTGTAAACGCCGTAATTATATCTATTTTTAAGCAAAAAATCTGTTTTTTATTTAAAATAATAGAACTAATTTTATACTGTTTGATCAACATTCTTCGTCAAGAATGGGAATGTATTGACTCAATTTGTTTTAATTATAAACAATACCTTTTTGCCCTCCTCAAACAACCCTATGAATTGACTAATATTCCCCCCTGATGAGCAAAGAAAGTCCTAGTAATTTTACAATTACATGAATTGTTAATATAATCACCATTTTTTTGAAGAACAATAAAGGCTATTTACAAGAAGAAAGGAGAAGTATGAACACCCTATTGACTCTAATCTCAACCATAATTTTAACCAGCAATATAACTTCCAGTGCGCCTACATTTGCGGCAAAAACTGAGCCAGATATCAATGCTAAATTACAGCATTTGAGCAGCAAGGCACCCAAATTAAATAGAAATGTATTAAAGCTTGCATTAACTGCATATAGAAATGCCAGCAAAAGAGGCGCTGTTAAAAAGCCAGTGCTTACTGTGATTGATTACTCTTTACCTTCAAATAAGCAACGTATGTGGGTATTTGATCTCAATAGAGAGCGCCTCCTATACAATACTTATGTTGCACACGGCAAAAATTCAGGCGTGAATAAAGCAAGTCATTTTTCGAATGTTCATTCAAGTAAACAATCAAGCTTGGGTACATATATTACCAAAGACACCTATATGGGTCATAAAGGTTATTCACTCAACCTGCAGGGTTTGGATAAAGGCTTTAATGATAATGCATTAAGTAGACGCGTCGTAATTCATGGCGCATGGTATGTAGAGCCTGATTTCATAAAACGTTCAGGTCGAGCCGGACTTTCTTGGGGCTGTCCTGCTATTGCTCAAACTCTAGCAAAACCCGTCATTAATACCATTAAAAATGGTTCCGTAATTTTTGCTTATTTCCCTGATAAAAAGTTTTTATCCAAATCAGGCTATTTAGTGGCATAAAATAAAAAAGCCAGGGTTAACCCCTGGCTTTCGCAGTCATCCGTATAAGAACTTCCAGTTCTTATGATCATCCATGATTAATCATATCCATATGATTACAATTCCATTTGTATGACTCATATCCATACAAGTCATGTTTTAAATGTAGCAATAGAAAGTAATAACTTCAAGGTTGCTTCAGGCTCATTTCTTGAGTTCTTTCTGGTAAGCAGGCAAACAAGAGATTTATTTTTTTGTTAAAAAACAAGTAGTTAAAAAAACACGCTGTAATTTATGTCCAAAAAAACGGCTGTTGTCTGCAGCCTGATTGAGAAATATCTTACAAGAGATCGAGCAAAAAAAACCATTTCTATTCGTTGATTTCAATATCTACTTCTTAAAATAACTAAGGATAATGGGTATCTTTGCATACAAGTGCTTGATTATGTCGAAAGATGTGGTAGTTTATTCTGCATCTAGAAACGCTTTAGAGCTATACAATGGATAAACAACAGTTAACTGCAGTTAAAAAAGATAGATTACAAGTGATTGATTGGCTTATTGAACATTTTCCAAATGCTTTTTTTAAAAAGGGCAATCAGATCAAGCCACTAAAAATTGGGATATTTGATGACATCATCGACTTCTATGAACGGCTTGACTCCCCGCCATTCAGTAAAAAATCTTTGAGAGAAGCTTTAAGCTACTATAGTGCATCACCAGCGTATCTGAATTGTCAAAAAGAGAACTCTGCTCGTATTGATATTTATGGGAATGAGGTGGATGTGGTAACTCTAGAACAAGCGAGATATGCACATCAACGCTATGTAGAGCGCTATAGTAAGAAGCAAAACTCAGAAAACAAATAATTGTAGCCTGAGTGAAAAGCGTAGTAGAGCCCAGGAAAACCCCCGGGTTCCGCTACACTGCAGGCCAGTTCTTCCCTTCCTGCTCTCACACCTATCTACGCTGTAGATTAATTAATTAGCGTAAAGCCATCAAATAATTAACTCTAATATCAGAGCCTAATGAAGCGCTTCTTAAAAAGGGGTTGTAGTCCATGCCTTTCAAATCAATCAAGTTAAAATCCCAAGGCCGTGCCATCGCAAATAACTCACTTGGTTTAATAAATTTTTTGTAATCATGTGTTTGTTTAGGCAGTAAATTTAAAATATATTCCGCAGCAATAATTGCAGTGGCATATGCTTTAATTGTTCTACTAATTGTTGATACAAATAAAAAACCTTGTGGTTTGAGTAATCGTCGGCAATGTTCAAAAACCAATCCGGGATTTTCTACATGCTCCAACATTTCCATACAAGTGATGACATCAAATTGATGATCGTTATATGCCTCCACCGAAGTAGATAAATAACTAATCTGTAGATGACTATTTTTTGCATGTTCTTGAGCTACCGAAATTGCCTCAGGCTCAGCATCTATCCCTGTAACGCGTGCTCCAGTGCTTGCCATAGCTTCACACAGAATGCCACCGCCACACCCTACATCCAAAACAGTCAGATCATTTAAATCAACATGCTGCTTTATAAAATCAAGCCGTGTTTGATTTATGTCATGCAAAGTTTTCAGTGGTCCCTCAGTATCCCACCATAAACTGGCATGCTGAGCAAATTTACTAATTTCTTGAGGATTAACGGTTGATTCAGTGTGACTCATAGTGTAATAAATCCAGAGGTTTAAAAAAATCGATAACTCGCTGATTGGTAATAAAACTTACGTTATAAGGATGTTCTGCAATCAGTCCTATAGGCAATTTATCTTGTGCAGCAGTTTCCGCAATTTTACCCAATAAAATAAGTTGAATAGAGGGCTTAACTACTGTCAATTGACTAAAAAGACTTTGCATAAAAGGCTTCCATTGCCTTGCATGATAAGGAACCCTGCCCTCACTATAAACCAAACAAGCATTGAGCAATAAAATTCCCTTCCTCATCATTCCTTCAAACAGTTGTTGTCCTGTTTGAACTAAAGAGCTTTTATTTAGTAATGCAATATTGGCTTGTGATGTATTGGAGTTTAACTCGCCGCGTGCAACAAGTAACATTTTAATCCAGTTACGCAAAGAAGTTGCTCTATTAACCGATTTACTTAATCCCCCCTCACTCCATAAGTTCCCCACTGCATTGTCCCAAAAAGCATATCCATTTGCTGAGTCTTTACGTGGATAAGGTGATTCACCTAATAAAATATATTGAGTCTCAGCAAGTGGTAAACTAAAAGCGGCGAATAATCGTTCCTTTCCGGGCAACCAATGTTCATCATGCATTAACTGATGCAAATAATTCGGATCCATAGTTTCCAGGGCTTTAGCAACAATTTCTTTCCAATCAGCATGACAATTACTTAATATAGATTGATTTTCCACTTTAATGCTTGGTGAAGATAATTCTAGTGACACTTCCACTCTGCCTCCTTAAATAGGCGTATATTTACACAGATCTTCTGAGTACTTGAGTAAACAAAAAAAGTAACTGGGGTAAATGCAATGCATAATCGTAACTGCTTAACCTACATTCTTCAATTAAAACCTAAAATAATCGCCTAAAGTATAGATAAAATTATATAAAAACAGTTATGGCAACTTATAAATTTTTTTCCATATTATAGAAAAATTATCCAGCCAAGATACTCCAAATTGGTTCGAATTTTTCCAAATCCAGACAAGCGAGCCTTTTACTGCATGTTGTTTTAAATAACTCCAAAACAAAAAACTTTTACTTGCTTTATTAATGTCTTGTGGTTAAAAATAGAATTTAAAGGGAGATTCTTAAACACAGGGAGTGGTGTATGTCTACTAAAGAACTAGAGCTTGAAGTACATATTAAAAGAGATTCTAATCCTTCTAACTCAAATACTAATTCAAATAAAGCAATCGTTGAAAAGGCATTAGCACAGATGAGTTTCTCTGATGCAGCAAAACAATTATTGTTAGATCCAGCTACTTCACCTGATTTAGATAGTTTGCAAAGTATTGCTTTAACACAAGAACACTTAGCCCAGGTCAAAAAAAGTCTTGGTGCAATAGTTGATAGTTTACAAGATAATCCAAGCCTTATTTCGCGCGCAGCTGCTTTTTGGGGTGAACTGCCTCTATGGCAAAGAATTGTTGGCGGAGTTGCCCTATCAGGTCCGACACTCATTATTGGCGCTGCAGCACATATTGGTTTTCTCGTAACGATTAGTGGTGTGAGCGCTTTAGCTTACACAACAAGCGGTATTGTTCTCGATGACCATCATTACCATACCAAAAATATTGCTCAAAAATTAAAAGAAGGAATTTTTGGGGTTGCAGAAATCCTTGAACTGACTATTGGCGCATTAGATTCAATTCGTAAAAAACTGGCTGCTGAAATAGATAAGTTCAAACAGGAAAATGAGAAACTTGCGCAAAATATTACACGTTTGAATGAAGAAGTTGAAACTTTGAGTGCTCAGGTGGAAGTTTATGTTGAAACAGAAAAATTACTGCGTAAGACTGTCGAAAAACTTGAAAGTACTGCATTATCTTTTAAGCAAGACATTGAAAAACAAAGTGAGCAGTTTCAAGCCACGCAAAGAGAACTTGCAAAAGCAAAAGATGAGCATTCACAAAGTCTCATACTCCTATCCCAGAAGACCTCTGAGCTGTCAGAAGTCAGATCCTCTATGGGAATTGAACTAGAAAAAGCAAAAAGAATTGCAGACAGTTTGAAGGGAACTGTGAAAATTCTCTCTAATACAGCAATAAACGATTCCAGCCAACGACAGGCATTTCAAGAAAAATTAAATACCTTCTTAACCGATAAAACTGCTAGTTTTGATGATGTGGCAGAACGAATTACCAAAGCGGAATCGGAACTTTCTGTGGTTAAATCTGAATTAAAAGCAAGTACAGAACGATTTAATAAATTATTAGAGCTTCAAGAACAACAACTAAAACGCTTACAAGGTCTTGATCATCGCGTTGAAGCAAGCCAGCATCCTATTAAAGGTGATACAAAAGGTAATGCAAAAGGCGATGACCAAGTAAAATCTGATGGACTGCTGAGTAAATTGGGTCTTATGGCGTTACCCCAAATATGGCCAATCGGTTCAGCTCAACCTGTCAAACAAAATTCGCCCCTACCACCTGCGCCTGCGCCTTAGATAGAATCCTCCGAGTAATTCTACTCGGAGGATTCTATCTATTTCCCTCTGGCTATAACATTGTGAAGTACTCTAATTTCAGCTATTCTGTATTTTTAGTTTAAAGTTAAAAACCGTGATAGAACCATATAATAAACTGATAAATATAATAAAAAATAATCAAGAAACGATGGTAAAGCAACTCCATCAGTTTTGTGAAATTAATTCTGGAACAACCAATTTAGAGGGATTAGCTAAAATGACTAATCTCTTGCAAAAAAACTATACCCCTATAGCCGACACAGTTCAAATAAAAAAACTTCCTCCATTATCAGTTATGGATATGTCCGGTAATACGGTATTACAAACCTGCGGGGATGCTCTGTTTATTAGAAAAAGACCTCACTTGAAGCGTCGAGTTTTACTCTGCGGACATATGGATACCGTTTATACCGCAGAGAACCCTTTTCAGAAATTAACATATATTAATGATAATTGTATTAATGGCCCAGGTGTTACTGATATGAAAGGCGGGCTTATCGTGATGTTGCATGCTTTATCTGCTTTCGAGCAAGATGAGTGCGCTGCAAAACTTGGTTGGGATGTTTTGATTAATGCGGATGAAGAAATAGGCTCACCTGCATCCAGCATATTGTTCGACGAATTAGCGGCCTATTATCAAGCAGCTTTGGTCTATGAGCCCGCTATGACTCCAGATGGTACCTTAGCAAAAAATCGGAAAGGAAGCGGAAAACTAACGCTTATTGCTACGGGTAAAGCAGCACATGCAGGGCGAGCTTTTTCAGAGGGACGAAATGCAATTTGCTATTTAGCTGAAGCCGTTTGTGCTGTACATGATCTTAATGGGAAGCGCGAGGGAGTGACAATTAACGTAGGAATAATTGCAGGTGGTGAGGCCCTCAATGTGGTTCCTGATAAAGCAGTAGCACAGCTTGACATACGTATTAGCCTTCCTGAGGATGAGTTTTGGGTACGAACTGAACTTGATAAAATTATTAGTCAATTAAAACGCCAAGGTTATTCTTTAAGTGTGCATGGTGTTTTTGGTAGACCAGTAAAACGTGTTTGTTCTGGTACGGAGCGCCTGTTTCATCGTATCCAACATTTAGGGCAAGAGTTAGGTTTGACTATAGATTGGAAAGATAGCGGTGGTTGTTGTGATGGAAATAATTTAGCCCAATATGGTTTACCCGTCTTAGACACTCTTGGTGTCCGGGGTGGTAATATCCACAGCGCGGAAGAGTATATATTACTTGATAGTTTATCCGAACGCGCTGCGCTCAGTACCCTGCTTTTGCTTGATCTTGCCCAAGGTGGTTTAGAGGATCTAACATTGTGAAGTACCCTGATTTCGGCTATTCTGTATACAATAGGCTGATAAATATAATAAAAATAATCAGAAAAGAATACTAAGGCAACTGAGCTGAATAAGTTATTAGTCAATTAAAACGCCAAAATTATTCTTTAAGTGTGCATGGTGTTTTGATAGATCAGTAAAACGTGTATGCTCTGGTACAAAACGTCTGTTTTTTCGTATTCAACATTTAGGACAAGAGCTAGATTTTTCGATAGATTGAAAGATAGTGGTGGTTGTGTTGGAAATAATTTAGCCCAATGGTTTACTAGTTCTACACACTCTTCGTGTTAAGGGCAGCAATATCCACAGCGCGTAAGAGTATATATTACTCGATAGTTATCCGAAACGCGCCGCGCTCAGCACCCTACTCTTGCTTGATCTGGCTCAAAGTGGTTTAGAGGATCTAAAAAAATGATGCTATTTCGTAGTGCTCGTGATACAGATTTAGACGCCATTCATCATTTGGCTGAAGAAAGTGGCATAGGAATAACAACGCTTTCCAAAGATAAAGAAATCTTAAAAAAACGACTTCGCTGGTCTACTGACTCATTCAAAAAAAATGTTGAGAAACCGCAAAATGAGTATTACTTATTTGTTTTAGAAAACGTCACAAATAAAAAAATAATAGGGGTTTCAGGTATTGAATCATGCATTGGGCACGAGGCTCCTTTTTATTCTTACAAAATTTCTAAGCGCACTCGAGTTTCTCGTTCATTAAAAATACGAAGTGATTATGAAGTTTTAAGCCTGGTAAATGATAATCAGGGACGAAGTGAAATCTGCACTCTTTTTTTAGAGCCCAATTATAGAAAAAACAAAAACGGCTTATTACTTTCTAAAGGCCGCTTTATGTTTATTGCACAACATCAACAACGTTTTGCTTCAACTGTAATCGCCGAAATGCGCGGAATTTCAGATGTAAATGGTATATCGCCCTTTTGGGAGAATATAGGAAGTCACTTTTTTCACATGTCTTTTGCTGAAGCCGATCGACTCACTTTAGCGACTGATAAGCAATTTATAGCAGATCTAATGCCGCGTAACCCTATATATATTAAATTGCTCTCTGCAGAAGCCCAGGCAGTAATAGGCCAAGCTCATCCATCAACACAGGCGGCGATGAATATTTTGCTCAGAGAGGGGTTTCGCTATAACAACTACATTGATATTTTTGATGGGGGGCCTACGCTTGAAGTGCCATTATCCAAAATCAAAACCATAGAGCTTAGTCGCGTTGTCACCATTAAAAACATTAGTGACGAGGTCAGTAGCGCTAACTATTTATTAGCAAATACGCAATTAGATTTTCGTGCAACCATTAATAGTGCTTTAGTAAACAGAGAAAATAATACCTGTATCATTAGTAAAAAAACAGCAAATCTTCTTCAGGTTAAATGTGGGAATCAACTACGCATTGCTCCCGTATTATTTGATTATGGAGCGTTACATGATTAAATCAGGCATATTAGATGGGAAAGGACAATACATTAATGGTCATTGGCTAAAAGGCCAGGGAACGACTTTGGAATCAGTCAATCCGAGCTATGGTACCTTATGTTGGCAAGGTACTAATGCAACGGAGCAAGAGGTTTCTGCTGCATATGACGCAGCATATCAAGCCCTTTTCCCTTGGTCTGCACTTGATTTTGAAGCACGCGCAAATTATACCCAGAGATTTGCCAAACAAATTGAAAAAAACCGTGATCAATTAGCACACCTCATTGCATTAGAGACTGGAAAGCCACTATGGGAAGCACAGACTGAAGTCAATGCGGTGATAGGCAAGATTAATTTATCCATTCAAGCGTTTCAGGAAAGAACAGGAGCAAAAGTAACCAAAACGGCAGAGGCAAATGCCTGCCTACGGTTTAAACCTCAAGGTATCGTGGTCGTTCTTGGCGCATTTAACTTTCCAGCTCATTTAAGTAATGGACATATAGTCCCAGCACTTCTAGCAGGAAATACGATTCTTTATAAACCCAGCGAGCATACGCCTGCGGTAGCAGAGCTCATTATGCAATGTTGGCATGAAAGTGAACTACCTCCTGGTGTAATAAACTGCTTACAAGGTGATGTAGTATGTGCGAAAGCCATACTTTCGCAAGACATTCAGGGGGTCTATTTTACTGGTAGCTATGCAACAGGGTTAAGTATTCATCAACAATTTATTAACAAACCGGAAGTGATATTAGCTCTTGAAATGGGCGGAAATAATCCTTTAGTTATTGATGAAGTTAGTGATCTAAACGCTGCTGTTTATCATGCATTGCTCTCTACAATCATTACTGCTGGCCAACGCTGTACTTGTGCACGACGCGTTATTATTCCTGACTCAACGCAGGGCGATGAGTTTTTAAACCGATTTATCAAAATGTGCTCATCTGTCAAAGTGGGCCCGTTTGATCAAAAACCTGAACCATTTATGGGGCCAGTGATCAGCCATGCACAAGCATTGAAGCATATTCACAGCCAAAAGAAACTGATTGTGTCAGGTGGTACTTCCTTATTGTCCATGTCATTACTTGCTGAAGATACAGGTCTACTATCACCAGGCATCATTGATATGACCAATTTTGAAAACCCACCCGACGAGGAAATTTTTGCGCCTTTCGTACAAATACATCGTTACACCCACTTTGAACAAGCAATTAGTCTGGCGAATCAAACTCGTTATGGCTTAGTTGCTGGCTTATTAAGTGATAATGAGCAGCATTATCACCAATTTTATCAACGAGTCCGAGCGGGACTAATTAATTGGAATAGACCTACTACAGGTGCTAGCAGTAGCCTTCCTTTTGGTGGGGTTGGATTAAGTGGAAATCATAGACCAAGCGCCTACTTTGCTGCAGATTATTGTGCTTATCCTGTAGCCAGTATGGAGCAACCCCTTTTAACAATGCCTGAACAGATATTACCAGGTATTGGTAGATTTGGAGCACTGTAACCCAGCATCCCCTTATTCTGAGTGTAACGAGGGCTCTCCGCACGTAATACAGTGTAATAATAGGAGAGCCCTCGTTACGCTCGAGATGACGGGATAAGCTAAACTATTCCGGCTACAGTGCTTCAAAAGCTACGATAAGAACTCTATGATCCGGACTAGAATTTAGAATGGAAGATTAAAATGAACGTTTATGAATTAAACATGGACGGCCTGGTTGGCCCTACCCATAATTATGCAGGCATTGCACCGGGTAATCTCGCATCGTTTTACAATGCACGGGCCATTTCCAATCCTCAAGCAGCTGCCCTGCAAGGTTTAGCAAAGATGGGCTTACTGCACAAAATGGGTTTAAAACAAGGATTATTTCCACCGCATCAACGCCCCAATCTTGAGTTACTCCATCAATTAGGTTTTTGTGGTACACCCACAGAACAAATTAACAAAGCTTATAAAACCGCACCAGAACTTCTAAGTGCGTGTTATTCCGCTTCAAGTATGTGGGCAGCCAACGCCGCTACAGTCTCTCCAAGCACTGATACACATGACCATAAAGTACATTTTACAGCGGCAAACCTCATAAGTAATTTACATAGACATCATGAAGCAGATTTTTCAAAAAAAATTCTGGAATTTATTTTCTCTAACCCCAATTATTTTCATCATCATCCTATTCTGCCACGGTCAAGCATTACAGGAGATGAAGGTGCGGCAAACCACAATCGACTTTGTGAAAACTACAGTCAACTAGGAGTTCATCTTTTTGTATATGGGAAGAAAGCGTTAGAGAAAAATAAAGCAAATATTGGCCCAACAAAATATCCGGCACGCCAGACTCGCGAAGCATCTGAAGCCATAGTACGCCAACATCAATTATCAAATAATCAAGTTGTGTTTGCCTGCCAGAATCCTCTTGCTATCGATCAAGGGGTTTTTCATAATGACGTTATTTCTGTAGTGAATGAATCCGTTTTTCTAGTCCATGAACATGCGTTTCACCAACAAGATTCGGTTCTTAAAGAGTTAAGTGAAAAAGCTCCATTTCCTTTAAATATTATTCAAATTTCACAAAAAGAACTTAGTGTTATCGATGCAGTTGAAACCTATCTTTTTAATTCACAACTTATTAGTTTAAAAAGCTCAAACACAATGATGCTCATAGCACCTTTTGAATGTCAAAATAATCCTCGTTCTAATGCATGTATTGAGAGAATACTTACTGATGAATCAAACCCTATCAATTCAGTACATTTTCTTGATCTGAAGCAAAGTATGCAAAATGGCGGTGGCCCTGCTTGCCTGAGATTGCGCGTTCCCTTAAATGAAGAGGAGCTTCGAGCCATGCATCAAGGCGTATTAATCGATGATGAATTGTTAAAGGTTTTGGAAAGGTGGGTATTAAAACACTATCGTACCGAGTTAGTCACAACAGACTTAGCTGATCCTTTGTTTCTTGATGAATGTTTTTTGGCATTGGATGAGCTAACACAAATTCTAGAACTTGGATCAATTTATCCCTTTCAATTAGAGAAGACACGCTGAAATGTGGAAAACGAAGTTAGGAAGATGTATTTATACCTCCCCTTCAGGTTATAAAGTATATCAAAACTTATGCTATCGTTGGCTGACATTAGGTAGTACAGCGCTCCAAACCGTAATCAACCGCTATAAACCACATAAGCCTGTTTTATATTATCTTCCTGCACTTACATTAATGGCTCGCCAATATCCAGGCGTGACGTGTATGCTAGGATTAGGCGGTGCTGGAATTGCATGGATGTTAAAGGATATACCCTTAGTTGCCGTAGATAATAGTGAAGAAGTTATTGACATAGCAAAGCGTTTTTTTATGATAGACCACTTAAAAAATTTAAACGTTATCCATGAAAATGCGGCGGATTACATACAAAAGCAGCCCCCCAAATATACTCATCTAATCATCGATCTCTATAACGCAAACCATTTTCCGCCTGAATGCGCTAATGCTGATTTTTTTGCTTCGTGTAAAAGAATAATGACTGAAGATGGCTTTTTGGCTATAAACTTAGCCAATATAAAAGAACAACACCCAATTTTCCAATTGGTAAAAAATCAATTTAATAATACCCTGGTTGTTCCCATACGAAATAGTGCAAATATGGTAATTTTTGCTTCCCAAAATGAAAGCAAAGAATTATTCATGGACCAAGTAAAGCAAACGTTTGCTTTTAAACGTATTATTTGGGTCGAGTCATGGGGCTTTGTTGGAGATTATAAACCAACCCATTGGTCCCAATTAATGACTTTTTTTAGAAAAAAATCGCTATGAGTATTTTGATACGTCATCATGAACCTCAAATACATTGGTATGCCGAATAGCGTCTTCAATCGCCTTTAAAAGCAAATATAGCAATTTGTATCATACTTCTCAGGTTTTAAAGCAACAAGGGAGTAAAAAAACAATGGGATAATAGAATGTATTTAATGTAATCAATATGTTAATGAAATCGACTTCGCCATGGCGCACGTAAGAAAGAAATACTTAAGCGATTGTTAGATGCTGGGCTTAACAGCCCAGCCTACGGTCATTGAGTCATTTTTTCATGATGGTTGGTGTTCAATGAATGGTCTTGAACGCTTTTTCTATAAAATAACCGCTGTATTCCAAGAAGATACTTCCGCAGTAAACGTTTCAAGAGCCTCCATTTCCATAGAGGGTTTAAATAAACCATATGCAGTCAGTCCACCAGCAATAAGTCCTGACACCACACTCGAAGAGGCAACAGTTACTGCAGCAGTATAACCGCTTAATATCCCAGCAAAAAAGGCTCCTGGACCGGTCCACCAACTATAAGCCACCCCAATTGAGAAGCCAATTAATGCTGTTACAGTTAATACAATGGCTGCTGCAGCAACTGCAAGTACTGCTTTAAGTACGCTAGGGCTCTCACCTTCTAAAATAATTTCACAGTTTTTTGTAAAGCGTTTAATAGCCTCAGCCTTATCCTTTGGAGTAACTTTTGACGAATTAGAATTAGCCAATATAATTTTCGAAAGCCCACCTAATTCAATATCTATTAATGCATTTTTTTTCTTTGGTAGATTGTTTACACTCTCTTTTAGTTTTATAACAGCTTCAGTCCATGAAAGTAGAAGCTTAGATTCACAGTGAATGCGGATTAGATTAAAAAGCTCCTCTACATTCTCTCCATTTTTTGCTGATGTAATGATGAAATTGGCAAATAATCCTTTTGAATTAATTTTTTCCAGTTTTGCACGATTTGCGGCAGGAAGATCTGATTTAGTGCCAACACATATAATTGGGGCAAGAGGAGCAAATTTACGAAACTCTTGGATGCTTTTAATCAGTTCTTGCTCGTCAATTTCTTCTGTTAAATCAATGCAAAATACGCCTACGTCGGCTCCTTTATAATAATATGGATTGATTTGTTTAAATCGCTCGTCTCCTGATATATCCCATAGGGCCACAGTATTATTGGAGTCAAGGTCTCGAGAGAAAAAATCAACGCTTAAGGTAGGGGGTGATGCTTCTTCAAAATCAATTTTCTTTTGAGCAACTTTATGAGCGAGTTTCGTTTTACCACTTTTACCAAAAACAACAACTTTATACTTCATAAGAACCTCCAAAAAACTATTCAGAAGCATTTTAGGAAAATATATTAAGCTATTTGTAATAATGGATAAAAAAGCTTAATAGATACTCTTTATCATGACTAAGCTGGAAAATTAAAGTACTTGGTGCTTTTTGAATGAATAATGCTATAAAAAAATTACAGCTTGAGGTTATTCACCTCAAGCATCAATTTGATCTAAATTACCATTAAATCTTTTTCTTTTTCAGCCAATAATGCATCTACTTCTAGAATATATTTATCGGTTAATTTTTGAATGACTTCCGTTGCTCGACGCTCATCATCTTCAGAAATAGCCTTATCCTTAACCAGCTCTTTCAATTGATTATTTGCATCCCTTCTGATATTACGAATAGAAACTTTTCCTTGTTCGCCTTCATTACGAACAACTTTAATAAGTTCTTTTCTTCGCTCTTCAGTTAACGGAGGCATAGGAACGCGAATAGCAGTACCTGCTGTAGCAGGATTTAAGCCCAAATCTGAGTTCAAAATTGCCTTTTCTATAGCGGGTACCAAGGCTTTTTCCCAAGGGGTAACCAATATTGTACGTGAATCACTAGCAGAAACATTAGCAACCTGGCTCAATGGAGTCATCGTTCCGTAATAATCAACTTGCACATGATCCAGTAAACCAACATTCGCTCTTCCTGTGCGAATTTTTGTTAAGTCTGTTTGCAACACCTCAATCGTTTTTTTCATTCGCTTTTCTGAATCTTGCTTAATCTCATTAATCATGATTAGCTCCGACTATAGTTCCTACGCGCTCTCCAGATACAATTCTTCGCAATGCATTAGGTGCAGCCATATTGAATACCTGCAATGGCATGCCTTGATCTTGACAAAGACAAATTGCAGTAGAGTCCATTACTTCTAAGCCTTGTGTTAATACTTCAATATAAGTTAAATAATCATATCGTTTGGCATTAGGATTTTTAAAGGGATCTTCCGAGTAAACACCATCTACTTTAGTGGCTTTTAAAACCACATCAGCACCGATTTCAATGGCTCTTAAACAAGCTGCTGTATCAGTAGTAAAGAATGGGTTGCCTGTTCCAGCTGCAAAAATCACAACATGTCCAGTGCGCAAATGAGTAATTGCCTTACGTCGATGATAAGAATCAACAACGCCCATCATGGGAATAGCAGACATAATACGTGCTGGCATATCAATTCGTTCTAAAGCATCCCTAACTGCCAAAGCATTCATTACAGTAGCCAGCATTCCCATATGGTCACCGGTTACACGTCCAACACCTGCTTGTGACAGTGCCTTACCTCGAAATAAATTACCACCACCTAATACGAGACCAACTTCAACGCCCATTTTAATTAATTCAGCGATATCCCTGGCTAAGGTATCCAAAACCGAGGGATCAATACCGAATTGTGACTTGCCCATAAGGGCTTCGCCACTGTATTTTAGTAAAATACGTTTATATTTTAATGTTGGGTGACTTTCATTCATCATGTACGAACCTGAGCCATCACTTCTTCAACAAAGTTGTCTTCTTTTTTCTCTATGCCTTCACCAACTTCATAACGAATAAAGGAAAGTACTTCAGTAGATTTTTCTTTTAACAGTTGTCCAACTTTGATGTCTGGATTTTTAACAAAAGGTTGGCCTAATAAACTGACTTCATCAATAAATTTATTGATTCGACCTTCAATCATTTTATCGATAATTTCTTGTGGTTTGCCACTTTCTTTTGCTTGTGCTGTAAAAATTTCTCGTTCATTTTCAATAGCATCAGCAGATACTTGATCTCTGCTTACAACGATTGGCTTACTGGCTGCGATATGCATAGCAATGTCTTTTGCAAGCTCTTCATCACCTGTTTTAAGTGCAGCCATAACACCGATTCGTGAACCGTGTAAGTAATAACCAATAACTCCTGCATCACAAGACATGCGTTCCAAACGTCTTAATTTAATGTTTTCGCCAATTTTTGCTACTAATTCTTGACGAGCTTGCTCTACAGTATTTCCAGCAGGAAGTGCAATTGCAGACAATTCCTCAATCGTAGTCGCAGAACTATTTAATGCGGTTTCAGCAACCATAGTAGCAAAGTGAGTAAAGTTCTCATCACGAGCAACAAAGTCTGTTTCACTATTAATTTCAAGCATTATTGCACGACGTCCATCTGCAGAACGTGCAATAACCACCACACCTTCAGCAGCAACGCGATCCGCTTTTTTATCTGCTTTTGCTTGACCTGCTTTACGCATTTCAATAATTGCGGCTTCAATATCACCGTTGGTTGCTATTAGAAATTTTTTACACTCCATCATGCCAGCGCCGGTACGTTCACGTAACTGCATGACTAAACTTGCACTAATTGACATTTTTCATTTCTCCGTATAGCAAAAAGGGGGCAAATTGAGGTGTTTAGACACCCGGCCCCCTATATTTTAAAGTTTAATTATTCCCCAGCTTTTTCTGCATCACTGGCTTGTTCAACCACTTCAACAAATTCAGCATCAGATGCACCTACTCCAACTGTGTTAGTACCTTTAGCATCTAAAATTGCATCAGCAACACAGCGTACATAGATATCAACTGCTCTCATAGAATCATCATTACCAGGAATAATGTAATCAATGTTTCTTGGACTATTGTTTGTATCAACAATACCAATAACGGGAATTTTTAGACGATGAGCCTCTTCAACGGCAATGTGCTCGAAACCAACATCGACGACAAATAGAGCATCAGGCAAGCCACCCATGTGCTCAATACCACCTAAACCTCTTTCTAATTTCTCAAGTTCACGTGTCAGCATCAATGCTTCTTTTTTAATCATTCCATTCAGTAAGCCCTTTTCTTTCATTTCTTTTAATTCTTTCAAACGAAAGATAGATTGACGAACTGTTTTATAGTTGGTCAACATGCCACCTAACCAACGATGATCAACGTAAGGCATGCCACAACGTTTCGCATGTTCACGAATACTGTCTTGTGCAGCTCTTTTAGTGCCAACAAATAGAATCTTTGCTTTGTTTGATGCTAGTCTACCAACATAGTTTACTACGTCGTTAAGCATCACCATAGTTTTTTCAAGATTAATAATGTGGATTTTATTACGGGATCCAAATATATACTCTCCCATTTCAGGATTCCAGAAACGAGTTCTGTGTCCAAAATGAGCACCTGCTTCAAGCAATTCACGCATACTTACATTCATTTTTTTGTCTCCAGGGTTATTCCTCCACATTTCCCATACGAAACCCTCAAGGGACCCTATCGTATGTGTCGAAACGTGTGTGTATTTAAAGCGCGTCCTTTATACCATATTCAATGAAACTCATCAATCAAATTCACATTCAGATCATTTTTTTTATCTTGTGCTAAGCTTTTTATTAATAGCTCCGTTTTGCTTGTAATCAGCATACGCGAACTGGTTTTTTATATGCGGTAATTTATTGAACTCAAAAATAAGAAAAAAAATGTATCAATATAACCCAAAATTACATGTAAAAATCTGGTTAAGCAATAATCCGAACGTATTCATGAATTTGGAAAATCAAATTCGCCTTATTGAAATGCGTGAAAAAAATCCGAATGATACTATTCATTTAGTATATGAATCTACTTTACTCACCCATTCATCAGTGAATGCACTCCGTGAGTTTTGTAGGGAACATCATATTTTTTACATTGATGCAAACACAATACACTCCTCACTACAATCAGATGATGAAAAAAAATTATACTCTTTCTATAAAGATGAAATTTATAATTTAAAAACAGGCGGAAATTTAGCTGTTGCAAGTGATATTTTAAGATGGCTTTCGCCAATATTTAAAAAGGGAACTTATACCGACTTTGACTTTCCAGTTGATACATCACAACTCCCTAATCTCATTCCAACTGAAACGCCCATATTGCTCAACATTGGTAGTTTAAAAATGGGAAGAAAGGAGTTTATCCTCGCAAATAACGATTTTGTCGCTATAGTAGATGCGCTGGCAGCGGAGAAAAGTATCAAGCGAGTACATGGAGGGCTTATTGCCAGACTATCTTATTATGATACCGACTTTATTGAGCGGACTGAAACTGAATTAAATGAAGACAGTTTTATAAATCGTTATCTCTTAAAGTTCATGAAAAATCGCTCTGAATCACTTTATATTGCGAAATCTAAAGAAATTACACCACCTGATACATCTAATTCTTCATTAAGAATTCGAAAATACATTAATGAAGTGATGACAGATAAAAGTAAATTCCTAGACTTTAATAAGATTTGCCCTCAAGAAAGCCATGAGGAAGTCATAAAAAGATTAAGAAAAGAACTTCAATCACAACTAAACTTCATAAAATATCTCTTTTTTAGTAAAGAATACTCTTTAACCAAACGAATTTTAGAAACAAATGATGATAAGTTCTTAACTTATCTGATGAAAAAAGAGCAAGACCTTTATCTTAAATCAATTGTTGTATGTACTACAGGCCCAATACAGATATCAAATGCTCTATTTGACGGATATGTTGTAGATACTGATAAATTTATCAAAGAGATCCAGCCCCATTCTTTTAACCATTATGGCTTGCAAAATGCTTTTTGTTCACAAAACTCTATCCCTTTGCATGAAAATGTTTTAGGAATGCTCAAGTTTCTTGGTGTTGATGAGGGATTATTAAATGATTCTTCATGGTTAGATTCAGGGAAAAAACTACAAACAACACGAACTAAATTGCTTACCGCCCGACAAAAGGAACTGGCTTTAAGCTTACCTACGGCTTTTTCTATGATAAAAAGTGATTTGGAAGAATGCATTCAAAAAATAGCACCAGTTTCGGAGCGATCTTTTTCAAGAAACAAGAACAATTTAAAAGCAGAAGATCTTGGGCTTATATTAAGCTGTTTTAATCAAGATAATGAATTTAACATTCTCCAATTTAAAAAAATTTTACATAGTATTCATGAGCATAAACAAGATGAATACATGCAAAAATTAATCGAAGAGCTTGAGAGGCTTTGCCATGATGCAATAATTTTTAGTCTTGCAAAAAATAAAAAAATAAAATTAACGCATCCTTCATATTAACAAACCCTAGCCCCTCCTTTCCTCATTAAAAGTCAAAATGAAATCAGAGGAAATCACAGGTTAAGATTAGCCTTTATAACCGTCCCTAACATGCTGTATTTATTCACTCTATAGTCTATACTCCAATAGAGTCATCACTGATGACATAGGACAAAACAGGACAGTTGGTATAATTATTATGAGGAATAGATAAATGAGTAAAAAACTTCTCTGGTTATCAACCATCGTATTCGTACTGACCGTAGGTCAACCAAGCTTTGCATGTCTTGGTGACTCAAAATATTGTAATTCTCATCATCGATTTGATAACTTAGCCCAAGAACTGAATCTCACTGCAGATCAAAAAGCCAAGATTAAAGCATATAAAGAAAAAGCTCGGAGTACACTCAAAGAAAACTATGTTCAACTCCGATTATTACGCGGTCAAATTAGCGCTATGATTCAAGCAGATAAAATTGATGAAGCAAAACTCGATGTTTTAGTCGATAAAGTAAGTAAAATCAGAGGATCCATGTTAAAAAATAGAATAATGATGCAACATCAAATGTATTCTCTTCTAAATGAAAAACAAAAAGCTAAATTTCTCGAGTTAAAGAAAAAATGGTATTTAAAGCGTAATGATTAATCTCTACGTCAATGCCTGACTTTCTAACAAGCAGGCATTATTATTTTCCATACTGAAATAGAATTTTACCTATCTTTAAACCATCAGTGATAGTCTGGATTTGCAAACCAGATTTTCCAATATAATTCTGTGAATTTTGTATTTACCCACTCGCCCCAATAGGCAAGGGGATAAGAAACAATCCCATTTCTTTTTTCAAAATCTCATATATCAAAAAGGTTAAAGTATAAACGCAATTAACAAATATCCCCTCTCCCACTTACGGGAGAGGGCTAGGGAGAGAGTTAAATAGTTTTTTTGATCTAGGTGTTTGTAGCTCGGAGAAGGCTTTGCACATAATCCCAGATTCGGGCTATATGTTAGATATCATAGCCTTAACATCACTATTGTTTACGCACAGCAACTGCTTTAAAGTTTATAGTTACTTCATCTTTAATTTCACTAGTACTAGACCAATCACCTTGTCCTATGCCAAAGTCTAACCGTTTTACTGTAGTATGCCCTTCAACAAGCAAATGCTCTTTAGGCGACTCAATCGCTGTAAAAGTAAGTGTGACTGGTAGCGATTTATTTTTTATGGTTAATGTTCCAGCAGCCTCATAATTCTTATCATCCTTTTTAGTGAATTTGGTTGATTTAAATTCAGCTTTTGGAAACTCTTTAGCATTAAACCAATCAGGCCCGAGTAATATTGAAGTTATTTCTGCGTATGAAGCAGTAAGTGAGCTAATATTCACCACCACATCGACATTACTGTCTTGATAATGCGCGGGATCAGCATTTATTGTTGCAGTAAACTCTTTAAATGAGCCAGTAACCGGTGCATTATTTTGCGTTGCAGTGAAGCTGATGCTACTTTCATTAGGAACAAGCGTCCATTCAGGTACTGTATTCGCGTAAGCATTATTCAAAATGAATAGAAATAAAAAATATTTTATCATCTTCATGGGAACATTCTCCGTAATATATCATCCTTATTAATAAAATGATGTTTTAAAGCAGCTGCCGTGTGCATAAAGATTGCTGCAATGAGCGCATAACCTAACCATTCATGGATCCATTCAAATAAAACTCTATTGCTGTCATCCGGTGCTATAAGGTTGGGAAGGGTAAATAATCCAAAGAATGATGCAGGTAGCCCCGCAGCTGAAGTAATTAACCAACCCGTAATTGGCATGGCAAACATAAACACATAAAATGCCCAGTGCATGCTGCGTGCGGCAATTTTTTCCAGCCAAGGCAAAGCAAGCTCAGGTTGTTCATTGCCAAGTCGCCAAATAATTCTAAAAATTGCCAAAAAGAGAACCAATAAACCATACTCTTTATGCCATCCATAGAACTTTAACCGTTGAGGATTCCATGGCAAAGAGATCATGTACAACCCCAGCACCAACAATCCAATGATTAACAAGGCAATAACCCAATGAAGTACTATAGCTACAAGACCAAAATGAGTTGAACTGTTTTTGATTTGCATAAGAGGTCCTATTTTTTATCCTGATATGCTTCTGTGCCAATTACAAGGTTTACCTTATCGCTTATTGCAGGTAGAAAAGCATTTATCCCAAAATCAGAGCGATTTATAGACGTCGTCGCTGTAAAACCAACTGACATCTTATTGCTAATTGGATTCATTCCTTGCTTGTTTAAAGTAACATCCAATACCACTGGCTTACTCACACCACGCAATGTTAAGATGCCATCAACAGTTGCTTTATTATCGCCTTTGGGAGTGACTTTATTGCTGACAAATGTTGCAATAGGGAAATGTTCCGTATCAAAAAACAACTTACTTTTTAAGTGCTTGTCCAACTCAGGGACACCTGTGATCATATCTGCGACATCAATCTTTACATTGACCTTACTTTGACTTGGATTATCTTTATCAAGAACGAGCTGACCTGTGGCATACCATTTGCCGTATTGAGTTGAAAAGCCTAAATGCTCAACATCCCAGAGTACATAAGTATGATTTTTATCTAGAGTAAACGTTTCAGGTGCAGCATAAATTGGCGCAGAACAAGCGAATGCAATAAACAGGGATGTGAACACGCTTCCTAAAATTTTTTTCATAATTAATTTCCTTATTTTAAATGAGAGTTGAATTTTTTTATTCAGGTTTGAGGTTGCCGCCAACAATTCGTTCACAAAGTCCTTTTGGTAATAAAATAAAAGCATCTTTTTGTTTGTCTTTTGTTGCAGAGGAGGCGCATGAAGCAGTTGCTGTAGCACAATCATTCATCCCTTTTTTAGCAATTCCATAACATTTTTCAGTTGCAGATGATGCATCGGTGCTCTCAGCTGCTGTACTTCCAGTTGCAGCTAACATCAAAAAAGCAGTCATTACTGATTGCATTAATTTATCGCGCATTAACATTGTTGTCCCTTTCATTAAATAAGTCCAACATAAACATACAACAGTGTTTTTAAAACAACAAGTAGGAGGTACAAAATATAACAACCCTACCCACTTACTAGTAATAGCCTTGTTTTTAGAGAATATTTTTTTGTAGTATCGTATTGTGGATGAATACAAGGGATTAGAAATCAATTATTGTAATGTTACCTGCAAAGGGTACTTGTGCCAAAAGAGGAGAAGTAAGTTTTTGATTTAACGTTTCAATATTAGCTGATAAAGCTTGCATATTGGGATCAATACAATTGGCAATCCATCCCGCGCATTTAATGTTGTTTGCATGTAAAACAGCCTCTGTGAGCAAAGCATGATTAATACATCCTAATTTCATACCCACTACTAAAATAACAGGGATCTGCGTCATTTGTAAAAAATCAATCCAAGTCTCATGATCATTTAGGGGAACCATTAGTCCACCTGCCCCCTCAATAAATAATGTTTCAATGCCATCCAACTGCAAGTTCAGGCAATAATCAGCTATTTCATTAATGAGTAAACTAGCTCCTTCATTATGTGCAGCAATATGAGGTGAAACGGGCAATTTAAATCGCCAGGGATTTATTACGTCCAAACTGATACTGTGCTTGCAATTTTCTTGTAAATACAGCGCATCGCTGTTCACTAGCTTATTTTCTATTTCCATACATCCACTGGCCACAGGCTTAATTGCAGCTGCCGATGAAAAGTGTTTTAACAGACTTGCCGTGACATAGGTTTTTCCGCAGTCAGTGTCAGTACCAGTAATAAAAAAACGCTTCATTTAATGAGTCCTCGGATTTCCTCGATAAATAAATCTACCTGAGATAAAAATGGCATATGCGCAGCACGTTTGAACAGTATGTAATTAAACTCTGGATAGCTCAGCTGCATGGTGTTCATCGTTTTAATCGGAACAATAGGATCCAGTCGACCAAACATAAAACATGTTGGTTTATTAAACTGTTTTAGCTCCGCACGTAAATCCCAAGTTTCTAGAATTTTCAGGCCTAATGCTAATCCTCCTGGAGATGGAAGTTTATCAGGAAGGTGTTGCAACCTATCAGCAGTAGATAGTCCATTAAGTTCCATAAATTCTTTTAGCGTATCATGTGGTGCTTCTAATAAATTTTTGTAAAATTTTTTAAAAACATATTGGGAAACGCCCGGCCATAAATCATCATGTAAAAATCGTGGGGATGAAGTCACGTTAATAAGATGAGTTACTCTATCTGGTTCTTCTACTGCAAAACGCATGGCATATAACCCACCCATAGACCAACCGACTAATGCAAATTTATTTGGCAGTTGATTTACTAAAAACTCTTTAAATGAATTCCAATCCATAATTGGACTATGACCAAATCCTGGCAAATCAATTAATATGACCTGATAATCCATGAGAAGAAGCTTGGGCATTAATGGCAACCAGATCCGACTGTCAAATCCCCATCCATGCAGGAAAACAAGTGGGAATCCTTCTCCATAACTATGGATGTTTATATTCATAAATAGCACTTAACTTATCAAATAACTCATGAATTTGTTCAGGAGTATGATTGTAATTCAAAATGACACGCAAACCGGATGCTTTGGTACTTACGGTGGGCTTTCTTATTGCACAACAACTAATGCCATGTTTCTTCAATTCACGATCATAATGTAATGCTAGATGGGGACAGCCTAATTGTAATTGTTGAATTGGGCTAATCGAATCAGCCCAAACTAAAGGAGACTTTTTAATATATGACCTAAATATTGTGATTAGCTGAGTTAATTTCGACCGTCTGTCTTCTGCATTAACAACAAAATCCAATGTATGCAATAAACCATAACTTAGAGCCGGGCTAACCGCAGTTGAGTAAATAACAGAACGCCCTGCTTGTAATAACGCGTAAATCCAGTCTGCTTTGCCAGCAACAAGTGCTCCTTGAGCAGCATAAGCCTTCCCAAGGGGAATAACCCTTAATGGAACTTCATTTTGAGTTAAACCATGAAGCGCTACAGCACCCTTTCCCTGGGAACCTAAGATTCCAAAGGAATGCGCCTCATCAACTAAGACAGCACATTGATTTGTATTACAAAGAGATGAGAGTTTTGCTAAAGGAGCCAATTGGCCGCTCATACTAAACACACCCTCAGTAATTAAGGCTGAGCCCTTAGCAGAAGTTATTTTACGTTCTAAGTCATCTAAATTATTATGCAAATAGCGTGAGTAGTTCACCTTTGATAAAGCGAAACCATCATAAATCGATGCATGTATTTCTTTATCAATAAAACAATGTACTTTTAATTTACCAAGTAACGCTGTAACGGCAAGATTTGCTGCATATCCGGAGGAAAATAAAATGCACTCATCTACTGCCAATAAATTAGCAAATGCCTCTTCAACTGCTCGATGATTTGGGTGATAACCACTGAGCAACATTGAAGCACCACTACCAGAAGGATACAACGAATACCCACGCTGGTATCCCTCTGAAATACATTTGTCTTTGCTTAGCGATAAATAGTCATTGCTGTCAAAATGAACTAATGACGCATCATCTGCATTGATGAATCTATTTCTTAATAGTCCTTCATGAGCTAACTGATTTGTATAATCCTTAATCTTATGACTTATAGGCATTTATACCATCTCAGTTAAACCTAGCTTACTAAAAAGGGTTTTATCCTTGGCTCGTTGAGGATTTTCTTCAGTTAATAATTTATCACCAATAAATACTGAATTTGCACCCGCAAAAAAACAAAGCGCTTGTAGTTCATCGCTCATTTCAGTTCGTCCTGCAGTCAATCGAATAACACTTTTAGGCATTGATATTCTAGCCGTTGCAATTGTCCGCACTAACTCAATACCCTCTACTGGCTGAGCTTTTGCAAGAGGAGTTCCTTCTACAGGTATTAAGCGGTTAATGGGAACACTCTCAGGAGGACTTTCCATATTTGCTAAGGTTAATAAAAATTCGATGCGGTCTTCACGTGTCTCACCCAAGCCTAAGATCCCACCACAACACACATTAATCCCTGCTTCTCGCACATTATTTAATGTATCTAAGCGATCGCTGAATTTACGTGTGGTCACTACTTTTTCATAATAAGAAGGTGATGTATCGATATTATGATTGTAATAATCCAAACCAGCCTCTTTTAAATTAGCAGCCTGTTCTGGATTTAGCATGCCTAAAGTCATGCACGTTTCCAAACCTAAAGACTTCACGCCTTTAATCATTTCTTGTAACTCAGTCATCACTTTATCGGGTGGACAACGCCATG
Source organism: Legionella sp. 39-23 (assembly GCF_001897665.1). NCBI lineage: Bacteria > Pseudomonadati > Pseudomonadota > Gammaproteobacteria > Legionellales > Legionellaceae > Legionella > Legionella sp. 39-23. The sequence continues at coordinate 131,972 of NZ_MKTO01000018.1, read as the reverse complement.
CAGCCCCCATACAAAAGCGTTTAGCACCACCATCTTTGGCGTCCTGCGCTGCTTTTAATACCTCATCAACTGACATTAACTTTTCTTTTTCAACATGGGTTTTATGATGACCACTTTGAGAACAGTACCCACAATCTTCAGGACAAGCCCCCGTTTTAATACTTAGTAAAGTAGCAAATTGTAATGAATTAGGTTGATGATATTCTCTATGTACGGCATGCGCCTGGTGCAACAAATCATTAAATGGTTGCTCATAAAGCGCTGTAATTTCAGAAACAGACCAGTGCTTCTTAGCTTGAGTCACAACAGTTCCTCCTATCAAGGATATTAAAACAGTGTAACCAGGGTGAAGGCATAAACCATAACCCTGGTTTCAGATAAAAAATTATGCTCCTATATCTTTAGCAAACGAAGCACAACCTCGCTATATTCTATATTTTTGATTTTATTTACGTAGCGTAACATGATAAAGTGCCGCTCAATCTTGTCAACCAAAATTTTAAAAATGGTTAACGTATCCGAATTAATTAATAGAGACTTAAAACATTTTTGGCACCCGTGCACACAAATGAAAGATTTTGAAACCTGTCCCCCTCTGCTAATTGAAAAAGCAGAAGGCAGTTATCTTTATACTGATAAAGGTCCATTGATTGATGCAATTTCCAGTTGGTGGTGTAAATCTTTAGGTCATGGCCATCCTCGCGTGATATCAGCAATAACGGCACAACTTAATCGCTTTGAACATGTTATTACGGCTAATACAACACACCCTCAACTTATTGAGTTAGCAGAAGAGCTTGCTAAAATTACCCAAAAACAACATGTTTTCTTTGCCAGCGATGGCTCCAGCGCTGTTGAAATAGCAATGAAATTAGCGATCCATGCAAGCCAAATCAAGGGTTTTACAGATAGAAATCAATTTATTGCACTCAAAAATGGGTATCACGGAGAAACTCTGGGGGCAATGAGTATCAGTGATTTGGGACTTTATAAAGCCCCATATACATCATTTGGTCTAACCTGCCATTTTGTTCAAAATATTCCTTATATCTCTGGAAAAGAAGATCCGCTCTGGAATAATTGTGATGCATATTGGTCTGTAGTAGAAAAAGAGTTAGAAGCAGTTAGTGATAAAGTCTGTGCGATTATTGTTGAACCACTAATACAAGGTGCTGGTGGAATGTTGTGCTATAGCCCCGATTTTCTTAAAAGACTATCGACCTGGGCCAAAAGTAAAGATATTTATCTTATCGCAGATGAAATAATGACTGGAGTGGGACGTACTGGCAAATGGCTCGCTTCAGAACATGCTGATGTAGAACCGGATCTGATTTGTTTGTCTAAAGGATTAACTTCTGGCTCCATTCCATTAAGTTGTATCATGATTGATAGTTCTATTTTTGATCTTTTTTATGCAGACTACAGCAGTGGTAAATCCTTTTTGCATTCACACACCTATAGTGGCAACCCACTCGCCATTAGTGCAGCCTTAGCAACTATTCACACGATGCACGAAGAAAAAATAGTTGATCAGGCTAAAAATCTAGGTGAATACATGCTAACTACTTTATCTGAAATAGCAGAAGTTTCAGGTAGATTAAGCAATATTCGCGGAATTGGTGCAGTCGTCGCAGCGGACCTTGAAGACACAGGACATTATCGAATAGGTAATAAAGTGTATCAGAATGCATTAAATCAAGGCGCATTAATAAGACCAATAGGAAATACACTCTATTGGCTTCCTCCTTTAAATACAAGCCATGAAGTAATTGGGAAATTAGCAGAAATCACACTACACTCTATAAAGGAAGCTTATGCAACACCTTAAACTATGCGAAAAACATTCAGAAATCTGACATTTTTTGTTTATAAACAATTCAAATTACTCTGGATATCTTTCACCATTTTTTTACTTGTGGTTTTTTCTTATATCAACTGGCATAACAACGTCACTAACTCGTTTACTTTAGTTACAGAAGCAAGCAATAAACTGGCATTTAAGGTTGACCACTTTATAAATGATATTTTTCAAAGTTCGTATCTAATTCCTACATACAAACGGAATAATCTCACCTGTGCTGGCGATTTTATTCCTTATTTACAACACATCCTCAGAAATCACCCACAAATCTCTGAATTAGCAATTCGTGATCCCGAACATCAAATTGTATGTTCTACATTACCTAATAATAAGACGTTCCTCTTAAATAAGAATCTACAACAGACAATCATTGGGCCATTCGATTCGCCAATGTTTAATCATCCGATTTATGCAATACAAAAAAAAATTGGTGCTTATCAGGTAGAAATAGTAATTATGTCCCCAATATTGGAAGGTACATTGCATATTCCCAACAGTGGTTCACGTACAGTTACGCTCTACGATACAAATAAGAAGCAGGAAATTATCCGAGTAGGAGAAATAAAAGATGACTCCTGGATAAATAAAGTATCATTTGACTCATCTTTTACATCTGAAAAGATATTCGCCACAACAAAATTATCTAGTCTTGATGGAGTTATACTTACAGTTACTGAACCCAATCAAATAGTAATTAATAATCTATGGTATAACCAAATCTTACTTAGTCTCGATATTTTAGTCCTGTCACTTTTTTTATATTTTATAATTAGAAACATCCTCAATAAGCATTATTCACTACATGGTGCAATAAAGCAGGCTCTTCGTCGTGAACAATTTTATCCTGTATATCAGCCATTATTTGATGCAAAACACAAGGTCTATTCAGGTGCTGAAGTTCTATTAAGATGGCAGGACAATTACGATGAAATTATAATGCCAGATCTTTTTATAGACGAAGCTGAAAATACAGGCTTAATTGTTCCAATAACACTGCAACTTATTGAGATAGCATTTGAAGAGTCTAAAAATATCTTAACAACCCAACCTACTTTTTATTTATCATTTAATATTTGTGCGTTACATTTTACTGATAATTATTTTTTCCCCCGATTCTATAAACTGGTGCAACACCATTCTATTTCGCCCCAACAAATATTATTAGAAATAACGGAACGTTATTTGCTTGATATGAATAATCAAATTTACATCAACAGAATGCAAGAACTTAGAAAAGCAGGGTATTCATTGGCAATAGACGATTATGGGACAGGACATTCAAGCATCAGCTATCTACAACACTATCCTTTTAATTATCTGAAAATCGACAAATTATTTATCCACTCCATAGGAACTAAAGCCATTACAGAAACACTAAATGATGCAATAATTCAACTGGCAAAAAAAATTAATTTAAATATTATTGCAGAAGGTGTAGAAACAAAAGAACAGCTAGACTATTTATTATACAATAAGGTTCGATTTCTTCAAGGCTGGTATTTTTCAAAAGCCTTGCATGTTGAACAATTAATTGAACTGCTTCAGGGAGAAAAAAATGAATAAGCACAGAGGAAGCTGTTTTTTTCTTATTCTAGGTGTCTCAGTTTCAAGTTTTGCGGAACCAATAGCCGGTAGTTATTGGCAATGTTCAGCTCATGATGCCACCCAAACTCAATGGACTTCAGAAAACATTTACCAAAAAATGGCGTTAAATCTTTCTTATGCTGCCTGTAAAAAAGGCAGTAAAGCACCAGCCACATGCAGAACAGCTAAAGCTGGATGTATACAGTTTATTAATGGTGTCAACGTAATGCCCATGTGGCAATGTACGGCCTTTGATCGAGAAGCATCCGCATGGCGAAGTAATCTTTATCCAACTCGCGATGATGCTGCATTGGCTGCTAACGCATATTGCAGGCAAAAAAGCTCTGTTCCTTATACCTGTTATATTAATGTAGTAACATGCATGAATAAAAACGAGATCTAAAAATATGGTTTATTGTGTTGGATTAACAGGCGATATCGCAAGTGGGAAAACTACGGTTGCTGAACTCTTTTCCAAATTGGGAGTTGAAGTAATTCATGCTGATAAAATATCAAGGGAATTAACCCAAAAGAACAAAAACGCATACAGAAAGATCATTGAGCATTATGGTCATAAGGTACTTAAAGAAGATGATGAATTGGATCGTAGTAAATTAAGAGAAATCATATTTTCTAACCATAAAGAGCGTCAGTGGCTTGAACAACTCTTACATCCTCTGATACGCCAAGAGATTAAACAACGGGTTGATACCTGCATCACACCTTATTGCGTCATAGAAATACCACTGCTTATTACAAAACAAGCTTATCCTTATATTAATCGAACTTTACTTGTATGCGCACCAAAAGAAACACAAATATCAAGGCTAATGCAGCGTGATCAATCCAGCAAAGAACAAGCTCATGCTATTTTATCAACCCAGCCGGATATCATAAAACGTTTAGAAAATGCAGATGATATGATAGTTAATGATATGGAGATTGAGCAGTTAGCAAAAAAGGTAATCGATTTACATATTTTATATCTACACGAGGCAAAAAAATAAGTGATGAATATTTTACCCTATGAATCACAATCAGTTGAAAAGCAAAGCTCGTTTAAGTGTTGTAAGTAATATGGTGTATAGCGAACATAAGGAACTCAGTGATAAATGAAATTAATTACTTTAAATTTATGGGGAGGTCATCTAAGAAATCCTCTATTAAAATTTATCAGTGAGCATCGTGATATTGATATATTTTGCCTACAAGAAGTGTATTACAACGCCCACCGAACAGTAACTGAAGAAGATAGAGAACTTAGCTTAAATATTTTTGCAGATTTACAACAACTCCTTCCAAATCATTTTGCTATTTTTAAACCAGCTGTAGAAAATGTTTATGGAATTGCGATGTTATTGAAAAATAATATTGATATCTTAGGTGAAGGAGAGATAAACATTCATCAAAAACAACATTACCCTGGAGTAGGATTAAATCATCCCAGAAACTTGCAATGGGTTGAATGTGAAATCAACAAAAAAATTTACTCCATTCTTAATGTACATGGCCTATGGACCGGGCAAGGCAAGAAAGATAGCCCAGAACGAATCAATCAATCACATCGTATTCGCCATTTTATGGATACTATCAATACACCCAAAATATTGTGTGGTGATTTTAACTTAAGACCTGATACAGAAAGCATGCACATTATTGAGCAAGGAATGAATAACTTGATTACAGTGAACAACATTAGCTCAACAAGAACCCGTTATTATAAAAAAAATGAGAAATATGCAGATTATATACTGACCTCACAAGACATTGTTGTAAATCAATTTATTGTAATGGATGATGAAGTTTCGGATCATGCCCCATTGTATCTTGATTTTAATTAAAAATGTGGCTTTGTAGCCTGAGTGCGGCACAGCCAAATTCGGAAAACTTGAGGATTTAAACCTGGTTTTCGCTAAGCAGCTCCCAAGCTGCCTATCAAATAACTTTTCAACATTGCAATTATTTCGTGATTTGCTTCGGGGAAATATTCCGTATTTAATTCTTGATGGTCAACCCATTTCATAGCCAATTGACCTTCCAAGCAGAAAGGCACTCCAGAAAACTGGTCAACAAGAAAAATAATTAATTTTACTACTCTGTCAGAATACTGATGGTTTACTTCGCCTAATAATTGATATCGGAGAACCTCTAAGCCAAGCTCTTCTTTCACTTCTCGAATTAATGCAGACGATGAGGACTCATCCGCTTCCAACTTTCCACCAGGAAATTCCCAACATCCTCCATGAGGTACATGGAGAGGACGTTGAGTAATTAAGATTCGTTGTTGCTCATCAATAATGACCGCTACGGCAACAGAGATGCTCACACTAGATTTCCATGGCAAGCTTTATATTTTTTACCCGAGCCACATGGACAAGGATCATTTCGACCAACTTTCTTTTCTTGTCGTCTGTATGTTTGCGGCTGAGTATCATCTTCATTCTCATCAGCATAATTACCGTGTTGCAAGTTCATCTTGCTCACCTGCTCAGCACGGCGTTGCTCTTCGACTGCGTTAACGTCTTCTTCAGTTTGAATTTCAACAGAAGAAATTAAACGAATTGCATCATATTTTAAATTATCGAGCATTGTAGTAAACAGAGTGAATGCTTCCTTTTTATACTCTTGTTTTGGATCCTTTTGTGCATAACCACGTAAATGAATCCCCTGACGCAATTGGTCCATTACAGCCAAATGTTCACGCCATTGATTATCCAATGTTTGTAAAATCACAGACTTTTCAAACTGTGACATCGTGGCTCTTCCGGCTTGAGCTACTTTTTCATTGTACTTCCGTGCAGCAAGATCAAGAATTTTTTCTCTAATTTGTTCTGGCTGAATATGATGATCCTCTTCAATCCACTCAAGCACTGGTGCTTTGAGTTTGAATTCATCCATCAGGACATCACTTAAAGCTTTTGGATCCCATTGATCTTCTAAGCTTTGTAGAGGAATATAAGTCTCAACCAGATTTGATATAACATCATCTCGCATCGTATTTATCATTTCCTCAGTATCCACCATATCCATGATTGAGGCACGTTGAGTATAAATGACCTGTCTTTGATCATTCGCCACATTGTCATAATCTAAAAGCTGCTTTCTGACATCAAAATGATGTCCTTCCAACTTACGCTGCGCATTCTCGATTGCTTTGGTTACCAAACTATGCTCAATAGGTTCACCAGGCTGCATTCCCAAGCGACGCATCATCGATGCAACACGCTCTGAAGCAAATATCCTCATCAAATTGTCCTCAAGCGACAAATAAAAACGACTGCTTCCCACATCGCCTTGACGACCTGAACGTCCACGTAACTGATTATCAATACGTCGTGACTCATGACGCTCCGAACCTATAATTCTTAGTCCGCCGGCTGCAAGTACTTCATCATGTCGTTTTTGCCACACTTGTTTTACAGCTTCAATTTCTTCGGCACTTGCCGTTTCAGGTAATTGCGCCAAATCAGCAGCTAAACTTCCGCCAAGCACAATATCTGTTCCTCGACCCGCCATATTGGTAGCAATAGTTACTGCCCCAGGCCGACCAGCTTCGGCAATGATTTGTGCTTCTTTTTCATGAAACTTAGCATTAAGTACTTGATGCTTAATATTTTCTTTTTTAAGAAGTTGACTTAAAAATTCAGATGCTTCAATTGAAACAGTACCTACAAGTACAGGTTGTTTCAGTTCGGCACACTTACGAATATCAGTGATGACTGCTTCGAATTTATCTTTTTGAGTTAAATAAACCAAGTCAGGTTCATCTTTGCGAACCATAGGTTTATTTGTTGGAATAACAACAACATCAAGATTGTAGATTTGCTGCAATTCATATGCTTCTGTATCTGCTGTTCCAGTCATTCCGGATAATTTATTATACATACGGAAAAAATTCTGGAATGTAATTGAAGCAAGAGTTTGATTTTCATTTTGAATAGAAACACCTTCTTTCGCTTCAACAGCTTGATGTAATCCTTCTGACCATCGGCGACCAGGCATGGTACGACCAGTATGCTCATCAACAATAACTACTTGACCGTCTTTAACGATATAATCCACATCAAGATGGAACATAGCATGGGCTTTTAATGCGGCATTGACATGGTGCATTAGCATAATATTACTGGCATGATATAGGCTCTCACCATGATCCAGAAGTTTTGCATTAAGTAATAATTCTTCAATATGTTGATGGCCTGCGTCAGTAAGATGCGCCTGCTTTTGTTTTTCATCAACAGTATAATCCCCTTCACCACCCTCTTCTTCTTGTTTCTTCAAATGAGGAATCAATTTATTAATTTTGATATAAAGTTCAGAGCTGTCTTCAGCTGCACCAGAAATAATCAACGGCGTACGTGCTTCATCGATGAGAATAGAATCCACTTCGTCCACTATGGCAAAATTTAAATCTCTTTGTACTTTGTCTTCAAGACTAAAGGCCATATTATCGCGCAAATAATCAAATCCATACTCGTTATTCGTTCCGTAAACGATATCACAGCGATAGGCTTCTTGTTTTGCAGGATGGGGCATATCAGGGAAAATAACACCCACAGTTAAACCTAAAAACTCAAATATAGGCTTCATCCATTGGCTGTCACGCTTAGCAAGATAATCATTCACAGTAACAACATGTACACCACGACCAGTAATTGCGTTTAAGTATGCAGGCAAGGTTGCCACCAATGTTTTACCTTCCCCAGTGCGCATTTCAGCAATATTACCTTCATGCAATACCATTCCACCAATTAATTGTACATCAAAATGGCGCAGGCCTAGAGTACGCACAGATGCTTCTCTTACTGTAGCAAAAGCTTCTGCTAACATTTCATCAAGGCTTTCGCCCTCTGCTAAACGTGCTTTAAAATGCTCGGTTTTTGCAGCTAACTCAGCATCAGTTAGTGCTTGCATTTGTGGTTCAAACGCATTGATTGCCATTACTGCCTTTTCCATCCGCCGCAATGTACGCTCATTTCGGCTTCCAAACATTTTCTTAATCAACGTATTCAGCATGGCCTAAATAATCCTCTGGAGATTTCAAATAACAAATTGGTTAATGTACTAAAATTTGGGGAAAAATACTATGAATACCTTATAATTTAAGTGAACCTTCATGGTTTAAACTGAGTAAAAAGAGCAGTTTTCTGACAAACAGGTAACTAAAACATAATTTTCCGCAACTTCCGCTCATAGTATACAATATTTTACTAGCTAAGTGATGCACAAATCAGTATACAACTTGCCGCAAAATTGCATTAACATAATAAAACTTAACTTATAAAGTCTCTGTGTGCGCCTCAATATTCTGTAAATACTCACCTAACTCATGAAACAGCGAGAGATTTTTTTCCTGCAAAATAAGCATCAACTTTTTTTTCCATTGGCTGGCACCGGGTAAACCAAAAGCAAGATTAAATATAGGTTTTACCAATAAACTAAGAGAAACACCTTTGCTGTATTCTTCAAGTAAATAATCCAAATAGTAATTAAATACTTGGCTCCGAGTGCTCTTTTGACTCTTAAGATAAAGTGCGTGATGGATCATTGCTATTTGAAAAGGATTATCACATGCCAAACGTCCAAGCATCACCCCTTCGACATGGTGGAGATGCTCATTAATTTCTTTAATATTCAATATATTACCATTGATCACTACAGGAACTTCAGGAATTTCTTTTTTTAAACGATAAACATAATCGTAGTTAACAGGTGGAATTGTTCGATTTTGTTTTGGATTTAAACCATTTAACCAAGCCTTTCGTGCATGCACAATAATCTTTTGTGCTCCGGCCTCAACCAATTGATGTACAAAATCACTAAAAAACTCATAGCTGTCTTGATGATCGATGCCGATTCTGGTTTTGGCTGTAATAGGGATCGTCACTGCTTGCCGCATGGCATGGATGCAAGCAGCAACTTGTTTTGCTTCTTTCATCAAACAAGCCCCAAAACGCCCTGCTTGAACTTTATCACTAGGACAGCCAAGATTGATATTTACTTCATCATACCCTTCTTGCTCCGCACGTTGGGCACATTGTGCTAATGTTTCTGGCTCTGAACCACCTAGCTGAAGTGCTATTGGGTGCTCTTTTACATGAAATTGCAAAGAGCGTAGAGGATTATTTTGTATCGCTCCAGTAGTTTGCATTTCCGTATACAAAAGTGCATGAGGAGCTAAAATACGCATAAAAACTCGGAAGTGGCTGTAGGTCCAATCAATCATCGGAGCAATAGCCAAAGGCGAAAACAGGATATTTGTCACTATTGTTATTCGGTTAAAAAATGTTGATTATAACCGAAACTAAAAATTTTGTGCAAAAATATAACCTGGATGGAACTTAGAAGAACACGTCATCCCTAAGGTAGCGAGGGATGACGGGATATAGTCTCCGAGATTACTCTGCGTTAATCTAGGCTATGGCTCTTTATTCACCACATTCATCGCTTGGATAAGTAATTGCAAACGTGTCCGTCCCTGATAAAAATTAATATCCAGCTTATAAGCTGCATGGATGAATTTAACTCTGTGGTTTGGCCAAGATTTTAAATCGATATTAAATGCAATCGCATCGACTTGTTGATCACCTTTTGTAGTCGCCAAAGTCATTTTCAAATGATTTTTACCCACCAATCGTTGGTCAAGCACTTCAAAAACATTATCAAAAACAGGCTCAGTAAATTGCTGTCCCCATGGGCCCGCTTGCTGGATTAATTGAGCAATTTCAATACTAAACTCTTCGGGCAATAATGGCCCGTCAGTAAGCACTTCTCCTTCGCATTGAGATAAATCAATATGCTTGCTCACTTCGGAAACTAATGCATCATTAAATGCTTTCAGAGATTTTGGATGAATACTCAAACCCGCAGCCATAGCATGACCACCAAATTTACTGATAAGATCTGGATGATCCTTATCGATTGCGGCCAATACGTCTCGAATATTTAAATCAGAAACAGAACGCGCTGAGCCTTTTAATTCATTCTCGCTAACTTCTGCAAAAGCTATCACTGGCCGATGGTAACGTTCCTTCACTCGTCCGGCTAAAATTCCAATGACACCTTGATGCCAGGTTTTATCAAAAAGACACAATGCAATAGGCAAATGATTGCTCGTGTATTCTGTACTTAGAGTAAGTTTTTCCAATGCGAGCATTGCTTGCTCTTTCATTTCTGTCTCAATTAACTTTCTTTCTTCATTGAGCTCATCAAGTTGTTGACAATAATTTCTAGCTTGTTGCTGATCGGTCGTAATTAAACATTCTATACCCAAAGCCATATCATCTAAGCGTCCAGCAGCATTGAGTCTCGGAGCAATAGCAAAACCTAAATCGGACTCTCTTAGTCGAGCATATTCACGACCAGATACTTCAATTAAAGCCTTAATGCCTGCACGACACTGTCCTTGACGTATTCGAGCCAGACCTTGATTGACCATAATACGATTATTCTGATCCAACCCCACTACATCAGCAACGGTACCTAAAGCAACCAAATCCAAAAAGCCTGCCATATTGGGTTCACTAATATTCATCTCATGAAACCAATTAGCATTTACCAAATGCCGGCGCAGAGCCAACATGACATAAAAGATAACGCCAACACCAGCAATCGATTTACTGGGAAATTTACAATCCCGCTGATTTGGATTCACAATAGCACAAGCATTTGGAAGAGTATCTGCTGGCAAATGATGATCAGTAATTAAAACATCGATACCAAGTTGGTTTGCTTTTTCCACACCATCAATGCTCGCAATACCGTTGTCTACTGTGATAATTAATGCCGGCTTCCATTTGCTGGCAACTTCAACTATTTGTGGCGTCAAACCATAGCCAAATTCAAACCGATTTGGGACTAAATAATCAACAAATTGTGCCCCCATTGCCTGTAGCGCAGTAACAGCAAGTGCTGTTGATGTTGCGCCATCTGCATCAAAATCACCGATAATCAAAATCCTATGCTGTTCGCGTAGAGCGTTTTCTAAACGGATGCATGCTTCTTTTATTCCTTTAAAACTGTCAAAAGGCAATAATGTTTGGAGTTGCTTGTCCAGCTGCTGCGGTTCTTTGATTCCTCGATTTGCGAGTATTCGCCTGAGTACATCAGGCATATTAGGTAACTCGAGTATGTGTGATGGTTTGGGACGTTGTTTAATAAGCATGTATAAGTTTTCTCCATAAACGAGCATACCAACTGCCCGTGTTCATCGAGTAGGCAGTATTATTCCAATACCAATGAATAGGCATCTTTTTTAATTCTTCTTGATGTTGTTTACTCAGACTAGATAACTCAGAGAACAGTAAAATTTGATAATCTTTGAGTGCTACTCCTTCGTGATATAAAGAAACGTGGCGACTACATAATTGGGCTAATGAAAGAAAATGCGCATCAACACAAATGTTGATTGGTTCCTTCTCCTTAAGTTTTGAGTTTCCCCAAACCCACAATCCATTAATTAAAGTCTGGTTGGGTCTGGAGGCAAACAGCATTTGGCTTTCAGTTATAAATTTTTGCCAATGCATCGCTGTATCAAGTTGCCTTAATTCGGGTAGTAAGGATTGATGCAATAAGTGATGCGGTGGTTTTGCATTTAAAGGGTATTTTTTATTGTTACAAAGCAGCCATGTTTCTGCATCATGATAATAAAGTATGATGTCTTCTTCAGCCAGATATTGCGAGAACAAATCGAACCATGCTCGCGACTCACTCTCGCCAAACGAGACATCTCGCCCCAAAGCGACAATCATTGCATCATTATGTGTTGCCTCCCAACGAACTGGAGTCAACACGAGCCATTCGCCATCTAAAGTGTGATACTGTTTTAATAAATCAGCAAGGGGTGGATTCTCAGAGACATAACCAAGGTTCAATAAAAAATTAAGCAAAGCATTCCCTTCTGACTTGAGTTGTCTCGCCTGCTCAGGGATAGAATGACATTCTGAATTAATTACAACATACATATTTTACACACTCTTAATCAATCCATCTCTACGAAACAATGATTTTAAGTTTCTTAATGCTTGTCGCATACGATCTTTATTTTCAATTAAACCGAAACGAACATAGCCATCACCTTGCTGGCCAAAACCTATTCCTGGAGACACAGCAACCTGAGCCTCTTTCAATAAGTATTTACTGAACTCAAGCGACCCCATGTGCTGATAATGAGCAGGAATAGGTGCCCAGAGAAACATGGTTGCTTTTGGGCGAGTCACTTCCCAGCCAATCTCATTTAAACCATCGCAAAGAATATTACGACGTTTTTCATAAAGCGCCCTGATCTCTTGTACACAGTCACTCGGCCCTTCCAAGGCTGTAATTGCAGCAACTTGGATTGGTGTGAACGTACCGTAATCTAAATAAGACTTAATTCGCGTCAGTGCAGCAACCAACTCTTCATTTCCGCAAGCAAAGCCAACACGCCAACCTGGCATATTATACGACTTAGACATTGAATAGGTTTCAATTGCGACATCAGTAGCACCGGGTACTTGCAGTATTGAAGGCGCTTTATATCCATCAAATACAATATCAGCATAAGCTAAATCATGAATTACCCAAATTTCGTGTCTTTTTGCTAAATCTATTATTTGCTCAAAAAAAGAATAATCCACACAATGCGTACTTGGATTAGCCGGAAAATTAATAACCAATGCTTTAGGTTTGGGTAGGCTACGATTAATTGTATCCTCAATAGAGGCTAAAAATTGAGTTTCATTAATGAGAGGAATTTGCTTTACGTTAGCACCGGCAATAATAAATCCATATGTATGGATAGGATAAGCTGGATCAGGAACTAATATAGTATCTCCAGGGCCACTTATAGCTAATGCCAAATGCGCTAATCCCTCTTTCGACCCAATGGTCGCTAATATTTGTGTTTCACTATTTAGATGTACATCGTAGTTACGATGATACCAAGAAGCCATTGCGCGCCTTAACCTTGGTATTCCTTTGGACATAGAATATCGGTGTGTGTCTGGTCTTTGTACCGCTTCAATCAACTTATTTACAATATGAGGTGGCGTTGGTTGATCGGGATTTCCCATTCCAAAATCAATAATATCCTCTCCACGCGCTCGCGCTTCTGCTTTTAATTGGGTTAAAGTATTAAAAACATAGGGGGGCAAACGTTTTATACGTGGAAATTGACTCATAATATTGACCTCTGTAGTATACTTACATCCATGTATAATTCATTTGAACATTCTAAACCATGAACATCAATTTAGAATCAGCAGAACAACATGCAGTGCAAGCTTATAGTGATAACAAAATTCAGATTAATTCTATTGTTTATGAACGCAGTTTAATTGTTTCTAAAACAGAAATCATTAGTGATCTTTCAATTAAAAACATTGAGGAAATTGATGCACACTACATGAACTTATTAACACAATTTAAACCGGAAATCATCATCATTGGCCATGAACATACCGGAAAACTCCTGCCTCTGTCAATTCTGCGTCAACTAACACAACAAGGAATAGGTATAGAATGCATGTCTGTTGGTTCAGCATGTCGTACTTATAATGTTTTATTGAGTGAACACCGTGCAGTGATTGCTGGATTTATATTTAAGTAGACAGTAAGTCATTTGTAGCCTGAGTACAGCCGCACCCAAGCTACATGCTGTCAGTCAACAACTTACAGTTGTCTTCTCGCTTCGAGCACATTAGGGATTTGTTCTAATTTTGTTAACAATCGTGATAGGCTATTTAGACCATCAACATCTACAGTTAATGTAATGTACGCCATGTTTTCATGCTTGTTACTTTGAGTTTGCAAGGCATAGACATGTGCTTTTTCATTAGCAAGCAATGATGTGACATCTTTTAAAAGCTCGGAGCGATCAAATGCCTTGATTAAAATATCCACGACATAGTTTTCTCGTGTGGCACTACCCCAGCTGACTTGTAAGAAACGTTGCTTTTGCCGTTCACTTGCATGAATAATATTAGGACAATCCTGGCGATGTACTGAGACACCACGACCTATAGTGATGTAACCCATCACCGGATCACCTGGAACAGGTTGGCAACATCGCGCCATAAAAGTTAATAATTTCCCAACACCTTCAATCCGCAGATCACTTCCAGTAACTTCCGGTTTTGCCTGAGGTTTAACAAATCGCTCAAGATTAAGCTCCGAAGTAACTGGTGGGGCTAGCTTACTAACAATTTGTCCTATCTTAATATCACCACGGCCAAGATTTGCATAGAGATCATCTAATTTTTTGAAATGCAACGCGGCCGTAACTTCATTAAGTTTATCGGATTTTATACCTAACGATTTTAATTCTTTATCTAATAACTCACGTCCATCTTGAATGTTTCGATCATAATCTTGCATTTTAAACCAATGCAATACTTTAGCCTTAGCACGCGATGTTTTGAGATAATTTAAGTGGGGGTTAATCCAATCACGAGAAGGCTTAATTTCCTTTCCAGTCAAAACCTCTACCTTATCCCCTGTTTTCAGCTGATAAGTCAATGGTACGATATGGCCATTGATACGGGCACCACGACACCGATGTCCTAAATCACTGTGTACATGATAAGCAAAGTCCAATGGGGTTACACCTTGAGGCAAATCAAGAACATCCCCATCAGGGGTAAATACGTAAACTCGATCCTCAAGAAATTCGGTGGTTGTACTTTCAGGAACACCCTTATTACTTGCCATCTCGCGATGCCAGGCCAATACATCACGTAACCATTCAATTTTACGTTCATGACTTTGCTTTTGTTTAAACCCACCTTCTTTGTATTTCCAATGTGCAGCAACACCCATTTCAGCTAAATCATGCATAAGAAAAGTTCTTATTTGTACTTCAAAAACTCTACCTTCGGGCCCTTCAACTGCTGTGTGCAAAGATTGATAGCCATTGGCTTTAGGATTAATAATATAATCATCAAATTCAGCAGGAATTTGCTGCCAAAGCGTATGCACCATACCTAAAACCTCATAACAGTGAGGACTGGTATCAACAAGTACTCGTACCGCTGTAGCATCATAAATTTCATCAAGCGATACATTTTTGCGCGTCATTTTTTTATAAATGCTATGGATATGTTTTGAACGTCCATAAACAGCAAAATGATCTATTCCACTTGCTTTAATTTGTTCATTTAGCTGAGCAACAATCGTATTAACAAAGTTATCTCGCTCTAGCCGTTTAGCCTTTAGTCCTTTGGCAATCGCTTTATAATCTTCAGGATGTAAATGGCGAAAAGCCAAGTCCTCCATTTCCCATTTAATTGCCCCTATCCCTAATCTATTCGCTAAAGGAGCATAAATTTCCATTGCCTCAGTGGCTAGTTGTTTGCGTAATTCTTCCGACAAATGCATGGCAGATCTTAAAACACACAAACGTTCAGCAAGCTTAATTAGTACAGCTCGAACATCATCTACCATAGCCAATAACATTTTACGAATGTTATCAATTTGTTGTTTATTTTGCGGGTATTTATTTAATCCCTGAAAACTGTGCATGGCACTCATGCGCTCGATGCCCTTCACCAATTTCGCAATATTAGGACCTAATTGCTCTGCAACATCATCAATGGACAGATCTGCATAATGCACATTTTCAAAAATAATAGCGGCTGCTAGTGTTTCTGGATCGACCTCAAGATCCGCAAGTAAATCAGCCATAATCAATCCTTGTTGTAAACAAGATTGACCTGTTTCTGTAGCATGATCTTGACCAGCAAGCTGACTTAGAGTACATGCACCACGAATGAGCTCAAGACTATCCAAGTAACCTTTTGCACCTAACTGATGAAGCCATAGATCAACATCAATGCTTCCGTCTTCGCACAATGGAACAGTATCTTTTACTCTAACCATGAGTTTTATCCTTTTTCAAATAACGCTATCGACTCAACATGGGCAGTATGAGGAAACATATCCATTACTCCTGCTTTTATTAATGTATAGCCTTTTTGATTGACTAATATATCAGTATCACGTGCTAATGTTACGGGATTACACGATACATAAACAATACGCTCTGGATTTAGCGCATCAATTTGCTTCACAATTTCAAGCGCACCTGAGCGCGGCGGGTCAATTAATACTTTATTGCAAGGTTGCTGAACCAGTTTTTTTACTTCATTGACATCATCCAAATTTGCAGCATAAAAATCTACATTTTGAATATGGTTCAACTTTGCATTCATATATGCACGTTCAACCATAGTCTTACTGCCTTCAACACCCAGTACTTTGGCACACAATTTAGCCATTGGAAGTGAAAAATTTCCCAACCCACAAAATAAGTCTAGCACTATATCTGTACTTTTTAAGTCCATTAGTTGTATTGCTTGTGATACCATAGAGCGATTTAAAGCAGAATTAACTTGCGTGAAATCGGTTGGATGAAATGAAAAAGTGATTTGATAATCTGGTAATGTGTATGTTAGATACTCACTTGATTTTGGTGGATAAAAACAATAAACACTATCAGGGCCGCCAGGCTGAAGAAAAATTTTATACTGGTAGCCCTCTGCAAATTTTTGAATTTTTAACTCATCTTCTTGATTTAAAGAAGTTAAATTCCTAAAAATGAGCGCTACCTCTTCGTCTCCCGCTGCAACTTCAATTTGTGCAATACAATGCCTGTCTTGCAGTGAATCAATCAGTTGTCTTAATGGAATAATATCAGCATCAATTTTTTTATTTAAAACAGGACATTGATTAATCTCTGTAATGTATCGAGGATTATTACGCTCTCTAAACCCTACCATCGAGGTCTGCTTTTTCTCAACATAACGCACACTTAATCGTGCTTTGTTTCTGTAGTTCCAGTGACCAGCGACTAAAGGTAACAATACAGCTTGTGGTTGGGTATGGCCATATCGTGATAACAAATCCAACAATTGCTCTTGTTTAAAATGAATTTGCTCTGCTTCATTCATATGCTGTAATGAACAACCACCACACATTGAATAGTGAGGACATTTAGGTTCTACCCGTATAGGAGAAGGCTCAAGAACATTAAGCAAAATGCCCTCATCAAAATCTTTTTTAACTCTTGTATATTGGAATTCAACAAGCTCATTGGGCAAAGCCCCTTGAATAAATGTTGCTTTACCGTCAATACGTGCAATACCTTTTCCATCGTGGCTTAAATTATCGACTTGAGCAGTTTGTGGGGTAGGATTTTGTTTGGCTTTTGCTCTTCTCATGAAAATATTCTCAACAAATAAATCTTTTAATTAATCTGAAAAACGGTTGCAATCGCCATAGGAATAATTGCATTTTTTCAAAATTTTAAAGGGTACCACATGCAATTTACATTTGTCATGGTAATTTGTTATGGCAAAACCCATCGTGTACAAATTAATTTCATTGATATGATATACAGTACAGTAGAAATCGATACATATTATATAGCCTCTGTTTTACGTATCAAATCTGCGTAAATAATTTTTTGATCTTTTTAATGGGCAACTTTAGAACACCTTTAAAATGCGCTTATTTATCAAGTAATTCATTGCCCTATTCACAATGTTATCCACAGTTTTTGTGGATAACACTTAAATCACTGCATTTATTTTAAAAATGATGATAGCGCTCCACATATAGGTTTTATTAAATTTATAGTAAAAAAAACAATATGAAGTACAAATTTTTTAAAAAAAGTTATCCACAGGAGGGGAAGCTTGAGGTTCTACAAAGTAGGTCGTACATATTACCTAAAGAAAAACTAAAAAAACAGTCTTGACAGAATTTTTTTATAAGTTTTTTATTATCTTTTAATTTTGAATGTGTAATTCCTTTTTTAATACAATTGCATCTTCAATATTATTATCTTCCACATAGTAATCTGGTTTAATTTCTACCTGCACAAATCCAATACTATGATAAAGACGTAAAGCCGCTTTATTGCTAGGTCTCACCTCAAGAATGACATAATCTATATGCTGCAATTCAGTTAAAGATGAAAGTACTTCTTGCAAGAATTGACGTCCATAACCTTTTGATTGAAACTCTTTTGCAATACAGAAATTTAAAATATGGCAGAAATTATTACTGTGTCTGGAAATAATATAGCCACCTATCAGTGGATGATTTCCTTCATAAATTTCGAAGAGACGGCAATCATATCCTACGCGAACACAATCTCTTAAAATCTCCCAACTCCAAGGAGCAATATGAACATTTTTTTCAATTACATAAACGGCATCAATATCTAATTCAGTCATGCACCGAATGTTGGATATCATCCTTGTTACTCCTAAAAATACGTAGCCTGGGTGCAGCGAAGCGGAACCCGGGTGATTTTCTTTAAATTCCTGGATTCCGCTTCGCTGCACCCAGGCCACGTATTACTTTAGATCTTTATTATTCAACATTTTTTTTCTTTTTAGGCAAATAAAGATCGGTTATCGTCCCTTCAAATGCCTCTGCAGCTTGAGCAATAGTTTCCGAAAGTGTCGGATGTGGATGTATTGTCAGGGCAATATCCTCAACATCACAACACATTTCAATAGCTAATGACGTCTCAGCAATTAAATCACCTGCATTAATCCCCACAATTCCTGCACCTAATATACGATTTGAATCTGGGCAGAATAACAATTTAGTCATCCCTTCTTCACGTCCCATACTCAGAGCACGACCACTTGCAGCCCATGGAAATGTGGCCTTTTCATAACGAATATTTTTTTCTTTCGCTTCTTTTTCCGTTAAACCCGTCCAGGCAATCTCTGGATCTGTATAAGCAACACTTGCAATACATTTGGGATCAAAATAATGCTTTTTACCAGCAATAACTTCTGCAGCAACCTTACCTTCAGGAATTGCTTTATGCGCAAGCATTGGTTGTCCTACGACATCGCCAATGGCAAAAATGTGTGACACATTTGTTCTTTGTTGATTATCTACTTTGATAAAACCGCGCTCATCAACTTTTATTCCTGCTTTTTCAGCATCAATTGCCCCACCATTGGGTTTTCTACCAACTGAAACAAGAACTTGTTGGAAGCAAAGAGGTTTGTCTGTTGCATGTTCTCCTTCCATAGAAACATAGATTCCATCTTTTTTTGCTTCTACTGCGGTTACTTTAGTTTTCAAAAGGAATTTGACACCTTTCTTCTGCATACGCTTTTGCAAAACAGTAACCAAATCCAAATCAGCACCTGGAATCAGTTGATCCATAAATTCAACCACAGTGACATCCACACCTAAAGCTGAATAAACTGTAGCCATTTCCAGACCAATAATTCCGCCACCTAATACCAATAAACTACCTTTAAGATCAGCAAGCTCTAATGCCCCTGTTGAGCTAAAAATGCGTTTGTCTTCAGGAATAAAGGGTAAATTAATTGATTCAGAGCCTACAGCAATAACTGCATTTTCGAATTCAATTTCGACAGAGCCATCTTTCGTTGCAACTGTTACTTGGTGTGAACCTGAAAACTTACCTACGCCGGTGACTACCTCAACCTTACGTTGTTTGGATAAAGCTTTTAAACCGCCTGTTAATTTAGAAACAACTGAGTTTTTCCAGGCAACAATTTTTTTATTATCCAGTTTTGGTTTACCAAAGCTAATACCTTGCTCAGACATTTCATGAGCTTCTTCAACCACTTTTGCAATGTGAAGCAACGCTTTAGAAGGGATACAGCCCACGTTTAAGCAAACCCCTCCCAATGAATCATAACGTTCCACTAAAACTACTTTTTTTCCTAAGTCAGCTGCTCTAAATGCTGCGGTGTATCCACCAGGGCCACTTCCTAATACAACGACATCTGTCTTTATTTTATTAGCCATTACAAGCCTCTTTTAATTAGATATTATAAAAAAACTACAATAAAATTCGTCTTATATCACTTAAGCACTCACAAATAAAACGAGTAAAACGCGCTGCTTCAGCACCATCAATCACTCGATGATCATATGATAGCGATAAAGGCAACATTAATCTTGGTTGAAATGTACCATTTTCGTATACAGGCTTGATTTCAGAACGAGACAATCCAAGGATCGCCACCTCAGGACTATTCACGATTGGTGTAAATGAGGTACCACCAATACCCCCCAAACTGGAAATCGTAAAACAACCCCCAGACATATCTACCGGCATTAGACCTTTATCTCGAGCTTTAGTACTTAATCGTGTCATTTCAGTTGCAATTTCAGCAACACTTAATTTGTCAACATTTTTAATTACTGGAACTACCAATCCATTTGGCGTTTCTACAGCAATTCCAATATTGCAATATTTTTTGTAAACAAGATTAGTACCCGTAGCATCTAAAGATGCATTAAATTGAGGATATGTTTTTAATGCTTTACTTACTACTGCGCAAACGAATGCAAGTAAGGTAAGTTTATAACCTTTTTCTTTCGCATGTTCTGTTTCAGACTTTCTAAATGCTTCTACATCGGTAATGTCTGCTGAATCAAATTGCGTTACATGAGGTATTGTGATCCAGGAACGATGTACATTAACCCCCGTAAGCCTTTTAATTTTATTCAATGGCTTCGTTTCAATTTCACCAAACTGACTAAAATCAATTACAGGGTTAGGTGGTATGCCTAAAGAGCCAGATCCAGGTTGCTCACTTAAACGGGCTTTTACAAAAGCCTGGACATCTTCTTTGGTAATGCGCTCTTTACGACCTGTTCCCGCAACTTCAGCTAAGTTTACTCCAAGCTCTCGGGCCATTCGTCTTACAGCAGGACCAGCAGCAACTACTCTTGTCGACTCAACTGTACTGGTAAGAGCAACAGACTTTGATGAAGTATCTTCTTTTCTATTATGCTCATCTTCATCTGCTTTTGATGGTTTAGGAGCGTTTACTTGCTCTGATTTGCTTGCAGTGGGTTCAATTTTTTCAGCTTCAGCACCATTTTCTACAGCAACTAAAAGAATCAAATCACCTTCAGATACTTTATCACCAACTTTAATACTCAGCTTTGTTACTTTTCCTGCCACAGGCGAAGGAATTTCCATGCTGGCTTTATCTGACTCCAAAGTAATAAGTGGCGCATCAATTTCAATTTGATCGCCAACTTTGACCATAACCTCAATCACGTCGACTTGGGTCGCTCCACCAATATCGGGTATCTTGACCTCATTAATACTGTTTGATTTTTTTTCCTGAGCTGCTTGAGGCTTCTCTTCTGTTTCCTTTTTTTCTTCGCTTTTAGGATCTTGCGGCGCACTTTTTGCCTCAGCTTCTGATTTTTCAACTGTAGCCAAAAGAATTACGTCTCCTTCAGAAACCTTATCCCCTACTTTAATTTTCAGTTTTGTGACTTTTCCTGCCACTGGAGAGGGAATCTCCATACTGGCTTTATCTGATTCCAAAGTAATAAGTGGCGTATCAACTTCAATTTGATCTCCAACTTGAACCATAATTTCAATCACATCAACTTGAGTAGCTCCACCAATATCAGGAATCTTAACTTCTATTTCGTTTGCCATATCTTTCCTCAAAAGGTTGCCAATATATTCAAGCCAATTTTAAGGAAGCAGACTTAAAAAGTTCATCTGCTTTCCGGATAATCTTCGCTTGAATTACTAAGGCTACTATATATTCCAATTCTAATGATTAACCGGATTCAATTTATCAGGATTAATGTTATAGCGCTTCATTGCATCCACAACTTTGGATTTATCAAGATTGCCTTCAGCAACTAAAGCATTTAATGCTGCCAGAACTATAAATTTAGCATCCACTTCAAAGAAATGACGTAAGCGCTCGCGAGTATCACTTCTTCCATAACCATCTGTTCCTAATGTTACAAAATGATTGGGTACAAAAGATCTAATTTGCTCTGCATAAATTCTCATATAATCTGTTGCAGCAATTACCGGACCAGCAGCTCCTTCTAATTGCGATGTGACATAACTTTTTAATTTTTTTGCTTCAGGATGCATTGCATTGTGTCTTTCCACAGCTAATCCATCTTTCCTTAACTCATTAAAACTGGTCACACTCCAAATATCTGAAGTCACAGAGTAATCCTCTTTTAACATCCTTGCGGCTTCAATCACTTCGCGCAATATGGTTCCACTTCCCATTAGTTGCACATGCTGTTTGGATTTTTTCTTGGATTCTTGTAGTAAATACATTCCTCTGATAATACCTTCCTCAACTCCTTTGGGCATATCTGGATGCATATAGTTTTCATTCATTACAGAGATGTAATAAAAAATATTTTCTTGCTTTTCATACATACGATGTAAACCGTTTTGAATAATCACTGCAAGCTCATAAGCATAGGTAGGATCATAAGAAACACAATTCGGAATTGTTGATGCATATAAATGACTGTGTCCGTCTTGATGTTGCAAGCCTTCACCCGCAAGCGTTGTTCGCCCAGCAGTTCCACCAAGCAAAAATCCTCTAGCCTGCATATCACCTGCAGCCCATGCTAAATCACCAACACGTTGAAATCCGAACATGGAATAGTAAATATAAAATGGGATCATCGCCAATTTATTGGAACTGTATGAAGTTGCTGCAGCAATCCAGGAGCAAAAAGCGCCTGCTTCATTAATTCCCTCTTCTAGAATTTGTCCGTCTTTAGCTTCACGATAAAACATTACCTGTTCATGATCTACTGGCGTATAAAGCTGTCCAACTGGAGAATAAATACCAATTTGTCTAAATAAACCTTCCATACCAAATGTTCTACACTCATCGGGAACAATTGGAACAATGCGCGAACTTATTTCTTTGTTTTTTAGCAATACGGCAAGAATACGTACAAAAGCCATTGTTGTTGAAATCTCTCGATCTCCTAACCCTTTTGTAACTGATGAAAAATCAGCCAAAGGTGGAATTTTAAGAGGTTCTATTTCTGTTGAGCGTGATGGCAAATAACCACCTAACGATTCACGGTGTTTTTTGATGTATTTAATCTCAGGACTATCATCTGCAGGCTTATAAAATGGGATATCTGCAATTTGTTCATCACTGATAGGAATACTAAATCGATCTCGAAACGCTTTCAATTGATCGACAGTCATCTTTTTTTGCTGGTGCGTGATATTTTGTCCTTCGCCAGCAGCTCCCATACCGTAGCCTTTAATTGTCTTGGCTAAAATAACCGTTGGTGAGCCTTTATGCTCAACCGCTTTAGCATAAGCCGCATAAACTTTTTGCGGATCATGGCCACCTCGATTCAATCTCCAGATTTCATCATCAGTAAGATTTTCAACCATTTTCTTTAATTCAGGATACTGATTAAAGAAATGTTGTCTTACATAGGCCCCATCATTTGCTTTATATGCTTGATAATCACCATCAACACACTCTTCCATGCGTTTGATCAACCAGCCCTCGTTATCACGTTCAAATAATGGATCCCAACGACCACCCCAAATGACTTTAATTACATTCCAACCCGCACCACGGAATAAACCTTCGAGCTCTTGAATAATTTTACCATTCCCACGTACAGGACCATCGAGTCGCTGCAAATTGCAATTCACAACAAAAATAAGATTATCAAGTTTTTCTCGAGCGGCAATACTTAAAGCCCCTACTGATTCGACCTCATCCATCTCACCATCACCAAGAAAAGCCCATACTTTTCGGTTCTCAGTATCGATAAGTCCTCGATTTTCTAAATATTTTAAAAACCGCGCTTGATAGATAGCTTGTAAAGGCCCTAATCCCATTGATACTGTTGGAAACTGCCAAAACTCGCTCATCAACCAAGGATGGGGGTATGAAGACAAACCATCAACTTCCACCTCTTGTCTAAACTTACTTAATTGCTCTTCTGTTAATCGTCCTTCAAGAAATGCACGGGCATAAATTCCCGGAGAAGAATGGCCCTGAATATAGATTAAATCACCGCCATGGTCACCATTTGGTCCTTTAAAAAAGTGATTAAAACCAGTTTCATACAAAGTAGATGATGATGCATAAGAAGCAATATGTCCCCCAAGTTCAGGAGCATATTTACCTGCACGTAATACCATTGCTACTGCATTCCAACGAATTAACGCACTAATTCGTTTACCTAAACCTTCATCCGGAGGCATTTGTTTTTCTTCGTACGTCTTAATTGTATTTTTGTAAGGTGTACGAATTGAACTGGTTAAGTTCACCCCTTCTGAATTTGCTTTATTAAGGAGCTGTTTTAAAAGAAAAGCGCCTCGTTCAGGGCCATCATTGACTAATACAGCTTGCAGGGCATCCAGCCATTCACGCGTTTCTATAGGATCCAAATCTAAGTTAGTTTCATTTGCCATGGAAGTGTTCCCCGAAATCTATTAAACACAATAAGGTACAGCGTGTAATTTTTTTGGAATTACGCCAGCACAACCTTTCTTACACGTTGCTAAATCTGATAAGCAATCGCATGTTACTTTGCGGCATTTTAGTGGATCGCGGTAAGAATTCAACTCACGCATCACCTTTTTACCTTCTACTCTTCGTTCATGAACGTATTTAGAAAAATTTTTTTCTGTTGCTAATTGCGTCTTATAAGAACAATTTGGGCAGTTATTAATACAATTTTGCCTACAAAAGTCAAAGTGCTGCATACATGTCATATTGCATCGTTCTACGGCTTGAGCTTTAAGCATATTTTGCTTTAATCCCTGACAACCACTAAGTCCTAAGATCATAATGCAACACATTACACGCAAAAACGAATTCATATAGATAATATCCGAATAAATAATTATGCAGATTGAGCTATCAGCTCAACACCATCTCTATTCATAAATTAAA
The DNA here is from genome assembly GCF_001897665.1 of Legionella sp. 39-23. Taxonomy (NCBI): domain Bacteria; kingdom Pseudomonadati; phylum Pseudomonadota; class Gammaproteobacteria; order Legionellales; family Legionellaceae; genus Legionella; species Legionella sp. 39-23. Next base: position 106,814 of record NZ_MKTO01000018.1, on the reverse strand, counting down.
ACTAAAGCCAAGGAATTAAGGTAAATAAAGCAATAAAAACCAACATGACTATAATTGCATATTCGACTAAACTCTCAGCAACAGGCATAGGAACTTCTTCTGCTTCATTTGTTCTGACCGCAAGTAACCCACACTCACGCAACATATTACTATTCAACTCAGGTTTGGCGAAAAAGTATCTGGCAAACAAGGAAAAACCACGTTGAAAATTTCCCACGAGTAAAAGAAGTAATGTAGTTAAACGTGCAGGAATCCATTCAAGCAAATCGGTAATTTCATTGGCTTGTTCACCAATGGAATTAATATCACGGCATAATGTAATCAGACGATAAGTCAAAGCACCTATAGGTCCTGCAATGATATACCAAAATACAAGAGAAAATAGCTGTCTGTTTACTAGGATAAAATAGTCCTCTAAAAGCTCTTGATTACTTTTAGTATCTGATTGTGTTATTGGATAAAAAACATTTTGAGGGCCAAGGCAATAAAAGAAAATTATTAAGCTTAAAAGAAAACCCATCAAACCAAAAATTATATGATGCAATAACAAATATATGATCAGTACAAGCAGCACAATAGGCAGGACTATTAAGGCGAGCAGCACCCAGGGATTAGCAAATGTGCTATGCTTATCAGCAAAATTTTTTATTCTTTGATAATAATCTGCGAACCAATAGAATCGCTGATAGGACATAGTGTGAATTAAGAAACGTTCACTCAATAAACACAATAATATAACTAATAATTTCATTATTTAATCCTTACGCATTTTATCAGAGAATGCTATGGGGGTTGGGTATTTCAAAACAACAAAATATGATGAGACAATAAAGGTTAAAATGGTAGTTGCTTGAATTAAATTAGAAGCTTTATCCGAAATCAGACTAGTACTCAAAGCAATACTCGCAACCAGTAATGAAAACTCACTTGCTTGCCCTAATCGGATACCCACTTCCTTTGCAACCTGTTTTTTCTCACCAGATTTACCAAGAAGCAAATAAAATAGTATTGGTTTAAACAGTAAAACTATAGCAGATAAAATAATTGCAGGAACCATTATTTGGTGCGCCAGTCCAAAATTAAATGTTGCTCCGATTGAAAAGAAAAACATAACCAGAAAAAAATCTCTTAAAGGTTTTAAACTCTCTGCAATATAAAGAGAAATAGGACTTGCTGCGAGGGCTACGCCAGCAATAAATGCACCGATATCCTCTGAAAGACCTATTCTTTGTGCAAGAACAGACAAACCAAGACACCATCCAATTGACAACAAAAATACATATTCTTGAGTTCTATCAAAGCGAGCCAACAATCGAATCAAAACATACTTCTCAACAGCAAAGGCAAACAACCATAACGCGGGTAAATCAATACCGACTAAAATGATGTCATCGATTGAGAAACCACCTGTTTTTTGTGCACCATTAATTAAAATCAGTACAATAATTGCAATAACGTCTTGCATTAATAATACGCTAATCATTACCTCACCAGTATGTTGGTGATGCAAGATAGTTGTTGGTAATAATTTCAAGCCAATAATGGTACTTGAAAACATCATTGATGCGCCTAAAATCCATGACTCAGTCACACCTAAACCAAAAAGCCTGCCAATCCAATAGGCTGTTACAGCAAAAAAAATCGAACTAACTAAAGCAATCCAGGTAACTTTCTTGAGCATGTGTACAAGATTCTGCGGCTGTAAATGTAATCCTAGCAAAAACAATAGAAAAACAATTCCAACATCACCAATCTGTCTCACAATACTTACATCGGATACAAGCTTTAAACCCCATGGTCCAAACACTGCGCCAAGAAGAATATATGCTACCAACAAAGACTGTTTGGTGTAGAGCACCAGTGTTGATAGTAATGCAGCGCCTGCGAAAATTAAGAAAATTGTATAAAATACAGAGCCGTCGTGCATTGATTGAATACCTCAATTTTAAAAAATCAGCCATTAGACATTTATAGCCTAGGTGCGCAGGTAACCTAAAATAAAAAAGTTAACTCATGCTCGAAGCCCCAGACTACGCGGCGCCCCACCCAGAATACAACCTATTGCTATAGCAATTCTAATGCCCTAAAAATTTGAAGCAATAATTTTATCTATTAATCCGATAATTAGCTATCAAAAATTCTATTATGAATTAAATTAAAACAGAAAAAGATCCGGTGACTCCATTAAGAGCCAATTTATGCTTTAAACTATCCGACATATTTTTTGATCCAAAGGGACCAACCCTAACAACGTAATGTTGCTTATAGTGCTCAATATAAACTGGAGAAGGAGTAAGGCGAGCTAATTTTTCTTTTAGACGTTTTGCTAGGATCTCGGTTGAAAAAGCGCCTGCTTGCAGATAATAATGTGCTTTTCCCGCAGGTCCCGCTAAAGTCTCAATTTCAACTGGTGCTGTTCCTCTGGGGAATACGCCTAATTTTAAAGCGGCAGCATACGACAAATCGATAATTCTATCCGAGTGAAAAGGACCACGATCGTTTACTTTAACTACAGCCACCTTTCCATTATTTAAATTTTTAACTTTTACATACGTAGGTAATGGCAAGGTCTTGTGTGCAGCGGACATGACATACATATCGTAGGGCTCACCGCTCGATGTTCTTTGCTTATGAAATTTTGTTCCGTACCAAGACGCGATCCCACGTGTTTTATAACCAGTAGAACTTCTCATTACTTTGTATGAGCGTCCATCAACAGAATATTCAGTGGGATTGCCATACCGACTTAATGGTTCTTTAGCCGGAACGGGCTCCTTAAAACTGACTTGCCTCGCTTGAGCAGGAGCTCCATCTTGATGTTGGGTATATCGATTTGTTTTATTTTTATAGCGATTATATATGGAATTATTCGTATTTCGCGCTGCTTGTCGAGTGGACTGTTTAGCTCCTGACGATGCAGAATCCAGAGACTGATTCGTAGTTTGGCATCCTGTTAATAGAATGGTCACAGCAATAAGTATCTTTCGCATTTTTTCCATTTTTTTATTGTTGTTTTCTGGCTAATATACAGAAATATCATCTAATTTCGAAGATTTATTTTAATTTGAAAAAAAAATCATTATTTTATTTGCTATTTTGTTGCCTTCAAAAGGCTGTGATAATATATTCTCTTTTTTGTATTTTGGATTAGTAAACAACATGACAAGAGCAACGTCTATACTTTTAACTACATTGTTTATCATTACTTTATTTGTACAGTCAACTAACTCGATAGCTGATGAAGGTTCATTACCTACAAAACCTAGTACTGACTTAGAAAGACCCTCACCAACAGTAAATAATAAACCCCTAGTTACCCCTGCTCCTCCAATTCTTAATGCAAAAGCATATATCTTAATTGATGTGAATAGTGGCAAAATCATTGCTGAAAAAAACAGTGAAGAGCGTTTACCTCCGGCAAGCCTAACAAAAATGATGACTTTATATGTTATCTCAAATGCGCTGCATCATGAACAAATTCATCTCGCTGATAGTGTACGTGTAAGTCGTGAGGCTTGGAAAATAGGCGGCTCTCGCATGTTCATCAAAGAAGGCCAACAAGTCCCTGTTGAAGACTTACTTAAGGGAATTATTGTTGATTCGGGGAATGATGCATGTGTTGCAATGGCCGAGCATTTAGGAGGCACTGAAAACTCATTCACTGATCTTATGAATCAGCAAGCTCAAAACCTTGGAATGAAAAACAGCCATTTTACTGACAGTACTGGCCTGCCCGACCCTAATTTATACACTACAGCGAAGGATTTAGCGATTCTTGGTAGAGCATTAGTTGTCGATTTTCCACAATATTATGACTGGTACAAGCAAAAATGGTTTACCTATAATGGTATTCGTCAGCCGAATAGAAATCGTTTATTGTGGCGCGATAATCAAGTAGATGGGATAAAAACTGGTCATACGAATGATGCGGGATTCTGTCTCGTTTCGTCTGCAAAGCGTGACAACATGCGCTTATTAGCAGTAGTTCTTGGAGAACCAAGTGATTCTTCTCGTGCAGATGATAGTGAAAAATTACTAAATTATGGCTTTAGATTTTTTGAAACTCATCAGCTTTATAAGTCAGGCCAATCGATTGCCGAGCTTGCTCTATACAAAGGGACAGTAGATAAAGTTACTGTAGGTTTAAATGAAGATCAATTTATCACTATCCCTACAGGTCAATATCAACGTCTAAATATTTCAAGCAAAATTCCTGCCTACCTTGAAGCACCGATAAAAAAGGGTGACAAAATAGGTGATTTAGTGGTTCAATTTGACAATAATATCGTCTCAACTAAACCCCTTTACGCTTTACAGGATGTTGAGTCAGGTGGCTTTTATACTCGAACCAAAGACTCAATTCGCTTAGCGTTCAGACGTTGGTTTGGCTCCTAAAACTTATAGGGCTTAAGGATGACAAAAACGACTTTAATTGAATTTCCCTGTTTTTTTCCTATAAAAATAATAGGGAATAATTCGCCCGATTTTCTTGAGGAAATGAGACAAATTTCTATGTCTCATTTTCCTAATATTGAAGAAGATGCATTGACTCATAAAATGAGCAAGGACTCTAATTATTTAGCAATAACAGTCACTGTTTATGCAGAAAATCAAGAGATCCTTGATGCCTTTTATAGAGCCATTACACAGCATCCAGAAGTAAAAATGGTTCTATGATGAAAATACGACAGCTGGGTATTCAAGATTACAATGATGTTTGGCTGCGGATGAAAGAGTTTACCCAAAAACGAGAGACAAACTCACACGATGAACTTTGGCTTTTAGAGCACTTTCCTGTTTATACTCAAGGACAAGCAGGAAAAGCTGAGCACATATTAAACTCTGCATCCATACCCATTGTGCAATCTGATCGAGGTGGGCAGGTAACTTACCATGGTCCTGGTCAGCTTGTTGCCTATGTTTTAATGGATATCAGAAGAAAGAACTTAGGCATAAGAACCTTAGTAAGTAAATTAGAGCAAATTTTAATCTCTGTGCTAGCACAATACCAAATAGAAGGCTCCATACGGTGTGGTGCTCCAGGAGTTTACATTAATGAACAAAAAATAGCATCAATTGGATTAAGAGTAAAAAATGGCTGTACTTATCATGGAATTGCACTTAATGTTGATATGGACTTAAAACCTTTTTCAGGAATAAATCCTTGTGGATTTGCAAAAATGGAAATGACTCAAATGAGATCTTTCATTCCTGATATTCAAATCGATCAAGTCAATCATCATTTTGTGCAATATTTTCTAGAACAATTTTATCCTTGAAAAAAATATGAACTTGTTCGTAGACTACGTACAGCCACTTACAGACTGGTTGCAACATAACCCACATTGGGCTTTATTTATTACATTCCTTATTTCCCTAACTGAATCCTTGGCAATTATAGGCAGCATTGTACCCGGAAGCGTCACTATGACCGCTATAGGTATACTGGCTGGCTCAGGAATTATGCGTATTGATCTTACATTATTGGCTGCTATTTTAGGTGCAGTTGCCGGTGATAGTCTAAGTTATGTGCTTGGATATTATTACAGCGATCGATTGACTGAAATTTGGCCGTTTAGCAAGTATCCCAAATGGATCCAATATGGCAAAGAATTCTTTGAAACACATGGTGGAAAAAGTGTATTGATTGGACGCTTTGTTGGTCCTTTACGCTCGATTATTCCAGTGATTGCCGGGATTTTACATATGAAACAATGGCGTTTTTTCGTAGCTAATGTTCTATCTGCTATTGGCTGGTCTCTATTGTACGTGCTTCCTGGTGTTGTAATTGGTGCAGCAAGTCATGAATTATCCACCGAAAGCGCAACACGTTTATTTGTATTCATACTTGTTATACTTGCAGGACTTTGGTTAATTAGCCTAGTTATCAAACGGCTCATTCGGTTGCTAAACTCTATTTTTACATTATATTTAGATGATTTTTGGCTCAACCTTAAAAAAAATTCGCTGTTTGAAGGTGTATATAATGCATTTACCCCTAAAAATGAAACCAATCACTATCATACTGCTTCCTTTGTGCTAATAACCGTATTTTCTCTACTCTGTTTTATTATCCTTTTAATATTAACTGTTACGACACAAAGCCTAACTTATATTAATTTACCTACTTATTTATTTTTACAAAGTTTTAATACATTAATTCTAAAAGTATTTTTTATCGTTTGTACTCAATTAACTTCTACAATAACAATAATTAGCTTCTTTATTATTTGTTGTTGCTGGTTCATTTTCCATAAAAATAGAACCGCAATTATTTATTTATGCAGCCTGATTCTTTTTAGTAGTGTTGTTGCTTTGTTACTTACATACCTTATCCATAGTCCTAGGCCAACAGGTTTATTGGTCACGCTTCCAGGCTACTCTTTTCCCGCAAGTAATCTTCTGATTGCTACTGCTTTGTACGGATTTATTTTGTTTTACATCAACCAAACCTATACCCTATTCGCAAATAAACTGAAATCGATCGTATTTACAATTTTAGGCTTTAGTGGTTTAGGTTCTCTCTATTTAGGTGATTATTGGCTCACAGATGTTTTAGCATCCTATTTTTTAGGTACAACAATTTGTTTAATTCACTGTTTAATTTATAGAAAATCTAATATTTCGTTAAAGAAAATATCGCATTCACTGCTAATAATTTCTCCACTTTTTATCAGCATTTTCTTAGCGTCATTCGTATCAACCTACATTAATTTTAAAGCCCTATCTTATAACCACACTCCTAATTATAAAAAGTTCACGTTAAGTGAGGAAACATGGTGGGAACAGGAAAAGCCCATTCTTCCAATTTATCAATTCAGTAGAATAGGGAAGCGAATCAGTTTGTTAAATCTTCAATTCGCAGGTAGTTTAAATTTGTTACAAAAAAATCTGGAGAAAAATGGTTGGGTGCCTCATACAGATTCTTTTTTTACCAACTTACTTATGCGAATGAATAAGCAGCCCAACGGTATTAAGCTCCCATTATTGACTCAATTATATGAAAATAAAGCGCCGTTACTGATCATGACTTATATCGATCAACAAACTCAGTTAACGCTGGAATTAAGAGTTTGGGAGTCAAATTATAATTTATTAGAGTCAAACCAACCATTATGGGTAGGTAGTATTCATCCATCCAATCGTGCTAATAAACAAATGGACAATCAAGGTTATTCCCCAAATTTAATAAACCCACTCATGTATTTGTTTAAAACAGATAATACATTTGCAGTCAAACAAATCAAACTTCCAGATACGATGATTAAAACAACAATGTATCCCACGCAACCATACTTAACCCTGATTAAAGAAAAGAATAAGTAGACAGCTAGCATTCATATAAAACATTTATAAATGATCGATTTTTTATTGAGTCGGTAACTAGATCACCTACTATTCACTACAGGAGATCTTAATATAATTTACTATCTCTGCTTTGCGGTTCGCTTTTTATATCAATTGCAAAAATAAAAAATATTGCTTTACTTAGTTCTGATTAATTAAAAACCTAACTCTGGCTAGCATAATCTATACATATGTAAAAAATACTGTTATAACTATATAGTTTTTAAAGTAAATATCATTTAATTTTGAGAGTATCACTCAAATGTATACCCTGGGAAAATTAATCCAAGCCTTTTTTCCATTAATTGCACTAGTACTCTTTATTATTGGAATTAAAAGAAACGCTATTTATTACATCATTTCATCTCTTTGGCTTAGCCTTATTGCGCTACTGATTCATTTTCAGTTTTCTGGAAATCAAATTTTTGGAACATATTTTAACTACTTTAATACGGGAATTTATTCTTTTAATTTACTTATATTGCTTCTTGCGTTGATCCAGGTCATATCTCATTTAAGAATTAATGGCTCAGTTATCAAATATATATATCCCCTAGTTAGTTCATTTTTGGTTGTAGGAGCATTTATAGTAATTTGCAATCTATGGATTAATGCTTTTTTTATAGAGAATAAGATGGAGGGCACACCCATAATGCAAGTGGCTCTCTTTGAAAAGCCAGATTATTGCAATAATAAATATGTTTTTTACAAGATTGATGAAAACAGTTCAGTCACCTATCTCTGCCCTAATCATTATGGTTTATTACCCTCTATTGGACACTTAACTACGAGCCCCGATTTCATTACAACACAATTGTCATTACCAGTAAAAAAACAATTGTTATTAAAGCAAAAAAATAAGAGTTAATGTAATTGATACGAAAACAATAAATTATTACATAAGGGGACACCAAGCCCCATTTGGTCAGGATCCTAGGAGGTTAAATTGTTCTTTGGTTTGATATTTGATAACATGCCAACAATTCATCACTTTAATGTTTATATGAAACGGATATTAGCCCTTGTCATAATGATACTAAGTTTTAATTGCCACGCTATGGCACCTAAACTTAATTGGGATCAGGCAGTTGATAAGGCAATAAAGCGTTATGGCTTACGTGTTGAACCCCGACTTAAATCGTATTTTTCTAAAGCGAAAGTAAATTACCCTCCACGCGAAATCGCTTTACTTGCTTTTAAATCAGAACGAAAAGTAGAACTTTGGGCTAAAAATCCTGATCAAAATTGGAAACATATCCACGACTACCCTTTAACTGGCTTTAGTGGTCGATTAGGACCTAAATTACGTGAAAATGACAAGCAAATTCCAGAAGGTGTTTATAAGCTAGTTAATTTTAACCCATTTAGTAGCATGCATTTGTCGATGATGATTAATTACCCTAATAATTTCGATAAGCAAAAAGGCTATCAAGATGGAAGAAGAAATTTAGGTAATAATATTTTTATCCATGGTAAAGACTTATCAGTAGGTTGTTTGGCAGTTGGTAATCTGGCGATAGATCAGCTGTTTATTTTGGCACGTCGCGTTGGTCTCGATAATATTCAAGTCATTATTGCGCCAAATGATTTACGTGAAAATAAAGCATCTACTTCTACATTTGCTCAACCCAGATGGCTTCCTGAATTATATAAAAACATCGCGGAATCACTAAAACCCTTTAGTAAGAAAAACTATACGGTTTAAAATCTACCATCTAGCATCAATGTTTGGTAACCTGGGTGCAGCGCAACCCGGGTTTCTTGCTAAGTGAATCCCCGGGTTGGGCTATGCCATCCACCCAGGCGACAAAACTACAAACAACGCCAAGCATTACTCTTTTGGTAAAGAAGATAAAAACTCTGTAACCTCTTTAGGTGATAGCTCATGACATTGTCCACGTGATAAAAATCTTGGCATAGTTAACATACCATAACGAATGCGTATCAACCGACTTACTTCAACACCCTGCGATTCCCACAGACGTCGAACCTCTCGATTACGTCCTTCATTTAAGGTCACATGATACCAAGAGTTAGTTCCCTCACCGCCACGAAACTCCAAGCGAGTAAATTTAGCTATTCCATCTTCAAGCTCAACGCCTTTTTGCAGTTTATTTAATGCATCAGGGTTAACCTGACCATGAACTCTAACAGCATACTCCCTTTCTAATTCATATTTAGGATGCATTAATTGATTGGCTAAATCACCATTATTGGTAAATATAAGCAATCCAGACGTATTTAAATCCAAACGCCCTACTTGTACCCATCGCCCTTGTCGTAAATGGGGCAAACGATCAAAAACTGTTTTCTCAAACTTAGGATCATGACGACTTGAAATTTCACCAACAGGTTTGTGATAAAGTAGAATACGTATGTTTTGTCTTACCTTAAGTGGATTAGGGATTAACTTCCCTTTTACTGTGATTTTATCTTCAGCACTTGCTGAATCCCCTAATTTTACAGGCTTTCCATTCACTTGTACCCAACCATTTTCTATCCAGCGCTCCATCTCTCGTCGCGATCCAAGACCTGCCTGGCTTAGTATTTTTTGTAACCTTTCGCTGCTCATTCGGTAATATACTCTTCATTAGGATTATGTAAGGTCAATGCTTCCATAACCTCTGGTAAGGTTGGAAGTTCATTTAAATATTTTAAATTAAAATAATTTAAAAATTCTCTTGTTGTTGTGTATACAGCAGGTTTACCTGCTACATTTTTATAACCAGAAACACGAATCCATTCTCTTTCCAATAACGTTTTCATTATTTGACTATTTACGGTAACTCCACGTAACTCCTCAATATCGGCTCGTGTAACTGGTTGCTTATAAGCAATAATAGCTAAAGTTTCAAGTAAAGCTCGAGAATATTTAGTTGGCTTCTCGATTTGCATTCGCGCAATCCAGTGACTATATTCTTTTTTAGTTTGTATCATAAAACCTGTTGCAACTTGAATAAGATCAAAAGACCTGGCTGTATAATCTTCTCTTAAGTCATTGATAATAAAACTCAAGTGCTCTTTAGTAGGTCTTTGCCATTCATCAAAAACTTCTAATAATCTGTCTAGTGATATGGGTTCATTGGCACTTAAAAGTAATGCTTCTATTATATTTTTTAATTCCTTTTCATCCATTTTATGCTGCCTGTAAATGTATTGGAGAAAATGCTTCATTTTGTGTTATTACAATAAGTGATTGTCTTGCTAACTCTAAAATCGCTAACAAAGAAACAACCAACCCAATTCGTCCTTCTTTAGCGGAGAATAGTTGATTAAACTCTAAAACTTTGTGCTCCTGTAGTTGCAACAAAATATGACTCATTCGTTCACGAACAGATAACGCCTCACGTGAAACCTGATGATGACTTATTTGTTCTTCTCTTTGCAACAATGATTTCATTGCTTCAATTAAATCCTCAAGCTGAACCTCTGGATGCACAACTATTCGCTCAAGCTCAGAAGGAGCTACTTGAATGATAAAATGGTCGCGTTCTTGTCGAGGAAGCGCATCAAGAAGCTCTGCAGCAATTTTTATTTGCTCATAGGCTTGAAGTCTTCGTACCAATGCCATTCGGGGATCTTCTTCCTCTTCATCATCACTCGTGGGTGGAGCCGGTAGCAATAGTCGTGACTTTATTTCTGCAAGCATAGCAGCCATCAATAAATAATCAGCGGCCAACTCCAATCGTCTGCACTCCATCAATTGAATGTAATGCAAATATTGTTTGGTAATACTTACAATAGGAATATCCAAAATATCAATATTCTGTTTGCGAATAAGATATAAAAGTAAATCGAGTGGGCCGCTAAAAGAATCCAACAGTACTTCTAGTGCATCAGGTGGAATAAATAAATCATCCGGAAGCTCTGTAAGCTCCTTACCATCAACTATGGCTTTTATTTCCAGATTGTTTGATATCTCAATATTTTCAATACCCATGCTCACAACTCATTCTTAACCGGCTCTTACAGAGCCCTTTTAAAGATTGGCATAATAAATAATAGAATGGGAGAAACATGTGACCCAGGATTGTTTCCTTAGAGCCTGTTGAAACAAGCTCTATGAAACTTAGTATCAATAATCCAGTCCCATGACCTCTCGGACTGTGCTCAAGTTTTTACTAGCCACTTCTTGTGCTGCCTCACTTCCTTCAGAAACGATTCGTTTCACTGAACTTAAATCAGATTCATATTCAGCAATCGCCTCCTGAATAGGTTGTAACTCTTTATTAATCGCGTCCACAACAGGTCTTTTACATTCAATACAACCAATTCCTGCAGAGCGACAACCTTTTTGCACCCAATCTTTCACTTCATTATTTGAGTAAATTTTATGGAATTGCCAAACTGGACATTTTTCAGGTTCGCCAGGGTCTGTACGTTTGACTCGCGCAGGATCAGTAGGCATAGTCAGTACCTTTTTTTCAACCTGGTCTGGTGCTTCTCTTAACATAATTGTATTGTGATAAGATTTGGACATTTTCTGTCCATCAAGGCCAGGCATTTTGGCAGTCTCAGTAAGAAGTGGATGGGGTTCAGGTAGAATAATTTTACCGCTGCCCTCTAAATAGCCTAACAAGCGCTCTTTATCTCCAATAGATAAGTTAGATTGATCTTCTAAAAGAGCCTGTGCCGTTTTAATTGCCTCATGATTCCCATGCTCCTGAAATTGCCGGCGTAATTCACTATAATACTTGCTATTCTTTTTCCCCATTTTTTTAATTGCTTCAGCTGCAAGCTCTTCAAAATTAGGTTCCTTGCCATAGATGTGATTAAATCTGCGCGCAATTTCTCGGGTCAACTCAATGTGAGATACCTGATCTTCTCCAACTGGAACATAATCAGCATGATAAATTAGAACATCAGCGCTTTGTAATAAGGGATAGCCTAAGAAACCATATGTTGATAAATCTTTTTCTTTTATCTTTTCTTGCTGATCTTTAAAGCTCGGTACCCGCTCAAGCCACCCCAAAGGAGTAATCATTGATAAAAGTAAATGAAGCTCCGCGTGCTCTGGTACCCATGATTGAATAAATATTCGTGATAACCCAGGGTTCACACCACAAGCCAGCCAATCAATAATCATATCCCATAGATGTTTTTCAATAAAACCTGGTTCATCATATTGTGTTGTTAAGCCATGCCAATCGGCTGCAAAAAAGAAGCAATCATATTGATGTTGTAGTTTGACCCAATTTTTTATTACACCATGGTAGTGACCAAGATGTAATCTTCCGCTGACTCGCATTCCAGAAACAACTCGTTTATTGGAACTAAATAGTGCTGACATCAATATCCTCTTTTTAAATATTATAGAAACGTATATATTCTTTATTAATTATCTAAAGGGCTCCGGATCACCTTTCCCCTCCCTTATTATGACTGGATAATCACCTGTTAAATCAATTACCGTTGTAGGTTCATGACCGCAATTACCACCATCAATAACCAAATCAATTTGATTTCCTAGTAGATCACGAATCGCTTCAGGTTCACTTAATGGAGCCTTAGCACCGGGAAGAATTAATGTAGTACTCATTAACGGCGCCTCAAGACACTCCAACAGTGCAAGAGTAATCATATTATTAGGAACACGTAATCCCAAAGTTTTCCTTTTTGGATGCAACATTAGGCGAGGAACTTCATGCGTTGCATTAAGAATAAAAGTATAAGAACCTGGTGTGAATGCTTTCAATAATCGGAATATTGGATTTGATACTCGGGCATAAGTGCCAAGTTGGGATAGATCTCGACACACGAGAGTCATGTTATGATTTTTATCCAATTGGCGTAATCTTCTAATACGCTCAAGCGCAGCCTTGTTCCCTAAACTACAACCTAATGCGTAGCCTGAATCTGTAGGATAAACAATTAATCCCCCTTCTTCGATTATATTCACCGCCTTTCTCAACAAACGAGCTTGCGGATTGTCAGGATGTAATGCAAAAAACTGACTCATTAAAGTCCCCTGTTAGATGTTCCATTCATGCCAAATAGGCGTACAGTTTATTGGTAGTTGTTTCTGACTTCCAAGATTAACTCGTGAAGCAATATTCCCATGATAGTCGGAACCTGAAGAAGCTAATAAATGAAAGCGCAGACATGTTGCAGCCATTTCATTTATTTCGGTTACTGTCATTTCTCCCGAGACGACTTCTATTCCTGCTCCACCAGCCTCTTTAAATTCATTAATTAACTCATGCAATTTAGAACGCGTCAATCCGTATTTAAGTGGATGCGCTATAACTGCCTGACCACCAGCAGCAATAATGCCCTGCACTGCTTCTTGAATACTAACCCAAGGAGTCGGCACATAGGCGCTCTTACCTCGACCTAAAAAACGTTTAAACGCAGCCGCAAGATCCTTAACCATACCTTCATTAACGAGAACTTGGGCAAAATGTGGTCTACCCACTCGCTTATGACCTGCCAAATCACACGCTTTTAAATATGCATCTGAAATACCCAATAAATCTAAAGCAGTACCAATTTGCTGTGCGCGCTCGATTCGACTTAGATTTTGCCGCTCGATAAGTTCAAGAAGACTTGCCGTGTGATTAATTTGATAGCCTAGAATGTGTAACTCATGTTTTTTCCAGCGAGCACTAAGTTCTATGCCGTTAATTATTTTAATGGATGTTGCAGCAGCTGCATCAAGTAACTCTGGATAACCGGTAACAGTATCATGATCGGTAAGTGACAGACACGTAATCTTTTGACTTTGTGCTTTGTGTATTAATTCTTTTGGACTTAACATTCCATCAGAAAAATTGCTATGACAATGAAGATCGATCATGGATGCGCGTTATATCAAAAAGAATGATTGTACCATAAATCTTGCAGAAGATGAGCTTTCTGCACTATTCTTGCGTGTTTCTAATTTGCAGTATAATAAATACTATACTGATAATATATAGTTCTTCATTAAGGAAAACCAAAGAATAATGATTCATAATGTTCATCACGTTAAATTATGCCGAAAATCGATTGCTGCGCGAAATAACAAACAAGCTGATTTTCTCGATTCAATTGATCGCTTTGACATCACGTTTGCTGTAGGCCCTGCTGGAACTGGAAAAACTTATTTGGCTGTTTCAAAGGCCATACAATGTTTTGAAAAAGGTGAAGTACAACGATTGATTTTTGTTAGGCCAGCAGTTGAAGCTGGTGAAAAATTAGGTTTTCTGCCAGGAGATTTGGTGGAAAAGGTATTGCCTTATTTAAGACCTATTTATGATGCACTGTATGAAATGATCGGTTTCAAAGAAACACAAAAATTAATTCAAACCGATATTATTGAAGTGTTGCCTTTGGCGTTCATGCGTGGCCGAACGTTAAACGAATCATTCATCATTCTTGATGAAGCCCAAAATACGACCATTATGCAAATGAAAATGTTTTTAACACGCATAGGTTTTGGTTCAAAAGCTGTGGTAACTGGAGATATGACCCAAGTAGATTTACCAAAAGGTATTGATTCAGGGCTTGCCCATGCAGTAGGATTATTCAAAAAAATACCGGAAATTAGTATTCACACGTTCACAAGTCGCGAAGTAGTACGACATCCATTAGTATCTAAAATTGTTGACTGCTATGATAATGCTTCAACAGGAAAAAAATAATGAATTATTATATTGATGTTCAAAATGCAACTGATGAATCCCTACCCGTTAGTGAAGACGAATTAACACGTCTAGCACACCTGGCGTTGAGGGATTATCAAAAAGAAGCTGAGTTAACAATTCGTCTGGTTACACCTGAAGAAATGACTTATTTAAATCATACTTACAGAAAACAAAATAAAACTACAAATGTGCTGGCATTTCCTAGTTCATTGCCTCCTGAACTACAGCTTGAATGTCCGCTTTTAGGTGATGTAGTGATTTGTCCGCATGTATTATTAGAAGAAAGTAATCAATTGAGTAAGCCTTTAGAGGCCCATTGGGCGTTGATTTTGATTCATGGAATATTGCATTTATTGGGCTATGATCATATTAAGGATGATGAAGCAACCATAATGCAAGCTATTGAAATTAAATTGTTAGCGGAGCTGGGGTTTCCTAATCCTTATACCGCAGAGGATATTGAACTTGAATAAAGAGGAAGATAATAGTAAGTGGTTTGCTCGCCTGAAACAATTTTTACAGGGAGAACCACAAAATCAAGAGGAACTTGTTAGTTTATTAAGGGACGCTCAAATTCGCGCTCTTATTAGTGCTGAAACTTTAGCAATGATAGAAGGCGCTATTTCATTCTCCAAGATGCGCGTACGGGATATCATGTTGCCTAAGAATCAGATGGTTTGTATTAAACAAGATGATGAATTCTGCGATATTCTAAAAACAGTAACCCAGACTGGCCACTCAAGGTTTCCAGTGCTTGATACAGATTCTAATGAAATCATTGGAATATTGCATGCAAAAGATTTACTGCGCTATCAATCCTCTAATTTGGAAACCTTTGATCTATTAGATATTTGTCGATTAACTGCTTTTGTGCCTGAAAGCAGACGTTTGGATAGCCTTCTTAGTGAGTTTCGCAGCAACAAAAATCATATGGCTATTGTTGTAGATGAATATGGCGAAGTTTCCGGATTTGTAACCATTGAAGACATTATTGAACAAATAATTGGCGATATTGAAGATGAGTTTGATATCGACGAAGATGCCTACCTTAAAGTACATGAAGATGGACACTATATTGTAAAAGCTCATATGCCCATTGATGAATTTAATGAACAACTAAGCGCGGATTTTAGTGATGAATTTTATGATACAATTGGTGGGATTGTAATGAATAGTTTTGGTCATTTACCTTCACGAGGGGAAACCATTACGATTGATTCTTTTGAATTTAGGATTATTAATGCCGATGCCAGAAGAATTAAGTTAATGGAATGTATTGATAAACGTAAGGCATAATGAACTATGAATGGTAATATTCTCATAATTGATGATGACATAGAACTAACTGACTTATTAGCCCAATATCTGGTACCGGAGGGGTTTAATGCTGTATGTGTTCATGATGGTGAAAGTGGCGTAAAAAAAGCATTAAATCAGACTTTTGACGCAATTATTCTCGATGTCATGCTCCCTAAATTAAATGGTTTTGAAGTATTGAAAGCAATTCGAGAACATTTGGAGACCCCTGTTCTTATGTTAACCGCTCGAGGGGATGATATTGATCGTATCGTTGGTCTTGAAATCGGTGCAGATGATTATTTGCCTAAACCATGTAATCCCCGAGAACTAGTGGCTCGTTTACGTGCTATTTTAAGACGCACTCAAAAAATCCCCACATCAAGACCGATTATTGAACAACACAATATCGTTGTTGACTGTTCTAAACGCCATGTAACTATGGCAGGAAATTATCTTGAGCTCACAAATGCAGAGTTTAATATTTTAGAAATGCTTATTAAATCACCAGGACAAGCATTTTCAAAAGAAGAACTCACTGAATATGCTCTCGGTAGAAAATATACTGCCTATGATCGCAGCATTGACGTGCATATCAGCAATCTAAGAAATAAGTTAGGAGATAATCCTCAAGGCGAACCGATAGTTAAGACGGTTCGTGGCTTTGGATATATGTTTAATGCGTAGTTTGTATTGGAAAATTTTTATTTCATTTTGGTTAGCCACCATTCTTATTATTTTCACTACTGCATGGGTCATTAGTCATATTGTGCAAAAATCATCGTTACCTGCACAAGAGCAACTATTTATGGACAGCTATGCGAATGCAGCAGTTGCAACTTATGAGTCAGGGAGACAAGCTGCTTTATTAAAATGGCTGAATAAAATCGGCATATCTCGCCATATGTCACTTTATTTATTATCCAGTACCGGTGAAATTATTGGAACACAAGCAGCACCTGCTAATGTAAAAGAAGTCGCCGAAAACCTACTTCAGGAACAACTAAGTGAAGGTATTTTAAAATCAGGGAAACTTATTGTAAGTCACGAAATTTTATCAACCTCAGGAAAATTTTATCGTCTTGCTGCGGTTAGTGAAAAACCAATCTATCATTTTGTTGGCGTTCCCTGGGCAGGACTTGCTATTCGTCTTATCTTAGCCACCTTTATAAGCGGACTTATTTGTTACTTATTATCACGTTATTTAACACAACCTTTGCGATCTTTAGGTATGGCAGCCAAATCAATTGCGACTGGAAAATTAAATACTCGTGTCGGGCCCTTAAGAGGACATCATAATGATGAAATTGCTCAATTAAGTAAAGAGTTTGATCGTATGGCAGAGCAACTAGAAACTTTAGTGAGCTCAAAAGAGAGACTGCTACAAGATATTTCTCATGAATTACGCTCTCCTCTTGCTCGACTGCAAATTGCCATTGAGTTGGGACGCAATAAAACGCAACATTTAGCTGATACAGAATTTAATCGCATGGAGCTTGAATGCTCACGATTAAACGCTTTAATCACTGAGGTTTTGGACTTTGCTCGTTTAGAAAAATCCACAACCGAGCTTAATTTAAATGAAACTGATCTTTCTGCACTTTTAGTCAGTATCATTAAAGATGCTAATTATGAAGTTGGTGAAGATACACCTAGAGTTCAAGCAGGTATAATTGAACCTTGTCACTTATTGATCGATGAACGTTTAATTCACAGAGCGGTCGAAAACGTAGTTCGTAACGCGCTACATTACTCGCCTGCGGCCAAGCACGTTACCGTTTCATTAAAATATGATGAAACAAAAGAACATGTATGTATCGATATTAGTGATGAAGGGCCTGGTGTTTCTGAGGATCAGCTCGAGCGAATTTTTAATCCGTTCTATAGAGTAGATACATCAAGAACCAAAAAAACCGGTGGATATGGCTTAGGTTTGGCGATTGCCTCTCGTGCAGTTCAATTGCATCATGGTAAAATTATGGCTTTAAATAACCCTGACGGAGGGTTACTTGTACGAATTATTCTTAACTCAACGAGTCTAGTTATAATAGAAAAACCTGAATTAAACACAACTATAACTACATAAAACGTTATCAGTGAGTAATTCCTTTAAATTTCATGAAACAGAACTGTTTTTTTCTGTCTAATTAAGGTACAATTCGCAGGGTTATAGGCTCCTCAGGACTATTTTTATAATGACCGTAGCTCAGAAGTTAGATAAAGCAAGTGGTATTTTTTTCTTCTCTGGCTTTTTGCTTTCCAAGCTTCAGTATATACCGTTCCCACTTGTATCTGCCATCTTCAGATTTGTTTCTCTTGGGGTTTATTTACTCGCTTATCTTTCTTGGCTTACGGCATGCCTTCTCCATCCAGATCATGAGGAACATTATCGTAAATGGTATGGTTTTGCTCAGATTAAAGAGCAGTTCCTTCTTTCTTCATTAGTAGGACTAATTGCAACAGTAATCAGCGTTGCTGCGGTTTTTATACCTGCATTATTTCCTCCTGCAGCCTGGCTCTTTCTTTTGGGAAACATCATATGGACAATTGGAGAATATCATAAATTAAAAAATCCACCGGCCCAGGATGACAATTTTTCTTATTCCAAACAAAAAACCTATTTGTCTTACGCTGCAACGACATGTGCAATTACTTTAGTAACCGCAATCGCTGCCACGCTTATGTTTTTCTTCCCGCCTTTGGCAATACCAATTACTATTTTTTCACTAATCGTTTGCGTAGGGCTTGGTGCATTAGCATTTGAGTTCTGGCTGAACTCTGCATTTGGCGACCATAAACCAACTCCAACACCTGAAAGTTATGCTCAAATGAGTGATACATTGGGTCCATCTCCTGCTTTAGAACTTTCTGATACACCAGAGCCAGGTTGTTGGAACGGTTTATTTAATAGAACAAATGATAAGCCAGTTAAACCATCTCCCAAACCTTCTGAATTAATTGATGATGAGAAACATGATATTGGACGTAGTCTTACTACCAATAGTTCTTTATAATTGAATACATAATATCTATTGTTTTTATTGAGTTGATTATGGACCCTAAAATTAAGAAAATGATTTCAAACGCCTATCAAGCACTTTCCCACTCTTACTCACCCTACTCTAAATTTAGTGTAGCCAGTTGTATTTGTACGGATAAAGATAATTTATATACGGGCGTCAATGTGGAAAATAGCTCTTATGGTTTGGCAGTTTGTGCTGAAACCTCTGCAATCTCCGCTATGGTTTCTGCAGGTGAGCAGTGTATTAAAAGTATGGTTGTACTCTCAGGAGCAAATTCATTGTGCTCCCCATGTGGTGCATGCCGACAAAGAATTTATGAGTTTTCAACACCTGATACAATAATTCATCTATGTGATAAAGATTCAATATTGCGTAGCTTAAAAATTGATGAGCTCCTGCCCCTGGCTTTTAAGTTTGATTTTAACCCTTAAACCGAGGAAAAGCAGTTGATAACTGCTTTTCCTAAGTTAACATAATAGGAACATTTGTATGACAGATACTGCAACAAAGCAGAGCTATGCTCATTTAGCAGCAAAATATATCCAGAAACTACATCCTTCATTTAAGCCAACTATTGGCATAGTTTTGGGTTCAGGATTAGGTAAATTTGCCGATGAGTTGCACGATTCAGTACGTATTAATTATGAAGAGTTACCTGGCTTCCCTAAAACTACCGTACAAGGACATGGTGGCAATTTAATTCTCGGATATTGGAACAACGTAGGCGTAGTATGTTTGCAAGGTCGCGCTCATACGTATGAAGGTATAGAAAACTATGAAACAGTTAAAACCTATATTCGTACATTGAAACTTTTAGGATGCAATTATTTTATTGCAACCAATGCCTCAGGCTCATTAAGAGAAGATGTTGGCCCTGGAGAATTAATGCTCATATCAGATCATATTAATTTACAACCAAGTAATCCTCTAATCGGTCCTAATGATGATGAATTTGGCCCAAGATTTTATCCTTTGGATAACGCATATGATCAACAAATGCGTTTTGATTTATTATCAATTGCAGAACAAAACTCAATAAAACTGACTGAAGGGGTTTATATCTCTGTTTTAGGCCCTCACTATGAAACAGCCGCAGAAATTAGAGCATTTAAACTTTGGGGAGCAGATGCAGTTGGAATGTCTACAGTTCCGGAAGTTTTAGTAGCCAATCACTGCTCCATGCATGTAGCAGTAATTGCCATGATTACTAATTACGCTACTGGTCTTTCAAAAACAGCCCATAGCCATGACTCAGTCGTTGCAATGGCAGAAGGAGCAGCGGAAAAGTTGAATCGCATCCTAAAACAATACATTGCGAGCTTAAAGTGACATTAGCGAACCACTTTAACGAAGTCATGCATCTGTTGCTTGGGGGTTATGCTCATAGAGCCATAACAGCTGAGCAACTCATTCAGACAATAGATCTCACCTTATTGGATGAGCAAGCAACCGTTGAATCATTATCTCAGCTAAAACAGAATGCAAATCTGAATCGAGTTGCCGCAATATGTGTTTACTTGCAGCACTTAGAACAATTTTCCTCACAAAATACCATTCCCTTAGCTACAGTTATCAACTTTCCTCAGGGAAATGATTCATTAGATTCTTCACTTGCATCTATAGAAAAAGCAATGCTGTTGGGTGTGGCTGAAATTGATTTTGTCCTCCCCTATCAGATGTATCTACAAGGACAACATCAAAAGGCATTAAACCAATGTCATGCTGTCTCAAAATTATGTAAACAACACAATCTTGCATTAAAAATTATCTTGGAAACGGGCGCGTTTCCTGATATGCAAACCGTTTACAATGTAAGTAATGAGTTAATTGAGTTAGGTTGCAACTTTATTAAAACATCTACAGGTAAAATACCTGTTGGAGCATCTTTATCCGCAGTATTTGCTATTTTAAGTGCCATTAGAGATACACAAGCAGAATGTGGCGTTAAGGTATCAGGCGGGGTTAAAAAGCCCCAGGATGCATACCATTATGCGATACTCGCAGAATTAATCATTAAAAAACAAATTAACCAAAGCTGGTTTCGCATAGGCGCAAGCAGTTTATTAGATGAACTGTTAAAAATCATTTAATTCTCGGTTATACTGCGTGCGGCCAATATAAATTGATGACATGACACGAATAATTCTCTAATGATTGCAAGATAATTTCTCCGTGACCTATCTTGAGGACAATTAGTTCGGCCATGTTCCTAACTGGAGTTTATGTCTTATGAATCGAAACAACCTATTTAAATCTGTTTTAGTATTACTTTTTGGCTTTATTTTAATAAGCTGTAATAAAGCCTTACCTCCCGGTGAGTATGATACAAGTGAAGTTGGCAAGATTAAAAAAGTAATTCCAGGTACTGTTATTTCTAAACGCCCTGTAAATTTGCATCGCAACACGAATAATACAACAAAAAGCGCAAATAATAGTTTTGTTGATAATGGCTACAGCCAAACACGTGGTGTTGAATACGTCATTAGATTAAACTCTGGCGGAATTATTTCTGTAGTTCAGGCAGAGGATCTCAAACTAAAAGCAAAACAAAAAATTCTTGTCATTTATGGAAAACACACCCGTGTTGTTGCAGATAATGGCAGTGAGACGTTTTAAAATATGAACTGTTTCTTGTTCCTCCTCATTTCAAAAAAGGTGATTTCAGGAACTTAACCTTATTCCCATGTCCCTCGACTTGTTTTCTTGGGACATAGGCACCAATGCTGTCCCTTGATTTGATAGATAAATCACTTAATACCCATTATTTAATGATTATGTAAATGCTAATTAGATTTAAATTGCTTACCATGCTCTTCAGGATTTATATCATCTCGCATCGGAGCATCAGCTTGTTTTCTAAGTTTGGACACGTGTACTTACTTCCATGCAAGATATAAATTTCGTCCATGCTGCGAACAACAGAATACATTAGCCCGCACTCTCTCCATTAAGTTGGTTAAAAAAACAACTTCTAATTATCTACTCTATTATTATGGATATAGGTCAGTTTATTTGGAGATACCCCATGCCTATTTTAACTATAGTTAATGATTCTGAAGGTCAACCCCAGGTCAAGACGACAAAAGAATTACCCTCAGGCCCTTATCATGCATCTGCTTTAGTAATCGCTGAAGAAGCACAGGCAAAAGCCATAAATGTAGGTATTGGCTCTCTAGAAATACTAAAAGCAAAAGACAATAGAATTATATTAACTCATTCATTAGCCTCATGTTTTCCAGCTATATTTATGTTTAAAAATGGAGATATCGGGCTTTATCATGGTAATACCCCGTTTATCAATATCAAAGAGAATACAGGAACTGTCTTAGGTGGAAAGCCTCTATTTGACGCGATACCCGCATCTGAGATTGGAGAAATACTCATTTTCGAAAAAGGAGTGGCGTTAAATACTGGAAAAGCATTAACTTTTGCGAAAAATTTACAAGAACATTTTAAGGAGAAAGGACCAAAAATTTTAGTGCAAGCCGCAGAGAATGTAGGTCCCGCATATAATTACGGTGTTGCAGCCGTTTATAAGTCACCAGAAGGAAAACCTATTATTCTTATAGGTGAAAGCGCCAAGTTCGATTTAATGGCGAAAAATAAAGAGGAATGCGAGCACGAAGAAGATAGCATCAAACCCTATACTTTAATAGAATATGATCCCAAAGTAAGACCCATAAAACTCCGCGAAGAAGTTCAACAACCGAAAAAATCAGAACAAGCTCCCACAACAGACCCCACTGTACAACCTCAAGAAGAACAACAGGAGATGCTACAGAAAAAAATGAAAAGCATTGTTCAGGGCATGAGAGATCTTGATGAAAAAAAATTTGATAAGGAAGATAGAGATAGCCCTCATCAATAATTTCTTCATGGAGTAATTATCGAGCAAGAGCGACTGCTAACCACATCCATGCACCGTAATAGGCGCTCACAATAAATGCTTTAAAACAATCTTGTGGGTCTCTTTTATTAATCAGCTTTTGTTGATGAATCAAGACTATACCTGCTACAAACCAAAAGATATAAAACCACAAGTTTGTCTGCTCCATCAATGCCCAACACAACCACAAACTGTGAAATAAGCTTTGCAATAAAGCAATAATCAATCGGTCATGGCTTGCAAAATATATTGCAGTAGATTTGACACCAATTCTTAAATCATCCTCTTTATCCGCCATAGCATACATGGTGTCATAAACAAGAATCCAAGAAAAATTCATTAGAAATAATAAGAAACATTCCGCATTTAAAGCCAAATCTGAGGCGACATAAGCCATGGGAATACCCATAGAAAATGCCAAGCCAAGAATCATTTGTGGCGCCTCTAGAAAGCGTTTGCAAAATGGATATAAAAAGGACACAAATAACGCGATTAATCCCAGATAAAAACAATTACGAGGTAACTGAATTAATATAAATAATGCGGTTAAAAGTAATATTATTAATAAAATAAAGGCTTCCGCTAAGCTGACTTCACCAGCAGTTAACGGTCTGAACTTAGTGCGAGCAACATGTTTGTCGATATTTCGATCTGCAATATCATTGATAACACATCCTGCAGCACGCATCAGGACAGTACCACATAAAAAAAGGATGAATAGTCTCAGTGAAGGCATCCCTTTATTTGCGAGCCACAATGCCCATGCTGTTGGATACCAAAGCAACAAAATTCCAACAGGTTTATCAAAGCGCATTAATCGCCAATATGCATCCCATTTCATGGAGTAATCCTTTCCAGTTCGGGTAACATAATTTCAACTAAGTAAAATGATTCCTTTTGTTGAAATGAGAATTCTGCGAGGCGAACCCAGAGTACTCCATTAACTGAGTTTACATGTCGTTTGACCCAATAGTATTCTAAACATTGCTGATCAGCAGGATAGCTGAACCATTTAAGACGATGTACTTTCTCTTCATTAAAAATTAAATTTTTTATTGATTCATCTTTTAGACGGCCAAAGAAAGCAGGATCAAGATCATAACATTTTTTGGGAATAATACTGCGAGCATACCAATAAGCGACACCACCACTTTTCATAATGATTTCACGTTGAAAAGCCATTTCATCTTGAATCTGTAGAAGATTTTTATCCCACCAATCAGTATTCACCCAACATTGGGAAATAAGCTCAATTTGAGCATCACCTTTTATTTGGTACAATTTGTCAGTTAATGACGCTTGGTGATTAAGCCATTCTGAAAGATGTTCAGAACTTTGAGCATTTACTGTAAAAATAGATTGGGGATTAATAGGCATGGATCTTAGCTACTTATAACAAAATATATTTCAGTAAGATCTTACAAAATTAACGCACCAGCGACAAGTTATTGCTGAATCTTATTCATAATAGGCCACAGGGAGACGTTCTGTCTATGCTCAACTATGCCTATTCCTTGATAGGGTGACCTTTGACTCTTATTCTTCCTAGTCGATTTAAAATCATAGTGACTTGCTCATGAGTCACTTTATTCACTAGGATAAAATGTCCATTGCTCATTCCTTGGCCTAGAGACGTTGCAAATATAATCTTTTTTGTTGAACCAGCCCCCTCCCAACTCAAACGCCAACGAGGATGACTCCATTGCCATTGATAAATTAGTTTCAGTTGATTTGTTTGCTTATTTAAGAATCTCAAAACCACACCGTTTGACCAATCTGATGAGCTATTTAAAGGAGCAAGGTATACAGGGTTGCCAAGAATCATAGCCTGGATCTTGGCATATTGAATTGCCGTTCGCAGTTCATCAATGATTGTTTGTTGCTCATTTTTATTGATAAAATAAGTGTATGAAGCAATTCCTATTATTGATAACCCTAAAAATAGGGTCATCGCAATAAGCAATTCAAGAAGTGTAAAACCTTTTATTTTCATGGAACAAACAGATTCCTTGTCTATTCATGGTGCGAGTTGGTGCAAACAAAATAGCATGTATTTCAAAAAAATTACATACTAAAAGAAAATGCCCCATCAGGCTCGGAGTCACTATGACCATCTTCTTCATGATAAACACCTGAAACTACTGTTTGCATAGGCTCACTTTTCCTGCTCATGGCTCGAAGTAAGTGAGTATTAATTTGCGCATCCTTATTCAATAAACGTAACATACGTAAACATTGAGGCAAGGACAAATCCCAACGCGCAAAATACTCTTCTTTATCAAGGTTTTTATCCTCATTCAATAACTCAAGCACTTGACTCAATGCTGCATATACCTTTTCGTTGGGGTTTTTTCTAAGCTCTTTTAATAAATTAATAACAATGTGTAGGATGATATGCGTCTCATTGCGAATTTTTGCAAAATGGTCTAAACATGCAAAAGGATTTTTCAACAAAAAAGAATGGCGAGCATAATCAAAGATTTTTTTGTCTGTGCCGTCTTTTAGGAATGATGATGATAATTTTAAAAACACTGGATATACTGCTAGCAAAATTTGATGATTATCAGTTCTACTAGAAGATAAGACATTCGGTATTTCATTTCCAAAGAATGTTAATGGATGCTCGTCATGTGAGGAACCTCTTAATGAAGAAGAGCCTGAGTTGAAATAAAGGGCCTTTAATTCTTGGGCCTGCTTTATTAGCTCAATACGATTAGGAGCAGTAGATTCCTCAATAAGTTGATACACTTTATCAAACCATTTCTTATCCCCTCTATAACAACAATAAGAGAGTAACTCACCTAGCGAACTAAATGTCTCATACATAAACTCCTCATTTTCATATTCATCTGATTCATTTTTGTGATACCGCAAATTTAAGTAGTTTTTTGTCTCTTCATAACCTGAGTCAATCATTTTTTTTCTGGTTTCCTCACCGACAGTAAACGATGAGCTAGATACATTATCAACATTAATCACAATAGATTGACATGCATATTTTCTCAATTTCAAACGGTCTTTTTCCCAACCACTGGCAGGATCACTAACACCTGTTAGCAAACGATATATCCAGTTTAAAACGATATTTTCCCGATATACTCTATCCATTACACGATCAATTGCCTTTCGTTCAGGCCCATCATCAAACTTGACCGCTAATACTTTTAAATTATTGCCATATTCTGATTCCAGTAGTGTAGTGTGATCATCAACAAAAGCTTCCGTGGGAAAATTATTCAATACCCCACCATCATTATGCTCATCTCCATCAATCACCGTTGATCTATAAACTATAGGAAAACTTGCAGATGTTTTAACTGCTTCACTCACTTCAAAATCTGGTGAGCGTAAGAATGAGAAATATCGGGTTGTTCCTTGACGTTTATTCGTAGTCGTAACCACTAACTCTTTTCCTATGCCACAATCAGGGTATTTCTGTCTAATTTCTTCTAAGGTTGCAAACGTAATTGGCCCTTTTGGATATGGGATTTGATACTTAGCAACAATTTGATTTAATTTATTTGCAATTGCATAATCAAGAGCAGTCTTTAACGAATGAGCCTCAGAAATTCCATTAATATTAATGTCAAAATGTACTAAATGTTCATGTTTAAAATGTTTAAATAACTCCTCAATTTCAGATGCTGAATAACCTAAATAGCACATTAAAGCCATAATGGCGCCAGCTGAACTACCAGCAAATTTTTCAGGAGATATTTTTGCTTCATTCAGCGCCTTCCAAACACCAATATGTGCAAAAATTTTTGCACCACCACCACAAAGAACGAGATTTTTAACATTAGGTTTTCTTTCTCTAACTAAGATCTCATGTGATTTTAAGAAGCGAAATATTTCTACCTTTTTTGTTTCATATAAAGGAACTACTTGCTTCTCTTTAATAGATTTGCTTTTAACTTTTTCATCACTCAGCCAAGGAAATAACCAGCTCCAAATTCGCATATACCAGGGCTTCATCGACATAAATCGCTGCATTTTTCGATAATCATGCATTTTATCGAGACGTTCTTGTAGATCAGACACTTCTATAGATTGGGGATGAGGACTTTTGCACACCGATTCAAATTTGATGTTTCCTATATTGAGCGAAATAAGCTGATCGACTAATTTATCTGTGATAAAAACTCTCTTTGTATTTCCTAAAGGCTCTTGCTGTGCATCATTTGGGCTCTTATACTTTGTTCCAGTACCTGGGACAAGGAATTGGTTGAAACCAATTAATATCCCATGATTTCCCTGGCACATCTCAATTCCCGTCAGTTGATAATTGGATATTTTTTTCAGAGATAAATCTAAGTCGCTTGTTTTCCAATATTCTAAATACTTTCCTTGAAACCAGCTTACTATTCTACCCCACCAACTTAAAGGAACCTCAGCGGTGAAACCTCGATATTCATTTACCGCCACACCTCTTAAAAAAACCTTAGACTTATCTTGTTGATGAGGTTCCAAAAACCATTGCATAAATAATGCTCTTTTCTCATCACTAAGACGTGTGAAATCAAACATCATCTGTTCGTTATCAAATAGATAGTTACCCAAAGCAATTTTATTATCTGGTGACAAACCGTTGATCTGCAGACGACCTAAGTAGGACGTAATAATAATTTTTTTTAATAAATCCAGATTTTGAGTATATTGAGCTGAGTCAGAGTCAAGCAGCTGACTTATTACGTGTTGTGGCGTCATCACTTATCCTTAAGTTATGATAATCCATTAACTCTTCAGCAGTTTTACCTTAGCTATTCTCGAATTGGGCTCCCTGCTCTGCTGAAATTTCGTTTTTACTTAACTCGAGTTTTTATTTTTTAGTACCGATGTATTTAATTGAGTTGGCTAATCCTCTGTTTTATTATTTTTAACCATCACAAATATAATTAACACAAATTTATCAGAAATTAAATAGCACTAATTAATCAAAAATTACACTTTTCTGACGTGATTGAAGGTGAAAGAGACCTCCTGATATCAGCTTATGCGACCCGGAGGTTAAGGAAAACGAGTTGATGACTATTGAATACTTTTTAGAATTTCTGCAACAACTGCTTCTGGATTTGATGCTTGGGTGATGGGACGTCCTATGACTAAATAATCACTACCTTCTGCAATGGCTTGTTTGGGGGTTAACACTCTTGATTGATCATCCTTTGAATCACTTGTAAGCCTAATTCCGGGAGTAACAGTAATAAATTGATTACCACACTCTCTTTTTATTACGTTAACTTCTTGAGCGGAACAAACCACCCCATCTAAACCTGATTCTTTAGTTAAAATTGCCAGTTTATTTACGTGGTCAACAATCGGTGTATTGATCCCAATAGAAGTTAATTCGTTCTGATTAAAACTAGTTAAAACAGTTACCGCAATTAAGATTGGTCGAGCAGCACCATAAGCATCAATTGCTTTTCGTGCTGCCTGCATCATAGCCATCCCGCCAGAAGCATGAACATTCATCATCCATACACCTAATTCAGCCCCTGCCATACAAGCTTTTGCAACGGTATTAGGAATGTCATGAAATTTCAGATCCAAAAAAACCTTAAATTGTTTCTGCACCAATTGCTTTACTAAATGAGTGCCAAATAAAGTAAAAAGCTCGCTACCTACTTTTAAAGCACAACTTCTTGGATCAAGCTTATCAATTAGACTTAAAGCATCATGCTCGCTATCAAAATCAAGCGCAACAATTAATTTAGGTGTCATTTATGCTATAGCCTCTTCTTCGTGCACTGTTAGAGCGTTTTTAACCGCTGCAACAATTTTCATTTGTTCTGCTTCTTGCAAATAAGGATGCATAGGTAAACTAATCACCCGACTACTTGCATATTCAGCATGAGGAAAATCACCAACTGTGTAACCTAAATATGCCATGGCCGCTTGTTGGTGCAACGGTACTGGATAATGGACTGCAGTTGGAATTCCTGCTTCGCTCATTGCCTTTTGAAAAGCATCTCGATTGTTTACTTCAATGGTGTATTGAGCATAAACACTGGTGTTATGACTATGAATAAAAGGTGTTTTGACTAATGGCGAAAGCATATGGTCATAAGCCTTAGCAACCCTTTGACGCATAATGATTTCATCTGGGAACAGTTTCAGCTTTTCAATTAAAACAGCAGCCTGAATGGTATCCATACGTCCATTAATACCTATGCGATTATGGCAATAACGCGCATTTTGACCATGAATTCTTATTTCAATGAGTTTTTGCGCTAAAGCATCATCATTGGTAAAGCACGCTCCTGAATCCCCATATCCACCTAAAGGTTTGGATGGGAAAAAGCTAGTACATCCAATTGTTGATAAATTACACGAATAGTTACCTTTATAAGTTGCACCGAAGCTTTGTGCTGCATCTTCAATTACTGGAATCCCATAATGAGCAGCAATGGCATTAAT
This sequence comes from Legionella sp. 39-23, assembly GCF_001897665.1. Classification (NCBI taxonomy): domain Bacteria; kingdom Pseudomonadati; phylum Pseudomonadota; class Gammaproteobacteria; order Legionellales; family Legionellaceae; genus Legionella; species Legionella sp. 39-23. Next base: position 77,220 of record NZ_MKTO01000018.1, on the reverse strand, counting down.
TTCATCATGCTCAGAACATTGGCCGTACAATCCAACAGGCATTATTGCCTTAGTTTTACTGGTAATTGCGGCCTCGAGTTTACTCGGATCCATATTATAGGTAAGCGGATCAATATCCACAAAAACAGGTTTAGCCTGGCAAAGTCCAATTACTTCTGTGGTAGCAAAAAAACTAAAAGGAGTTGTAATAACTTCATCTCCGGGCTGAATTTCCAAAGCCATTAATGCCATTAATAAGGCATCTGTTCCACTCGAATTGACAATGACATGCTTTACCCCTATAAAATCAGCCAATTGCTTTTCAAGCTGGGTAATTTCAGGCCCCATAATGTACTGGCCATGATTTAAAACGTTTTTAATGCTTGTCAGAATTTCGTTTTCTATTATTGAATATTGTTTTTTTAAATCGATAAATTGCATCATAATCTCTTAAAATTAGTTAATATCCTTCCAAACCATGGACAGGTTTCATTCTTCCCCAGTTTTTACAACTGGGACAATGCCAATGCAGATGCTTGCCACCAAAACCACAATGATTACATCGATAAACTGGCTTATTATCTAAAAATTTACTCGTTATATCATGAAGCATTTGTAATTTGTCACGAACTTTCCCGTGAGCAGACTCTAGATGCCAATAAATTAACTGATTTAAACCCCTTATTGATGGATGCTTGCCTAAATTATCGGCTACAAAATCTATAGCCGCATCCATATTTTTTTGCTGTCTTAAATACTCTGCAATAACAAAAATTACTGAGGCTCTGGGATTATTTTCTAAAGTCTGTTCAAGATACTTAACACACTCATCCATTGTATTTAGTTCTTTGTGACATATTACTAAAGGCTCGATAATTTCCGTTAAAAAATCTGCATCTTGCTGCGGAATACGTTTTAATGAGCGAATTGCTTGTTTATAACGCCCTTCTTTCATTTCAAGGCTTGCATTCATCAAACTGGCACGCACAGATTCATTATCGACAGCTATAGCCTGTTTAATACAGTATGCGGCTCTATCAATTGCGTTAGTTTTTAATGCCTGACTGGCCATTTCACAATAATAATGGGCTGCTTGATTATGAAAACTTGTTCCAGTTGAAATTTCCAATTTTTTAACTACATCTAAAGCCTTTTCCCATGCTTTTTCCTGCTGATAAATTGCTAATAGGCCATGCAAACTACACGTTTCTTTAGACCCACCTAGCTCTACAACTTCTAAAAAAATTCGTTCTGCCCGATCAAATAAGCCAGCACTCATATAATCTTGGCCAAGTGCCATTAAAGACTCTTTTCTTTGTATAATGCTTAGCTGGGGTCTTGCAATTAAATTTTGATGAATTCGGATAGCTCGATCAACCTCGCCACGGCGTCTGAATAAACTTCCCAAAGCAAGATGGGTTTCTACCGTGTCGCTGTCAACTTCTAATAATTTAATAAAAATATCAACGGCCTTATCTGATTGCTCATTTAAGAGATAATTAAGTCCGACAACGTATTCACGGGATAAACGATTATAAACGGTTGGATCTTCTTTGGGTTTACTTCGATTTGCCATCCACCAACCTGACCAAGCAGCAGCAGGCAATAGTAATGGCCATAAATCAATCATTATTACCCTCCTCTGTGCATATTAGACCGTATAATAACAAAAAAATTAATGCTGGTCTTGTAATGGGATTGATCGCAAGTTTTTTATTTCTTTTTCAGTTAATTTTAATTGATTTTTAATCTTATGGCATTCCGCTTTTAGGCGCAAATATCGCCCAACAAAAAGTATAAAGCCTACTAAAATACCGATGCCCAGCATAATCGTCATTAAAACTGAGATAGGCATAGATATCGTTTTAAAATAAAAATTTACATCTACCGAAGTAGCATTTAGTGCAGCAAAACTAACGCCAATAATAATGAGAAGTATATAAATAACCAGCATTAATAAGCGCATGAATTTTTCCTTTTTGTTGCCTGGATAATGCGAAGTAAAAAATCTGGAGTTTCCAGAAGGATATCATATCATAAACCTGGGCTCACTTCGCCTCACCCAAGCTATTTAAAATAGATACAAACAAAAAAGCGTAGAAAAATCTACGCTTTTTACTATGTTAGACAAGAAAGTGATTAATCACTTTCTTTACTTGCCATTTTTTCTTTCAACAAATCACCTAAGGTTGTTGTAGACGCACCTTCGGTTCTAGAGTATTTCTTGATAGCATCCGCTTCATCTTGAGCATCTTTCGCTTTTACTGAAAGAGTAATTGAACGATTTTTACGGTCAACATTTATGATTTTTGCTTCAATCTCGTCGCCTTCTTTGACCAGAGTAGTAGCATCATCAACACGCTCATCAGAAAGTTCGCTTGCACGAATAGTACCAGTAATGTCATCTGCCAATGCTACAGTAACTGTTTTAGCATCAACGGATACAACAGTACCTTTAACGATAGCACCTTTAGTGTACTCATCAACAAAACTTGTAAAGTTATCACCTTCAAGTTGTTTGATACCTAAAGAAATTCGCTCACGCTCAGGGTCAATAGCAAGAATAACTGCTTCTAACTCTTGTCCTTTCTTAAACTGTTTTACTGCCTCTTCGCCAGCAACAGTCCAGGAAATATCAGAGAGATGAACCAAGCCATCAATATCCCCATCAAGGCCAATGAATATTCCGAAATCAGTGATTGAACGAATCTTACCACTAACTTTTTGGCCTTTATTATGAGATGCAGCAAATTGTTGCCATGGATTACCAACACATTGCTTCATACCTAAAGAAATACGACGTCGTTCTTCATCAATTTCAAGAACCATAACATCAACAACATCACCCAAAGAAACTACTTTACTTGGATGTACGTTTTTGTTAGTCCAATCCATCTCTGACATGTGAACCAAACCTTCAACGCCTTCTTCTATTTCAACAAAGCAACCATAATCAGTAATATTGGTTACTTTACCTTGTAATTTCTTGCCTATAGGATAACGCTCTACCAGATCCACCCAAGGATCGTTACCTAATTGTTTCATGCCTAAAGAAACACGGTTTCTTTCGCTATCAAAGCTTAATACTTTTACTTTTACGTCTTGACCAACTGATAATACTTCACTTGGGTGTTTTACACGCTTCCATGAAATATCAGTGATGTGTAGCAAGCCATCTATGCCGCCCAAATCAATAAATGCACCATAATCGGTAAGGTTTTTAACAATACCATGGAGTTCTTGGCCTTCATGCAGTGATTCAAGTAATGCTTGTCTGTCTGCACTACTTTCTTCTTCAACAACTGCACGACGTGATACAACGATATTGTTGCGCTTTAAATCCATTTTAATTACTTTGAATTCAAGCTCTTTTCCTTCAAGATATGAAGGATCTCTTACAGGTCTGACGTCTACTAATGAACCAGGTAAGAAGGCGCGAATAGTACCAATTTCAACAGTAAATCCGCCTTTAACTTTTCCAGAAATAAGACCGGTAACTGTTTCATTGTTTTCATGTGATTTAGATAATTTTCGCCAAGCTTCCTGACGTTTTGCTTTTTCTCTTGAAAGGAGCGTCTCGCCGTAGCCGTCTTCAACAGAATCCAGCGCTACTTCAACAGTATCTCCCAGGCTAACTTCCAATGCGCCATCTTTGTCATAAAATTCTTCTTTAGGAACAATACCTTCAGACTTTAGACCAGCATTTAAAATGACAAAATCACTATCGATACCGATAACCTTGGCATTAATAATGGCACCTGGATAAAATTGAGCGCCGGCAATACTTTGCTCAAACAATTCTTTGAAACTTTCAGACATGTTAATAAACTCTTTAGTAAAAAAATGAAAGAATGAGTTCCACTCATCTTTCCCCTAACAAACACTTATTTATTGTACAAACGTTCATTAACTAATTCTAATACAATATTGAACACTTGTACAATGGATAAGCTGGTTGTATCAATTTGCACTGCATCATCTGCAGGTCTTAAAGGCGCATGCGTACGACCAGTATCCCTTACGTCACGTTTAGCCAATTCTTCTACAACGTGCGCGAGGCTAACATTAATTTCTTTTTCTTTCAACTGTAAATATCGTCTATTTGCTCTTTCTTCTTCACTTGCATATAAAAAAACCTTCAAAACAGCCTCTGGAAAAACCACCGTACCCATATCTCGACCATCCGTAACCAGACCAGGAGCCTGGGCAAAATTACGTTGACGCTCAAGTAAAGCCTGTCTTACTTCTTGAATTGCGGCAATTTGAGATGCATCTTGTCCACATTGTTCACTGCGAATTGCTAAGCTGATGTCTTCATCGTCCAAAATGGTCCGTGTCCCATAATCATCAGACGATACAAAACGTAAATTTAAGGAACGTGCTAGGGCAGTTAATTGTCCTATTTCATGAAAATCTATCTTATTTTTTCTTGCTGCATAAGCGAGCACGCGATAAATCGCACCGCTATCAAGCATATTCCATTTAAGATGTTTTGCAAGTAATTGACATATAGTTCCTTTACCAGTTCCACTTGGTCCGTCTAGGGTTATTACAGGTACAGCGTCATCGTACATTATCAACAAATTCCTCTATTTGAAGTTGAAGTTCCCTTGCTGTATCTACAAACAAAGGAAATGAGGTGGCTACATTGGCACAATTTTTGATCGTAACCGGATCACTAGCTATAGCTCCAGCAATTGCAAAAGACATGGCAATACGATGATCACCACTACTTTCAACAGTACCTCCACGTATCACTCCACCCTCAATCAGTGCGCCATCATCTAATGCTTCCGCGCGAATACCTAATTTTTTTAGACCATCAACCATTGTAGCAATGCGATCACTTTCTTTAAAACGTAATTCACTTGCTCCATGTAATGTAGTTTGTCCTTGAGCACATGCAGCGGCTATAAAAATAGCAGGAAACTCATCGATTGCAAGTGGAACCATATTCGCACCTATATTAATTCCCTTCAACGGCGCATATTTAACACGTAAATCAGCAACCCATTCCTCTCCTAGTTGTCGCTGATTTAAAAGAGTTATGTTGCCACCCATTTCCAGCAATATATGAATGATTCCTGTACGTGTTGGATTAATACCAACATTACGAATGAGTACATCAGACCCAGGAATAATCGTAGCTGCAACAATGAAAAATGCCGATGAGGAAATATCTCCAGGAACAAAAATTTCAGTCCCCAAACATTCATTTGCAGCATTAATAACTAGAGTATTGTCTTTGTGATGCACCGGATAAGAGAAATATTTGAGCATCAGTTCTGTATGATCACGACTCACACCTGTTTCAGTAATTCGCGTCTCTCCTTGAGCATAAAGTCCTGCCAACAAAATGCATGACTTTACCTGGGCGCTTGCTTCAGGCATTACATAATGAATTCCATGCAGTTCTTTTCCACCTCTAATTGAAATAGGCGGTTTACCATCCACGGTAGAGATATCAGCACCCATTTGTGTTAATGGTTTACTAATCCGTAACATAGGTCTTTTTAATAAGCTCTCATCACCGGTCAATTGACTATCAAATGATTGTGCAGCCAATAACCCTGCCAATAAGCGCATGCTGGTTCCAGAATTTCCACAATCAATAATCTCTTTCGGCTTCTGTAATCCATGCTTTCCAACACCATAGATTACAACTTGCTGCTCATCAGGCCCTTCTATTGTGACACCCATAGCTTGAAATGCTTTCAAGGTCGCCATACAGTCATCGCCATCAAGAAATCCATTAATAATGGTTGTTCCTTTAGCTATAGAACCAAAAATAATAGAACGATGTGAAATTGATTTATCACCGGGTACTGTGATTTCACCTTTTATTGACTGGACGGGTTTGCTTATGAAATTGTGTATTCTCACCGACTATTTTCCTTTGCAAATTCAGACATGAACTCTACGAGCGCATCAACTCCAGCCATTGGCATTGCATTATAAAGACTGGCGCGCATTCCCCCCACAGCGCGATGTCCTTTTAAAGCATATAGACCCCGTAGTTCTGCTAACCGAAGAAATTCATTCTCTAATTTATCATTTTTAAGTGAGAAACAAATATTAACAATAGAGCGTACTTCAGGATCTATATTCGTAGTATAAAAATCTGTGCTGTCCAAGTATTGATACAACTTAGCTGCTTTTTGACAGTTAAGCTTATATATCTCTTCAACACCACCTTGTTTTTTTACCCAATCAAACATTTTATCAGCCAAATAGCAGTTAAAAACTGGCGCGGTTGCATAAAGTGAATGATGTTCTGCTTGTATCTTATAATTTAACATAGTCGGTACATTAGGGACTGGCATTCTCTCTAGTAGATCATCTCTAACAATGACTATAGTTAACCCAGCATTTGCTATATTTTTCTGGGCTCCTGCAAAAATTAAACCGAAGTTTTTGACATCTATAGGTTCAGTAAGCAGAGCAGAAGTCATATCCGCAATAAGTGTAATTCCCTTGGTTTTAGGAACATAAGGGAACCGAACTCCATTAACGGTTTCATTCGGAGTGTAATAAACATAAGTTGTGTTTTCTTTTATATCCCAAGTTTTCGGCGCAGGGAATGTTTTATAGCCACTTTCCTCGCCACTGGCGACACAATATGCCTTTTTTAAATACTGTGCTTCAGCAAGAGCCATATGCGACCATATTCCAGAAACTAAATAGCCGGCCTGTTCATCTGGATATAAAAAATTCATTGGAATCATAGCAAACTGAGTTCGCGCGGCCCCTCCCAAAAATAGAACTTGGTAATTTTCGGGTATAAAGAGTAACTCTCTTAAAGATTGCTCTGCATGATTTAAAAGAGTCGAAAACTCAGGACTACGATGTCCTACTTCGAGTACAGAAACCCCTAGGTTTTGCCAATCAAGAAATTCTTCCTGAGCGTCCTTAAGTATGGCCTCAGGAAGCATTGCAGGACCCGCACCAAAATTATAAACTCGAGTTGTCATCGTCATTTTCTTCAATTTCAGTTATGCCATCGGATTCATTGGAATCCTCACCCAAATCTTCGATTTTTTGCATACCAACAACTTTCTCGCCTGCGCTGACATTAATTAATCGAACCCCTTGTGTATTTCGACCAATCACCGACAGCTCATTTATCCTAAAGCGTACCAATGTACCTTTATCTGTTATAAGCATAGCTTCATCAGCATCAGTCACTTGTACTGAGCGAACTACTTTACCATTACGTTCAGTTACCTGAATAGAAATCACTCCTTGACCACCACGCCCAGAAACACGATACTCTTCTATTGAAGTACGTTTACCGTATCCATTTTCTGTTGCAGTTAGTATAGTTGCATCTGAATGGGCGACAACTAAAGAAATTACCGCCTGACCTTCTTCTATACGAATACCTCGTACACCACGAGCGGTACGTCCCATTGGCCGAACTTTGCTTTCATCAAAACGGACTACCTTGCCGGCATCAGTAAATAGCATAATATCTTTACTACCATCGGTGATATCAACGCCGACTAAGCTATCATCTTCATCGAGATCCACAGCAATAATTCCATTTGATCTGGGTCTACTAAACGCATTTAAAGGCACTTTTTTAACTGTTCCCTTTTTAGTAGCCATGAACACATAATAACCTTCCTGATATTCTCTAACTGGCAACATCGCGTTAATTTCTTCGCCTTCAGCAAGTGGTAAAATATTAATAATTGGACGACCTCGGGAAATACGACTGGCTAATGGAAGCTGATATGCTTTTAACCAGTAGAGTTTTCCATGGTTAGAGAAACAAAGTAACGTGTCATGAGTACTTGCAATCACGAGCCGTGAAACAAAGTCTTCATCTTTAACATTTGTTGCGGACTTACCTTTTCCACCGCGGCGCTGAGCCTGATATGCAGTAAGTGGCTGGTATTTCACATAACCTTGGTGTGACAGGGTTACTACTACATTCTCTTCAGTAATCAAATCTTCAATAGTTAAATCTTCTTGTGATGCGGTAATTTCAGTGCGACGCTCGTCACCAAACTGAGTTTTAATCTCAAGAAGTTCATCACGAATCACTTGCATAAGTCGCTCTGGTGAAGCCAAGATTTCCAATAACCCGCGAATTAGCTGCAATAGCTCTTCGAATTCACCTAAAATTTTATCTTGTTCCAGTGCCGTTAAACGATGAAGTCTTAATTCTAAAATAGCCTGGGCTTGAGCTTCTGATAATTTATATCCACTTGCCCCCATACCAAACTCAGCAGTTAAATCATCAGGACGTGATGCATCAGAGCCTGCTCTGTCCAGCATCGTCTTAACCATGCCTGGTGCCCATAATTTAGCGAGTAAGGCTTCTTTTGCATCTTGTGGTGTTGGTGATTGTTTAATTAAAGCAATCATTTCATCAATATTAGCTAATGCAATACCCAAACCTTCCAATAAATGAGCGCGGTTACGTGCTTTTTTCAGTTCAAACAGGGTTCTTCGAGTGACTACTTCACGTCGATGTTTAATAAAGTATTCAAGAATTTGTTTCAAGTTCAATGTGCGTGGTTGTCCATCAACTAAAGCAACCATATTGATTCCAAACACATTTTGCATTTGCGTGTGTGCATATAAATTATTTAATATGACATCAGCCACTTCATTGCGTTTTAACTCGATAACAACGCGCATACCTTGTTTGTCTGACTCATCTCTAAGTCCCGAAATCCCTTCAATCTTTTTATCACGGACCAATTCAGCGATACGCTCTACCAAACGGGCTTTATTTACTTGATAAGGAAGTTCATTAATAATAATGGCCTGACGCCCAGTATCTTCGTCGGTTTCAATTTCTGTTCGCGCACGAATAATAACGCGCCCCTTCCCTGTGCGATAACCTTGAATAATTCCTGCCCTTCCATTAATAATGGCTGCTGTTGGAAAATCAGGACCTGGAATAATCTCCATAATGTCATCAAGACTCAGTTCTGGATCATCAACTAAAGCAATGCACGCATTAATAACCTCGGTAAGGTTATGTGGAGGAATATTAGTTGCCATACCCACAGCAATACCAGAAGAACCGTTAACAAGCAGGTTAGGTACGCGTGAGGGCAAAACTACAGGAGCGAATTCGGTTTCATCGTAGTTAGGGCTAAAATCTACGGTTTCTTTTTCCAGATCAGCTAATAAAGCATGAGCCACCTTAGACATGCGTACTTCGGTATATCGCATTGCAGCAGGTGCATCACCATCTACGGAACCAAAGTTACCTTGCCCATCGACCAAAAGATAACGCATCGAGAAAGGCTGCGCCATCCGAACTATAGTATCGTAAACTGCCGTGTCACCATGAGGATGGTATTTACCGATTACATCCCCGACAACACGCGCCGATTTTTTATAGGGTTTATTCCAGTCATTACCTAATTCACTCATTGCATAAAGCACACGTCGATGCACTGGTTTCAGGCCATCACGCACATCAGGCAAAGCCCTGCCCACAATGACACTCATCGCATAATCAAGATAGGATTGTTTTAATTCATCTTCAATATTAACAGGCAAGACTTCTTTAGCTAGATAAACCATAGTTTGGACGTATCCTTGACGATAAATTTTAATAATAAAGAATACCACAGAGACGGATTTAATTAAATCATCTATCCTAAAATGTGGCCCTGGGAAGACACTGAAATGCCGTAATTTCCAGAGATAAACAATTAAATGTGAGCCAAACCTAAGTCATACCCACAGACAGAACAAAATTATTATTTTTTTGCTGTCATTCTTTAAAATTCTAAACCATAATAAAATTGACTGTAAGTGCTCATTTTGTATATAGTGCCACGCACAATCAATATGAATCCTTTATCAGGAGAAGCAATGACAAAAAAAACAGCTAAACTTAGCCTTGAAGGACAAGAGCCGCTTGAATTACCAGTATATACACCTACCCTAGGGAATGATGTGATTGATATCACACAACTTGGCGCGCGCGGTGTCTTTACCTTTGATCAAGGTTTTTTATCTACTGCCTCCTGTGAATCTAAAATTACCTATATAGATGGAGACAAAGGTATATTGCTCTATCGAGGTTACCCTATTGAGCAATTGGCTGAGAAAAAAGATTTTCTTGATGTAAGCTATCTTTTACTCAACGGCGAATTACCTAATGCTGAAGAAAAGAAAAAATTCGTTAACCTAATTAACAACCACACGATGGTACATCAACAAATGTATCAATTCTTAAATGGTTTCCGTCGTGATGCGCATCCAATGGCAATTATGGTAGGAATGGTTGGCGCTCTATCAGCCTTCTATCATGACACCATGGATTTAAATAATGCCGAAGATCGTTTTATTTCTGCAATTCGCATGGTTGCTAAAATGCCTACTTTTGCGGCGATGAGTTATAAATACTCTATAGGGTTACCTTATATTTACCCGCAAAATAAAATGTCATATGCTGAAAACTTCTTGCACATGATGTTTAGTGTTCCCTCAGAAGAGTCTACACCTAATCCTGTGTTAGTCCGTGCCATGGATACTATCTTTATTCTACATGCGGATCATGAGCAAAATGCATCAACATCTACTGTTCGCCTTGCTGGCTCAACAGGTGCGAATCCTTTTGCATGCATTTCAGCAGGAATCGGTGCACTATGGGGACCCGCACATGGTGGTGCGAATGAAGCTTGCCTTAACATGCTCAAAGAAATTGGTAGTGTTGATCGTATTCAACAATACATTAAACGAGCAAAAGATAAAGATGATCCTTTCCGACTTATGGGATTTGGTCATCGTGTTTATAAGAGCTATGATCCACGAGCAAAAGTAATGCGCAAAACCTGCCATGATGTTTTAGAAACAGTAGGTGCAAAAGATGAGCCATTATTTAAGCTTGCTATGGAGCTTGAACGCATTGCTCTTGAAGACGATTACTTTGTTGAGAAAAAACTTTATCCCAACGTCGATTTCTATTCAGGTCTGACTTTAAGTGCTCTAGGAATTCCAACCAATATGTTTACGGTAATTTTTGCTCTAGCTCGTACTGTTGGATGGATGAGTCATTGGATGGAAATGGTTGCTACCAAATCAAGAATTGGTAGACCACGCCAGCTATACACTGGTGAAAAAACCAGAGATGTACCTTAAAAACTGAAAACGGATCCTGGGCGCTAGGTTAGCCCGGGTGAAACGCAGCGGCCCCGGGAATATAGTCAAACCGTTTCCCGGGGCCGCTGCGTTTCACCCGGACTACAAATATACACTAGCCTTTTAATATATAAACGGTTGAACTACCCCTTTACTTTCTGCAGCGCCTGCTTCCAACCACGATAATCCATTTCTACTTGCTCTAATGATCTTTGGGGATTAAATGTTTGTTCCACATCCCAGATTGCATGCAATTCATCTAAGGAATTATAAACACCACATCCTAACGCAGCTAATATTGCTGCCCCTTTAGCAGTAGTCTCGATATCTTTAGGTTTTTGTATTTGTAATTGACATTGATCTGCCAAAAATTGTAAGAACCATCGATTAACAGCCATTCCTCCATCAACACGCAGAAGTGACAAATCCAATTGGCTGTCTTCTCGCATACAAAGACATACTTCACGCGTTTGATAACAAACCCCTTCCAATGCCGCTCTGGCAAAATGGGCTTTGTTGCTGGATAAGCTTAAACCAACCATGGATGCACCAGGGACTGATAACCAATGCGGGGCGCCTAAGCCTGTAAAGGATGAAACAAAATAAACTCCTTCATTTCCATTTAACGAGCCTGCTAAAACTTCCGTTTCATCAGTATGAGCAATAAGCTTCATTGAATCTCTTAGCCACTTGACGGTTGTGCCAGCATGATAAATACTGCCCTCCAATCCATAAACTGTTTGTCCTTTTATCTTATATGCTATGGTTGTTAATAGTTTATGTTGTGATAAAACAGCTTTGTTTCCTGTATTCAATAGTAAAAACGCACCTGTTCCAAAAGTTGCTTTTACCATTCCAATATTGAAGCAACCCTGACCAATTAGGGCCGCCTGCTGATCGCCCGCAACTCCGGTGATCGGGAGCTCAATACCCAGCCATTGTTTGTCAATCAGGCCGAAATGGCTATCGCTCGCACAAACCTTGGGTAAAACAGACTCAGGAATTCTAAAATAATCCAATAAATCCAAATCCCATTGCTCCTCCTTAATATTAAAAAGCATGGTCCTTGATGCATTAGTCACATCGGTTAAATGTAAACGTTCTTTAGTTAAACGCCAGATTAAGAAACTATCAATCGTACCAAAGGCTAAATCCCCTTTATCTGCTAATTCTTTTGCTTCGGAGTTATTTTCTAAAAGCCACTTTAATTTAGTTGCTGAAAAATAAGGATCAGGGACTAAACCCGTTTTTTCTTGAATCATCGATTCATTAACCACCAATGTCTTGCAATATTCGGCTGTTCTGCGATCTTGCCATACAATGGCTGGTGCAAGACAAGCTCCAGTTTTTTTATTCCAGATTACTGTAGTTTCCCTTTGATTTGTTAGACCGCAAGTCACTATTTGTTCTACAGGAACTCGTGACAATACATCACGCATAGCCGCTAATGTCTTTTCCCATATTTCTTCAGGATCGTGCTCGACCCAACCTGTTTGAGGATAATATTGAGTTAATGGGTATTGACTGGAAGTTACTAACTCACCATGAACGGTGTATACCATAACGCGTGTGCTGCTCGTTCCTTGATCTATTGCAAGTAAATAATTCATCGTTGCAGAGTTCCTTGTCCCAACTATTATGTGTATATTGTTAGTGTATACTTTTTTTGTGGAGACCAAAATATGAATTCGGTTTTTGATGTTGCAATTATCGGTGGCGGCATCAATGGCTGTGGTTGTGCTGCGGATGCAGCATTAAGAGGATTATCTGTAGTGCTTGTGGAACAAGATGATTTAGCCTCTAAAACTTCCTCAAGCAGCACAAAACTAATTCATGGTGGGTTAAGATATTTAGAAAACTATGAATTTGGAATGGTTAAAAAAGCAATCACCGAAAGACAGCGGCTTCTAGACCTAGCGCCACATTTAGTTCATCCTCAAGCGTTGGTTCTACCTTATGAAAAGCATATGCGGTCTGCTTGGTTTTTACGTTTAGGCCTCTTTATTTATGATCATATAAGCAGCAAAAATCGTCTCCCCAAGAGCAAAACAATTTCTAGAAAAAATAAAGAGAAGTATTTTGATCCTTTAATAAATAAATTAGATAGAGGTTTCCTATTCTATGATGCAGTAACTGATGATGCTCGCCTAACTATTGCAAATGCACTCCAAGCAAAAAATCATGGTGCCAGCATAAGAACGCACTCCACTGTAACCCACATTGACGTTGTCAATAATTTATGGCAATTAACGATACAACCTAAAGTTGGCGCAAGCTATACGCTCTCTGCCAAATCAGTAATCAATGCAGCTGGTCCATGGGTTAAATCGGTGGAGCAACTCACTCACACACCAGATCGTCAAAAAATCAGTTTAATTAAGGGAAGTCATATTATTGTCCCTAAAATCTATGAGAGTAATCACGCATATTTGTTACAACATCAGGACAAACGTGTCATTTTTGTTATCCCCTATCATGGATTTAGTATGATAGGTACAACTGATATTCCACTCACTGGTAACCCAGATAATGCGGTCATAAGTGATGAAGAAATTCATTATTTGATTGATTTAGTTAATGCTTATTTTAAAAGTAAAATATCTGAAAAGGATATTATCTATACTTGGAGTGGTGTCAGAGCTTTGCTCGCTAATGAAAAGAAAGATGCTAAAGCGTTAAGTCGTGACTATTCATATGAGACTCATCTTAAACCAGCACCAAGTGTCACGATTTATGGAGGAAAAATAACCACCTATCGACAATTAGCAGAAGAAGTGATAAATCAACTCCAGAAAATATTTCCACATATGGGCCCCTCAAACACGGCAACAACTCCCTTACCAGGAGCATTTTATGAGCAAATGAATTTTGAGCAGTACGTTCATTATGCTAAAGAAAAATATAAATGGTTGGACACTGACTTACTTAATCGTTATTTGCAAACTTATGGAAGTCGCATAGAACTATTCCTTTCCTCCTGCACGAATAAAGAGTCTCTAGGAAAAAAATACTGTACCAATCTTTATCAGGCGGAAGTAGACTACCTAATTTTAGAAGAATGGGCACAAAATTGTGATGACATACTCAAACGAAGAACAAAACTTGATCTAGTCATTGATGAAACAGGTAAGAAAGAGTTGAGCAACTATTTGTCAAGGGTCACTTCTTATCCTTCTGCTCAAGCTCCGCTTTTATTGCACTAACATCTGCTGCCACTGCTTGTTCAACCAATTCTTTGAGAGTCGAAGCTGGCATACTGCCAGCATTCGAATAAATAACAATTCCTTCTTTGAATACCATCAAATGCGGAATTGAGCGGATTTCAAAAAAATCAGACAATTGTTGTTCTGCTTCGATATTTACTTTTGCAAATTTTATATTTGGAAACTGCTCAGCCACTTGCTCATAAACTTTAGAAAATTGTTTACATGGAGCACACCAGTCTGCCCAAAAATCAATGAAGACAATTTGATTATCATCAATTAAAGATTGGAACTCTGAACCGGTTGTATTGAGACTGGTCATATCTTTTCCTTAGCTTCGATAGAGTTAACAATTTTTTTAAATACATCATCCACACCACCAGCACCACTAATGCTATGAAACTCAGGAGCACCATGAGCACCACTCTCTGCCCAGGATTTATAGTAATGAACTAAAGGCGCTGTTTGATTACGATAAACTTCCAAACGTTTTCTTACAGTTGCTTCTTTATCATCTTCGCGTTGAATTAAAGCTTCACCTGTAACATCATCTACCCCATCACGTTTTGGCGGTTGATTTTGAATATGATAAACACGACCAGAAGGTTGATGAATACGTCGTCCACTAATTCGCTTAATGATTTCTTCATCATCTACATCAATTTCAATAACATGATCTAAATAAATTTCTGCTTGCTTTAGAGCATCTGCCTGTACAATTGTTCTGGGAAAACCATCAAATAGAAAACCATTAGCACAATCACTCTTTTTTAAACGCTCTTTGACTAACCCAATAATAATATCATCGGAGACCAGACCACCCGTTTCCATAATTTTTTTGGCACTCAGTCCTAAGGGAGTTCCTTGCGCAATAGCTGCACGCAGCATATCACCTGTGGAGATTTGCGGAATTTGATAACGTTCAATCAAACGCAAAGCCTGGGTTCCTTTTCCTGCACCCGGCCCACCCAAAAGCATTAATCGCATTAAAAACTCCTTAGTGATCTATATCAGTTTTAATTACTGAGTATATTATTACTTTTAAACCCCATAAATTCAAATGCAGCCCAATTTATACTGCACCAAAATACTTTTTTAAAACACTTTAAAACCATGATCCTGATTCAAGTGTTTTCCGACATGAATTAAGTTGCATTGCATAAAATTGTGAACGCGCTTTCACTTTACGTGCAACTGGTATTAACCATGCCTTTTTCAAATAAGTTTTGCGTTGATAACCACCTATACCTTCATGATAAGCCAAATAAAGTGAATAAGCATCTGTTCTTGGGATTCTTGCTCTTTTATTCGCTTCATTTGCGTACCAACCAATAAAATCTACACCATCAGTAAAATCATTGCGTGAGGCAAACCATCCACCACAACTTTGTTTATAGTGGTTCCATGTGCCATGCAATGCTTGGGTATATCCATAAGCTGATGAAGGTCTTTTCCATGGAATAATACAAAAAAGTTTCTGCCGTGGTGGCCGTGCATGCGCATTAAATTTTGATTCTTGATGGATAATTGCCATTTGCACTGGAACAGGAACTCTCCATCGGCGCTCAACATCCTTGGCATCTTTATACCATTTGGGGTATTGTCTAAATATATTACAAAGATTATTTACATCCGCAGGAGGATGGCTAACACAAGCAGTAAGAAATAAAGCAAATAATAAAAAAAAGACTATTCGTAACTTCTTAAAAATGTGTACTAAAGCGTCCATGAGCAACCAAATATTAAAAAATATACATTTTACCAAATTTGATAATTACAATCTACGCTTGAATTATAGTCATGATGAACTCAAGATATGCTGTTATCCTAAAAAATCAGGGGCTGCTTACACTTCTACTATCTTGCCATCGTATGCGCAACAGAACAGCAAACCATTTTGGCTCAATCTAGCAAGCTGTAAACAATCCCTACTATTTCCTCGCTTACCCCCGTGCTAAGATATGAGCTCATTTATGATAACTAAGCTAAACCAATGACCATTCTTGTATTCGATATAGAAACAATCCCTGATATTGAAGCAGGCCGTGCTTTATATGATTTACACGGTTTGTCTGATAAAGACACTGCAGAAGCAATGTTTGCATTGCGTCGAGCTAAAGTTGGCAATGACTTTTTGCCCCATTATTTACAAAAAATCTGTGCAATTTCCCTAGTTATGAGCCATGGCTCACAAATAAAGGTTTGGTCCTTAGGTGATGAATCCTCTGATGAAAAGGAATTAATAACACGTTTTTTTGCTGGAATTGATAAACATACCCCTACCCTGGTGAGCTGGAATGGCAGCGGGTTTGATTTACCTGTTTTGCACTATCGCTCTTTACTGCATGGCATCACAGCACCTACTTATTGGGAAACAGGAGAAAATCAACAAAATTTTCGTTGGAACAATTACCTAAGCAGGTTTCATTATCGACATCTTGATCTCATGGATGTGATTGCTGGATATCAAAACAAAGCATTTGCTCCATTGGATGAAATATCCAGTATGCTCGGGTTTCCTGGGAAAATGGGTATGAGTGGTTCTAAAGTATGGGAACAGCATTTATTAGGGCAAATAAAAAGTATTCGCGATTATTGTGAAACAGATGTGCTCAACACCTATTGTGTTTATTTGCGATTTGAGCTTATGCGTGGTGTACTTCAACATGATGAATATCTGCGTTTATTGGAGTTGCTAAAAACTTATTTAAGTACGGAGCACGAGAAAAAACACCTGCAAGAATTCTTGAGACATATGGCATAAGGCAATTTTGTAACACTTGCAGCATAAGTCGGGCCTTAGCCGAAACAATCAAGATTACTCTCCAAAACAATTCGTTGTTTTGTTAGGATTGTCGGGCCAAGACCCGACCTACGCTGCCCCCTGACTACAACTAGATCGTAAAAGGTCGATGACCGTCAAACGATGCCGCCAACTTATCTGCATCAATAAGAGCAAGTGCATCCCGATATTCTTCGCTTTCTAAGTGCTCTAAAGTTTTTGCATAACGCTCTGCACCTAATTTTATGTACGCTTCCTTACTCACCGATTTTGCTTCATTTGCCAATTGAGTCCATGACCAAAGTGTTATCCACCACTCAACAGCCGGTTTATAAGCAGTAAACCATGCTAGTATCGAATTTGTAGGCTCTTTGCCGAAGTATTCTGTTAAATAAGCCAACTCTTGCTCTTTACTCAGTTTTCCCTCTATCGCAAAATAAACAAGGTCCCACATAAAATCATTATTACTTGAGTACTCCCAATCAATTTGATAGAACACTTCCTGTTTCTTTTTCCCTACAACCGCCATCATATAGTTTAACGGTGTAGAATCATTATGACATGGACTCACCTCCACCTGATAAGAGGCAAATAATTTCTTCAACGCAAGCATCTGCTCTGCTATAAAGCCTGTTTTCTCAGGAAAAACAAAACTTTTACCTTTTAGCCGAGCCAATAACTGTTCATTGCGTTCGAAAACAGCCGTGTCATTGTCAAAGCGCTCTGATGTATGCAGTGTTTTTGCCATTTGTGCGAGAATTTTTAATATGTCGACTCGTTGTAACATTTCTTTATCTAAACTCTGCACGCCCTCTATAAATTGAGTCAATTGCAATCCATCAGGAGCAAAGTATTCGATGGGAACATTAAGTCCCAAAACCGATGCTTTATGGGCATTTTCTGCTTCATCCAAACGTGATACCGAAAATGATGAAACTTCCCCAGGAATTCGTAATACCCAGCGCTTGGGTTTACTACGTTCTATAAGATCTTGATTAACCCCAGGAACTTTTACAAGTGATTTAGACCTATCAGGCTCAATTTGCACTCTGTAAACAGTATTTGTCATTCCACCTGACATTAATTTTAATCTCAGCACATCCAATCCGACTTTTGCAAGCAATGGAATACGATGAATTGTTGGTAATAAGTTCGTATATTTCTGAGTTAATTCAGTCATCTCTTTCCATTTATGACTAACCAGTGATGCATTGAACTGCGACTTAGGATCGAGTAGACTAAGAATGTAGATCATTAAATGTTCATTAACTCTAGGATTGCCGCTTTTTTCACCAAAAAAATACCATTTCATAAGATTGTTTCGCAAAAATTGAACATCAAAAGAGTATATAAAATTTAGTCACTGCATTACAAGACAGTACATTTGAAGAAAAAATTAATCAATAAGGGCTTGCTATGACCGAACCCCTGATCCCTATAACCAAAAAACAGGCGTTGATATTTACCTGTTTTTTTGTCATGTATGAGTTTCTAACTTATATAGCCAATGACATGATCATGCCTGGGATGATCCATGTAGTTCGATCATTTAATGCACCTGAATCAGTAGTGGCTACATCTTTGAGTGTTTACATTCTTGGAGGCGCAAGTTTACAAATTTTCTTAGGCCCCATATCTGACAGTTATGGGCGCAGACCAATGATGCTTCTAGGTGCATTTCTATTTTTTATTTTTACTCTATTTATTGCTAGCTCTAATTCAATGAATCAGTTTTTGATCGCACGTTTTTTTCAAGGCATGGGATTATGTTTTATTGGCGTAATCGGCTATGCCACAATTCAGGAAATTTTTGAAGAAATGGATGCCATTCGTTTGATATCCATTATGGCAAACGTTGCAATTCTTGCTCCTTTATTAGGTCCTCTAGCTGGCGCTATAGTAATTCATTATACCTCGTGGCGTTATATCTTCGTGACCATTGCACTAGGTGCCCTCATTACCTTATGGGGATTATGGAGATACATGCCCGAACCTATTGGTCAAACAAAGAGAAATGGAGAAGTCACACCAAAAACAAAATTTTCAGCAAATAAAGTATTGCGAAACTACAAAGATTTGTTTACTAATAAAGCATTTTGTTTTGGGACATTAGCCGCAGGCACCGTTGGCATCCCATGTATTGCTTGGATTGCCTTAGCTCCTATTATTTTGATTGTTGAGGCAAAACTCACAGTGATTCAATATGGTCTTTGGCAGCTCCCTGTGTTTGGGGCAACCATTTTGGGTAACTGGTTTTTACACAAATTAACATATAAGTACAAAATTAAACAAATCATCTACCTAGGCTGCATTATTATGGTTATGGGAGCAATTCTCACCTCCTTGCTGCCCTATCTCTATGGTAATGCCTACTATTATTTGCTCCCGGGAATGATCATTTACTTTTTTGCACTCAGTGTGATTAATGCTCCTTTAAATAGATATTGCCTTTTTGTAACCCCTGTGAGTAAAGGCACTGCATCTGCGTTGGTTAGCCTGTGCGTGATGGTTGTGGGTGCAATAGGAACAGAGATCGCTAATTTATTCTATAAAAATCACAGTAATCTACACTTTGGACTTTATTGTAACGTAATCCAATTAATATTCTTGATATGTATAGCTTTAACTTTTTTACCTCAAAAAAATACAATCGCAGAGGAAGACAAAGTAGATACGTCATCCTGAGTGTAGGAGGAATCACTAGCATGTGCCATGAGCATTAATGATAAAATATGATGCATAAACGTAAATGCCTTAGGATGACGGAACGCTTACGTCATTTTGCTTGGATTTGAAGAATGATTGAGAGGTTCACCTCTTCAATTGAAAAGGTGAACTTTAAAACAGAATTAATCCTTTTGACGTGCCGGATGAGATTCTTTCAACAGGAAACTTGCAATCAGCAAACTGGCTAAAAAGCATATTGGCATTACCATCAAGGCAATCTGATAGCTTTGAATACTGTATACGTGCACCCCATTCACCAAATGCCATGAATTGGTATGTTGCAATATATAACCAACTAACGGCTGAAATATTGCCCCACCTATTAATACAGAAAGATTATTAAAACCAGAGGCGGTACCAACGAGCTCGGGTGGATTATTTTCTTTAACCACTGCAAAGCTAACTGTTTGTCCACCGGCTCCTAAACCTAATACAAACAATGTAAAGGGTGCCCATCCATAAGTTAATCCTGGCCAGTACAATAGAACTAAGGTTGAACATAAGCCTAAAACTGCACTGATAATCAGAGCGACACGACGGCTCTTAATTTTATCACTAAGCCATCCCAATAAAGGACTACCCACCCCGATTCCAATCCAAATCATACTGCATAGTCCTGAAGCAGCGACCACGCTGATCTGGAATTTTTCCTGTAAATAAGGCACACCCCAAAGTGCCGCAAAAACTGCAATTGGTGTCCATATCGCAAAAGCATAACCGCCAATTATCCAGGTATAACCATGTTTGCATACAGCAACAAGTCGTTTCCATTCATCACGTAGGTAATGTTCTGGTGCTGTTTGATTTTGCTGATGCGGATAATCTCGAATATACATCCAGAAAAATGCAGCCAAAATAAAGCCGATAACTGCTAAAATAAAGCTTGCATTCCTCCAGCCAACACCTTGGATGAGGAAAGCCAAAGGCATTTCCCCAAACATAGCACCTACTGAGCTCATCAATTGAGCAACACCTGCTAAAATAGCGAAATAATGAGGAGGAAACCATCGTGATAAAAGAACTAATACTCCAATAAAAGAAAATGCGGAGCCAATTCCAATAAGGAATCTACCAATACACGCAGTAAACACACTATCCGTTGATGCAAAAAATGCAGAGCCTAGAGCACATAAGATAATTGCAAAAGTCATTAATTTACGGGGACCATAGCGATCGTACAATACTCCTGCGGGCAATTGAGTTGGTGCATAGGCATAAAAATAAAAAGCGGAGATAAACCCAAACCCTTCACCTGTAACCCCGAACGTTTTCATCATGGGCTCAGCCATAACACTAGGGGCCACTTGTAGAATAAATTCATATAAATAAAATGATGCTGCCAGGAAAAATATAAAATAAGCAGTCACGAGGCTCGTACCTACTTCTTGAGGTGTTTTTTTAATATAATTTGCGCTCAACTTAAGTTCACTCCGTTTGAAATTCCACATTTAAGCTTATACATATTTATTTTGTCAATATGATCTTAATACAGAACAGTGTGTTAGATTAATTTGACAAAGGAATTCTCTGCCTAACCTCTCGGAAAGGGGATTAGATCTTTGTCACTGGATAAATAGCACCCAAAATTGCGGGTTGTTGAGATCCAGTAATCGTACTTAAATCTACTGGAACTTGGTTTATCGTTTGTGCAGCCAGCCAGGCAAACATCATCGCTTCTAAATAATCAGGACTAATACCCACTTCAGCGATGCTTTTTACACTGATTTTGGTCAGTAATTCCCTAAGCATATGCAAAAGCGCGAGGTTATGGGTTCCTCCACCGCACAAGTATATTGTTTCAACCTGTTGTCGTTCGTTTAAGATGGTATTCGCAATAGTTTGGGCAGTAAATGCAAGCAGTGTTTTTTGTACATCTACCGCTTTATATTCTTCTTTTAGATAGTCTTCTAGCCATAATAAAGAGAAATATTCTTTTCCAATGCTTTTGGGCACTGCGGATGTAATAAACGAATCGGATAGTAATGCATCCAGAAGAGGAACAATAATCTTACCTTGCTGCGCCCATGCCCCACCAGCATCATAATCATCGCCCTGCTGTTTCATGATCCAGGCATCCATTAAGCAATTTCCAGGTCCTATATCCCAACCTCTAATTGGTTCATTTGCATTAATAAACGTAACATTACTAATACCACCAACATTCACTACAGCTATATGGTGATTTCCGTCATTAAATAACTTCCGATGATAAATTGGCGCAAAAGGAGCCCCTTGTCCGCCCAGAACTAGATCACGCGTCCTAAAGTCTGCAACAACCGTAATCCCTGTTAATGTTGAAATAGTATGAGCACATCCTAGCTGTAGCGTATATGGAATATCGCAACTTGTATTATGACACACTGTTTGACCATGACTGCCGATAGCAGAAATATCACTGGCTGATAATTTTGCTTTCTCCAATAATTCATTTACTACATAAGCAAATTCTCTTCCAATTAATGTATTAAGTTGACACATAGAAGCCAAACTAACACCGTCCCCCTTAAGCAACCTATCCATACGTGCTTTCACTTCATCACTGTACTTATTAGTGATCCCATAAAGCAGTGTATTTTTTGACACATCAACCAGCGCAGCATCAATACCATCCATGCTTGTCCCAGACATTAAGCCTATGTACAAAGTCATTATTTTGATCCCCAATTGAAAACATTAAAGACAGATAACTGGCCGCGATGTAGCCAGGCTACATATCGATATACCTACAATTTGAAACAAGTATAAAAGTTATTCGTAGTAATTTCAGCTATTTCTTCATAGGATATGCCACGAAGTTCAGCTATGGCTTCTGCCACATGTTTTACTAGCGCGGGATGATTTTGTTTGCCACGATAAGGTACCGGCGCTAAATAAGGTGAGTCCGTTTCAATGAGTATTCGATCCAGAG
Organism: Legionella sp. 39-23; assembly: GCF_001897665.1. Lineage (NCBI taxonomy): Bacteria > Pseudomonadati > Pseudomonadota > Gammaproteobacteria > Legionellales > Legionellaceae > Legionella > Legionella sp. 39-23. The sequence continues at coordinate 54,506 of NZ_MKTO01000018.1, read as the reverse complement.
GTATTTTCCGGGCTACATCTTGAAGTGCCGTTGCATTTTTAAAAGTAACAATTCCCGAAAATGAAATATAAAAATTCAAATCCATGGCCTGATGTGCAATCTCTAAACTTTCAGCAAAGCAATGCATTACACCACCAATTTGTTGTGCGTGCTCTTCTGCCATTAAGCGTATTGTATCCTCTGCTGCCTGACGTGTATGAATAATCAATGGTTTTGCAGACTTTAGCGCCGCTTTTATATGCTCTTTAAATCGACTACGTTGCACTTCTCGTGCCTCATCGGTATGGGTTCGATAATAATCCAATCCTGTTTCACCTATTGCAATACATGCTGGATTCTCTGCCAATTCACACAGTATTTTTGACGTAATTGGAACATCCATTTCTGTATTAGGATGAATACCTACCGAAATACTAATATTAGAGTATTCTAAAGCAAGTTTTTCTAATTGGGGGTAATCATTTAATTCGACACAAACGCATAAAAAATGCTGCACATCATTCGCTTTTGCTTGTGCCAAAACATTGGCCATGTCGTTATTAAAATCAGTCAGATCGAGAAAGTTTAAATGACAATGCGAATCAACTAACATAGATGGCCTCTTAAATTGTATCTGTAATTTGGGAGGATTTTAACATGCCAGCTAAATAGGTCTCTATTTTATTACATAAATAGCGGCTGTTTTCACCGATAAATTGCACTCCTATTCCTGGTACTTTATTTCCCTGTGCGCCATTAGGTGTAATCCAGATTACTTTACCATCGACAACATAGAATTCATCTTCATCCATTAATTTGATCAGTAGTTTAACATCCGAGCCAAATGGATAATTTGTTTTAGTGCGGACAAACAAGCCTCCTCCTTTGACAAAAGGCATATACGCGGCATAAAGAGCTGACTCAGTCAGAAATGAGCAATTGATTTGTTGTATTGTATCCATCATATATTTTCCTTAAACATTCTGGACTTCATAAAACCAAAGCATTCTACATGTCGCTTGATTATGAGAAAGCGCTCAGCCCCTAGATTCACTGCATATTGTTAACAATAAGTCTTCCAGTGCCAAAGTTTGATTTACACTCATATTATGGCTTAATTTTCGTCGTAATGTATTTATTTTATCAATTTGAGAAAAAATCATTATGGGATTTAATAAAGACATTAAACAATGCAACTGCGGTACAATTGAGTCAAGATCGGCCGGCTTATTGATTTGCATCATGTGTATTTGTGCATAAACTAAATACAGAAACCAAAGTAATGTCCCTAAATCAAACTGGCTCCATTGGCCAGCAATACTACTTGGATGCGCTTTTTGCTCTATTACCGCTATTAAACCATCTAAAATAAATTCTGACTGTTTTATAATCATTGCTTGTTCAGACTCTTCTGGATAGGACTCAGCCAATCGCAGATAATTAATCGCCGTCGTCTCGTTGTATGACACAAAACGTACTATTTGGCATCGGCTTAAGACTGTAGGCAATAAAGTACTTAGTTGCTGTGCCAAAAGCAAAAATATTGTCTGTGGTGGAGGTTCTTCCAAAATTTTTAATAATGAGTTAGCAGCAGAGGTATTCATTCGCTCAGCAGACTCAATAACAATCAAACGATATTTAGTGCGCTGGGGTGTTAAATAAGCATCATTTTGTAATTCTCGTATCTGATCAATCTTAATTGCACCGCCACTTTTTTCAGGCTTAACCCACGTCACATCTGGATGCTCGCCGCGTACAACCATTTGGCAATCAGCACAGGCAAAACAGGGTTTCGAATGAAGCCCATTGTCTTCATTTTTACAGAAAACCAGCTGAGTTAATTTATTTACCAAGGCCATAAAAGAAGAGTCAAACGAGCCAACAAATAACATAGATTGTGAAATACGATTATTGACCCATGCAGATTGTAGCTGATTCCATTGTGTTTGATATGTGTTTTCTTGCTCCGATGATGAACATCTAGATAGGTCATTCAAATGGCTCATCATTGATGCCCAATAAATTCGTTCATTGTACATTGAATTGCTTGTTGCACTTCATTTAAAGAGCCTCGTGCATCAATAGTTACTGCATTTGGATCCGCTTGAACATGATGTATGTAGCGTTCATGGACACGATGAAAAAAATCAATTGATTGTTGTTCAATCCTATCAAACTCTCCTCTGGACTTAACACGCAGCATTCCTTCTTCGGGACTAATATCCAAATATAAAGTCAAATTCGGTTTAAATCCCCTAAGCGCAAAAGAAGATAACTGATGGATAATCTCTTGGTCCAATCCTCGTCCTCCACCTTGATATGCCATAGTTGAAAGTTCGAAACGGTCTGCAATAACCCAAATTCCTTGAGCTAAAGCAGGCTTAATAACCTCTTCAATAAGCTGAATTCTCGCGGTATAAAGCAATAATAATTCACTGCGGTCATCTAAAACTTCTCGATATTTAGGATTTTTAATCAGATCACGCAAAATCTCCCCTATTATTGTGCCACCTGGCTCTCGAGTGGTTAGGGTCTGGATTTGTCTTTTTTCGAGAAGTTCGGTCACTGTATTTATTGCAGTAGATTTACCAGCACCTTCTAATCCTTCAATAACAATTAACTTCCCAGCTAAAGATGACATTAGAGATCCTTGCGTTTATATTGATTAATTGCTTGTTTTTGTTGTTGATACGTTTCAGAAAATTGATGTGTACCATCTCCTTTCGCAACGAAATATAGGTAGTTGGAAAGTTGAGGATGGGCTGCAGCATCCAAAGCTTCTTTACCAACCATAGCAATAGGCGTTGGTGGCAAACCTCTATAATGATAGGAATTATAGGGTGAATCAATCAGCATATCATTATGAGATAGCTTTCCTTTATATGCAGAACCCAAGCCATAAATGACAGTAGGATCCATTTGCAACGGCATTTTTTTATTCAATCGATTAACCATTACACCAGAAATTAACTTACGTTCTTGTGGAATAGCTGTTTCTTTTTCAATAATTGAAGCAGCTGTAAGTAATTCATAGGGGGTTTTATAGGGTAAATTGGGCGCTCTATTAGTCCAACTCTGATTCAAATAGTCAATTAAATTACGATGGGCGTGTTCTAATAAATTCGCGCCGCTACTTCCACCACGATATTGATAAGTATCAGCAAGCAATAATCCTTCAGCATTAGTATGATTGTCCTTAATTGAACTCCAATCTTCGGGACGATAATTTAAATATGCCGCTTTTGCCAAATCCTGAGAAATTTTTTGTTGGGTAGTACCAGCAATAATTGTAAAATTTTGAGTTAAGACATCTCCTGCCACAACTCGATGTACAAACTGCATTGCAGTTTCACCCGGCATGATTTGGTATACACCCGCCTTGAGTTGGGATGACAAACCAGAAGAACGAATCATAATGAGCAATGCGGAACTAGAATGGATTAGATTTTTTTCTTTCAGCGTTTTTACAAATTGTGATGCTGTAGCAGTTCGGTCAAGTGTGATAATCACTGGTGAGCCTTCTTTGGGAATAAGAGGCTTTGCTAACTGAATATAAGTACTAAAAAAGAAAAGAACAAAAGACATAAAAAACAGTATTAGTACATAAACTATCAGTTTTTTATGTCTTGGAAATGTCATTTAGATCCGCTTAAATAACAAGCTACCATTTGTTCCACCAAAACCAAGTGAATTGCTCAGAACATAATTAATAGCTCTTTTTTGAGGTGTATATGGTACATAATTCAAATCACATCCTTCATCAGGATTATCCAAATTAATAGTTGGAGGAGCAATTTGATCTCTGAGTGCTAAAACACTAAATATTGCCTCAACAGCACCAGCAGCACCTAATAAATGACCTGTCATTGATTTTGTAGAACTTACAGCCAAATCATAAGCATGTTGTTTAAACACACGTTTAATGGCTTTTGTTTCATTCAAATCATTAAGATAAGTAGAAGTACCATGCGCATTGATATAATCAACTTGCTCTGGGTCAATGCTTGCATCATGTATGGCCGCTTCCATCGCACGAGCAGCACCATCTGCATCATCATCAGGAGCAGTTATATGGAAAGCATCACCCGACATGCCAAAACCTACAAGTTCGGCATAAATTTTCGCGCCACGGGCTTTAGCGTGTTCATACTCTTCTAAAATAAGAATACCAGCACCCTCACCCATAACAAAACCATCTCTATCTTTATCAAAAGGTCTTGATGCCTTTTCAGGCTCATCGTTACGCTTAGATAAAGAACGCACAGCAGAAAATCCTGCTAAACATAGTGGGGTTAAGGTCATTTCAGCCCCACCACATACCATAACATCAGCATCACCATAAGCAATCATTCGCCCAGCAAGCCCAATATTATGCGTACCCGTAGTACACGCAGTAACAACGGAAATATTAGGCCCTTTGAGCTGATGTCTTATTGAAATCTGCCCAGCAACCATATTAATGATGCCTGCTGGGATAAAAAATGGAGAAACCTTTCGAGGTCCACCTGCCACCAGCTTGTCTTGATTATTGGTAATTGTTTGGATGCCGCCGATACCTGCACCAACAGCTACACCTATACGATTTGATAGATTCGCATCAATCTTCAAACCTGAATCCAGCATTGCTTCATCTGCTGCCGCAACACCATACTGGGTAAACACATCCATTTTCCGAGCATCTTTAAGCGGGACATAGTTCTCAATATTAAAATTCTTAACCTTAGCCCAGATTCGAGTACTGTATTCATTGGCATCGAACTCATCTGCCAAAACAACACCACTTACACCAGCTAATATATTCTGCCAAGTTTCTTCTACATTAAGCCCAACAGGGGTAATCATCCCCATGCCAGTAATTACTACACGCCGCTTATTCAATGAAGGCTCCTCGTAAAACAACGCCCATCCATCTCCCGCATACGCAGGAGAGGAAGAGACAAAAGCAAATGATTATGCTTCTTCTTTATTTAAATTAGATTCAATATAATCAATCGCTTCTTGAATCGTGGTGATTTTTTCAGCTTTTTCATCAGGAATTTCTGTTTCAAATTCTTCTTCGAGAGCCATAACTAATTCCACAGTATCTAAAGAATCTGCACCTAAATCATCAACAAATGATGCATCGTTCTTTAACTCTTCTTCTTTAACGCCTAACTGCTCAACAACAATTTTGCGAACACGCTCTTCAACTGTACTCATAACTTGATTTTCCTCTTTCGGTTGATAGAAATTTAAAAAAATTCCAGATTATTTAACATACAACTTCCACTTAACTTTGATTGCTTAACCGTAGTTAGGTCACTCCATTCGCTTCAAATAGCTAACCGGATAAACATCCATTTAGCCATCATTTTCAACCCAATCAATCACTTAACTTAGAAGCAATTCAAACACCAAACAACCAAAGTTAAATGGAAGTGGTATAGTTTATTCATTTATACAGATAACGCAAGTGCATTTAATCCATATACATGCCGCCATTGACATGAATTGTTTCACCAGTGATATATTTAGCGCTTTCTGATGCTAAAAAAGCTACTGCTTCAGCTATATCACTAGGCTCTCCCAGCTTTCGCATAGGAATTCTTTTTAACATTTCGTCCTTTACCATATCAGGTAAAGCTGCAGTCATGTCGGTATCAATGAAACCAGGTGCAACAACATTAACGGTAATCCCCCGGCTTCCAACTTCTTGCGCCAAGGACTTACTAAAACCAACAATACCGGCTTTTGCTGCAGTATAGTTTACCTGCCCTGAATTCCCACTTGAACCAACTACTGACCCAATAGAAATAATTCGTCCCCATCGTGCTCTAAACATGGGTTTTATACAAATTTTAGACATTTTGTATATTGAATTCAAATTTGTTTCAATAACTTTATACCATTCGTCATCATCCATACGCAGCAGTAAATTATCTGATGTGATCCCTGCATTATTGACTAATATTGAAGGAGATTGATTCTCTTGAGTTAATTCGCCAATTACTTTTTCTATTTGCGCTGAATTAGTAACATCCAGAACAAGTCCCTTGCCAGATAATTTTTCTTGCTCAAAATAAGCATTTATTGATTGAGCACCTTGCTCTGTAGTAGCTGTACCAAAAACAAAAGCACCTTGTTGCGCTAATTTAAGAGCTATAGCCTGACCTATTCCTCGGCTTGCCCCTGTTACTAAGGCAACTTTTCCTTCTAGACTTGTCATTTATTTTCCTCTATAGAAGATGTTTATTTCTTATAGACTGAGCACAGTTCAGATTGAATATACGCGTTATGCCCGCCCTATATCAAAGCGTCAATCAATACACTCAGACTATGCAAATTGCTCTTCAAGCTGTTCTAAACTAATAGTATCGTAAACACTAAGAGTATTTAAGCTTCTATCAATTCTTTTAACTAATCCGTTCAGTACTTTTCCTGGCCCACACTCTAGAACAAGCTCAACACCACTGTTTTTAAAGAGCTGAATCGTTTCGACCCAACGCACAGGGCTGTATAGCTGCTCTTTTAATTGTTTGCGAATATGTTGTGCCGAATTATAAATACTTAAATCTACGTTACTTACAACATCTGTTTTTGTAGTATTGAATTCAATTTTAGCGAGATACTCAGCAAAAGACTCCGCAGCCTCAGACAATAAAGGACAATGACAAGGAACACTTACCGGAATCACTTTAGCAAGTCGTGCACCAGCATCTTCAGCCAAGCCAATTATTCGAGTAACCGCCGGAGTATGCCCTGCTACAACAACTTGGCCAATCGCATTATAATTTGCTGGAGTGACTACCTCGTTTTCTTGGCTGGCTTGCTCGCATAAAGCTTTTACTTGCTCATCGGTTAAACCAACGATTGCCGCCATAGCACCCAAGCCTAGAGGGACAGCATTTTGCATTACTTGTCCTCTACGTGCTACCAAACATGCAGCATCAAACAATGATAATGCATCAGCACAAACCAGGGCAGCATATTCACCAAGACTATGGCCTGCCATAATCATAGGTTGAACAACACCATGTTGCATCAATACTCTATACACAGCAACATCAGCCGTAAGCATTGCAACTTGTGTATGCTCCGTTTGATTTAGCTTATCTTCAGGCCCTTGTTGCACAAGCTTCCATAGATCGTAACCTACTGCTTCAGATGCTTCTGCAAACGCCTTAACAACAACAGGGTACTGCAACTCAAAATCAGCTAACATACCCACTGATTGTGAACCTTGCCCAGGAAATACAAATGCTGCTTTTACCATCTTAAAAATAGCTCCGAACTAAAAGTTTAATGCAAAAAAATGACTCATTTAATTAATAGCGAATTACCATTGCTCCCCAAGTCATTCCACCACCAAACGACTCAATCAATAATAACTCATCTCTTTTAATCTGATTGGTTCGAATAGAATGATCCAGGGCCAAAGGAATAGACGCAGCCGAAGTATTACCTTGGCTACCAATAGTAACAACTACTTGTGACATAGGAAGGTCAAGTTTTTTAGCGATTGCTTGAATGATACGCATATTTGCTTGATGAGGAATCAGCCATTGAATATCTGATTTTTTCAAATGACTGGCTTCTAAAACTTCATCAACAACATCACCCATAATTTTAACAGCAATTTTAAAAACCTCGTTACCACGCATACTAATCGTAGCACGTTGATGATCAAATGTTGCGTTACTCAGGTTTAGTAATTTTTCTGCATCGTAAGAGGAGTGTAACACACTACCCATGATGCCTTGCTTGTCGCTAACACTCAAAACCACTGCCCCTGCACCATCGCCAAATAGAACACACGTTGCACGGTCAGTCCAATCTACGGCTCTGGACATGCTTTCACTACCAATAACAAGAATATGTTTGGCTGCCCCAGATGTAATATACTGTTTTGCAATATCCATGACATATACAAAACCACTGCATGCAGCACCAACATCAAAAGCAGGTATCGGACGCTTAATCTTTAAAGCATGTTGCACATAGCAAGCAACTCCTGGGAAAAAATGATCTGGCGTACAGGTGGCAACTAATATTAAATCAATTTCATCAGCATCCAAACCTGAAGCATTTAATGCCTGTTCAGCTGCTTTGGAAGCCATATATGAAGTAGTTTCATAAGGTTGTGCAATACTACGACTGCTGATCCCAGTTCTAGAGACAATCCACTCATCACTAGTTTCCAGCATTGATTCAAGTTCAAGGTTTGTAAGTTGTTTTTCAGGAATATAACTTCCAGTACCACTTATTACAGCATTTTTCATAACAGCAATCCCTGATTTATAAAATCATTTATTTGGGCACGCACTAGATCAACCACGTTATTTTCAGCTTCAAGAGCTGCCTGCTCAATAGCGTGTTGAAATCCTAACTCATTAGCACCACCATGGCTTTTAACAACAATACCATTTAATCCGAGCATACTTGCGCCGTTATAACGCGAAGGATCAAAGCGTTTCTTAAGGTGTCTTAATGCTGGACGTGCAATTAAAGCAGAAAGTTTGGTATACCAATTCTTGCTAAATGACTCCATGAGTAAACTCACAAAAAACTTTGCAAGGCCTTCACTCGCCTTTAAAGCAACATTACCCACAAAACCATCGCAGACAACCAAGTCTACTTCTCCAGTATAAAAATGATCACCTTCTACATAGCCCACATAGTTCATAACATCGCATTCAGCGAGCATGTGTGCCGTACGTTTTACCTGATCATTTCCCTTCATTTCTTCCACGCCAATATTTAATAAGGCAATTTTAGGCTTGGGTTTATTTGCTACTGCTTGCACTAATGCGGATCCCATAACTGCAAACTGAAATAAATGTTCTGCACATGAATCAACATTAGCCCCCAAATCGATAACCCATGTTCGACCACGCATGGTTGGCAATTCAGAAACAATTGCGGGCCTATCAATTCCGGGTAAAGTTTTTAAAACATAGCGCGCGGTAGCCATAAGAGCGCCAGTATTCCCAGCACTCACACAAGCCTGTGCCGTTCCCTCTTTCACCAAATTAATGGCTACACGCATAGAAGAATTTTTTTTATTGCGCAAAGCATGTGAAGGCAATTCATCCATAGCCACCACTTCAGAAGCATGCACTATAGAAAATTGATTTGAAGAAGCCATATCATGCTTTTTTAAAAAAGCATGAATCTTATCCTGAACTCCAACAAGAATGAGTTTCAAATTAGGATTATTATTTGCTGCGCGAATACAGGCAGGAACCACGACACTTAAGCCATGATCCCCACCCATCGCATCAATGGCAATGGTGATATTTTTCAAGAAAATTACTCTTTTTCTTCGTAAACAGTATCAGTATCAATAACTTTTTTACCACGGTAATAACCATCTTCAGTCATATGATGACGACGATGTGTTTCACCAGTAGTAGAATCTACAGAAAGTGTCGGCTTTGTTAAAGCATCGTGTGAACGACGCATATCACGACGTGAGCGTGATTTTTTATTTTGTTGTACGGCCATTGTATTACTCCTAAACAAATTGCATTCATAAAGCGGGAATATTAGTGTTAATTAGATAAAATTTCAATAAAATTCATTTTTTCCCGCTAAAATTTGGTTTATTTCACTGCTGCAATCATTAATTTCAGGATGAAACTGTGGCGCGTAGAGGTGTAACTCATCAATTAAAATGTCTTCCAAACTCACTTGCAAATTCTCAGAAACAATACATTCATAATGTTCTAGTATCTGCTCTGCCCTCTCATCGTTACGACATACAGCAATTACAGTCATATTATCGTATGGAAAATTAAATTCGTCTAGACAACGCTGGCATTGAAGAGGTAGATCCCCCTTAACATGAAGGTTAATCAGATAAAAATCTTCTTTTGCTTCAACATGATAAGTCACCTCAAGTGGACAGGAAGTAGTAATATAATTTGGCAAACGTTCACTAAGCATTACTGTCTTAGTTTGCTGGCCGTGTTTAACCATTTCTTGTAAATGCAGCATTATTATCGTATCCTAAAGGGTTATATTTTTATATAAATTATCAGAGTCGTAGTCTAAATGCATCGAAGTAAAACCTAAGGTTTAATCAAGACTTATGGATTCCCCAAGTTTTGCTTTGCTACATTCAAGCTACGATTTTTGAAAATTAGAATTTTAAGCGGTATCTCAATTTTATGAAAGCTAAAGTTATTGTTGGAATGTCTGGAGGTGTTGATTCCTCCGTTGCAGCCTGGTTATTGCAAGAAGCAGGCTATCAAGTTGAAGGCTTGTTCATGAAGAACTGGGAACAAGATGATCAAGATGGATTCTGTCCCGCAGCGCAAGATCTTGCTGATGCTCAAGCTGTGTGTAATCAATTGCGTATTCCGCTGCATACAGTTAATTTTTCCGAAGAATATTGGCAAAGAGTGTTCACGCATTTTTTAAATGAATATGAAAAAGGACGAACACCTAATCCTGATGTGTTATGTAATAAAGAAATCAAATTTAACGCTTTTTTAAATCATGCGTTAACACTTGGTGCGGATTACATTGCAACAGGACATTATGCTAAAAATAAAATTGAGGGTGATATCGGGTTTTTATATAAAGCAAAAGACCGTGATAAAGATCAAACCTATTTTTTGCATGCAGTAGCCCCTAAAGCCTTGGCCAAAACGTTGTTTCCTATCGGAGATTACACGAAACCAGAAATTAGAGAGTTTGCTAAAAAACTGGGTTTAGTAACCCAAGCCAAAAAAGACTCAACTGGCATATGTTTTATTGGTGAAAAAAGGTTTAAATCTTTCTTGCAAGAATTTATTTTAGCGCGACCAGGTGAAATAAAAAGCACGGATGGCAAAACCCTAGGAAAACATGATGGCTTAATGTTTTATACCTTAGGCCAACGACAAGGACTGGGAATTGGTGGCTTACAAAATTCGACAGATGATCCTTGGTATGTGGTCGATAAAGAAGTAGCTACAAATACTTTGTATGTTGCTCAAGGCAGCCAACATCCCAGGCTATATGCACAAGGCCTGATATGTGGTCCAATCCATTGGTTAGCTGATTGCCAGGATAAATTACCGCTTACCTGTTATGCTAAAACACGATATAGACAGGCAGAACAAGGCTGCATGATTTCGCCTCAAAATGAAGACCAGCATTATGTCATGTTTTCAAACCCGCAAAGAGCAGTTACTCCAGGACAATACGTGGTTTTTTATGATAAAAACCAGTGCCTGGGTGGCGCTACTATTGAACAAATTATTAGATAATTACGTTATAATTGTATTACCCTAGAAAAAAACAGTTAAGACCTACTTATTTTTCTAGGATTAAACAACCGGAGTTAAAATGGCTGCTATTAATATATCCCCTACTACCAGTGACATCCGCTTTTCTGTAAGCGCAGCAGACAAAGTAGCTGAGTTAATAAAAGAAGAAGATAATTTAAATTTAAATCTACGCGTCTCAATTACAGGCGGAGGCTGCTCAGGATTTCAGTATGGATTTAGTTTTGATGAAGAAATCAATGAAGATGATACCGTAGTGATTCAACAATGCTCAGATGGTGTATCCTCAGTTAAACTTCTCGTTGATTCAATGAGTTATCAATACCTGCATGATGCTGAAATTGATTATGTTCAAGGCATACAAGGCGAACAGTTTGTTATTCGTAATCCAAATGCAAAAACTACTTGTGGATGTGGCTCATCATTTAGCATTGATGATGAAGATGATTATTAAAATAATTTTCATTAAAATTTGTACTTCCACATCAACCTGAGCATAGCCCGGGATGATGTGGTTAAAATCAGTAAGGTTTAACAACAACCTTTGTTCCTATTCTGATAAAATTCTTACTTAACCAATAAGCATCACTTGGATGCACTCGTATACAACCATGGCTCGCATTATAATTTGGCACTTCATAAGAACCATGTACCGCATAATATTTGGTAAAAAACATACAATAAGGCATTGGCGAGCCCCCCCTACCTACAGGATAACGAGAGGATTTACAACCTGCTCCTCCTTTACTCCAAACAGTAAAAACGCCAATTGGAGTTTTGCATCCTCGATGTATGTCTGGACAATATCGTCTGCCTCCAGATCCTTTTCCAGTACGTACTACTTTTCCATTTGAATCAATAGCTTTCCACGTCAGCGTATTTGGGTTGAAAACAAACGTATTCGCTAAAGCAGAGGAAGAACAGAAAAGAAAAAGGAATAAGGGAACGAATAAAAAATAAACTAATGGTGATAAAATAGAACTTTGTTTTTCCATAATAATTCCTAAATATTTATCCATCGTCATTTTCATTTTAGTTTATTTTTTAATCAAAACAAATTATTTTTAAGCAATTTAGCAATATATGTTCTACTATTTCAATGAGGTGATTATAAAAGGTATTCAATCATGACTAAAAAATTGCATGCAGCTTTATATGTGTTTTTAGGATGTACACTTATTTCTTTCACTGCAAATGCTGAAGATAAATCAACTAGTACTAGCACTACAAGCCCCAATGCTAAAAGTACTAGTAATACCGGTGCTGCACCTGGAAGCTCGGAAATATCGAAAGATAGTTGGCTAAAATCAGTGACACCATTATTGCCCGATCTTATATGTAAAGGATTCGAAAATGACCCTCAGTTAAAAAAACGACTTGATGACATCAAAATGAGCTATGACCAGTGCGTCGCAGCAATTCCTGATAGTGTCAGTAAGTGCCAACAACAACTGTATGGCAGTATTCCTGATAAAATCAATGACGACAGTGCAGCTGTTTGGGGAAAATCACTAGGTGAATGTATTGGTAAAGATTTTGCAATAAAATACCTAATTCCTAAAAGTTAGATCTAAATAGTATTGGGAAGAAATGAGTTTGAATTGAGTGTGAAATCTAACTTAATAAAATCAATTCTCTTCCCAATGATTCACTCCCGATTTCTTACTCAGAAATCCCACAAAATCTTGATGCAATTCAATCTCTTCGGTATTTGCCGGTAAAACTATAGGATTTATCAAATTAAGTGCTGCCACCTCTTGTACTTTGGTCTTAGTATGAATTGATGTTTCTTCAACCTCAGCAAATAAACTGGTTTGACCACCGGTCATAGCCAAATAAACATAAGCAAGAATCTCAGCATCAAGCAAAGCGCCATGCAAGTCCCGATTGAAATGATCTATTCCAAATCGTTTACATAAGGCATCTAAACTGTTTCGCTGTCCAGGATATTTATCGCGGGCTAAAACTAAAGTATCAATAATAGTACAAAAATTTTCTAATTTTTTGTTCCATTGAATCAGTTTTAGTTCGGAATTTAAAAAGCCTACGTCAAACGGGGCATTGTGAATGATTAACTCTGCACCAACAATAAACTCCCAAAACTCCTCCGCTTTGTCTTCAAATAATGGTTTGTCCTGTAAAAATTCATTACTAATTCCATGGACACGAAAAGCGCCCTCATCAACCTGACGTTGTGGGTTAAGGTACACATGAAAATGCTTCCCTGTTAATTTTCTATCAAATAGTTCCACACAACCAATTTCGATAACACGATGTCCATGTTCGTGTCCAATACCTGTAGTTTCCGTATCCAAAACAATTTGTCGCATTATTTACTCACTTAACTCTTCAATTCCTTGGTTTGCCAAAGCATCAACCAAATCATTTTCTGTGTGCCCCGAATGCCCTTTGACCCAGTGCCATTTTATTTGATGACGAGAAGCTAATTCATCTAATAATTTCCATAGATCTGCATTTTTTACAGGTTCCTTTTTTGAGTTACGCCAGCCGTTTATTTTCCAATTGGCTAACCAATCTGTCATCCCTTGCCTCAAATATTGGGAATCAGTATATAAATTAACGGTACAAGGACGTGTTAAGGCTTCAAGGCCTTTAATAGCTGCCATAAGCTCCATACGATTATTAGTGGTATGAGCTTCTCCGCCATATAATTTTTTTTCTTGTCCCTTGTAGCGAAGCAATACCCCCCAACCTCCAGGGCCTGGATTTCCTTTACATGCACCATCGGTATAAATTTCAATAGTCACTTTATTCCCTAATTTTTATCCCATAAATGGAAAAATGGAGTGATAAACTCTTCATTCAGAATTTTTTGTTTGACTACGGCAATATCAGGTGCAAAAAAGCGGTCAGTGTCATAAGGTGCTACATAAGAACGTAATCGTTTGTAAGCATCTTCTAATAATGCTGATGATTTTAAAGGCTTATGAAATTCGAGTCCCTGGCACGCAGCCAATAACTCAATAGCTAAAATAGTTGCTGTATTATCGTTCATAGCATGTAATCTACGTGCTGCACTGGTCGCCATAGACACATGATCTTCCTGATTTGCAGATGTTGGAAGACTATCAACAGAATGAGGATGTGCAAAGGCTTTATTTTCGCTGGCGCAAGCAGCGGCAGTAACATGAGCAATCATGAATCCTGAATTCAATCCACTTTCTTTAATCAAAAATGCGGGCAAGCTACTAAAACTTTTATCAATTAATAATGCAATACGCCGTTCCGATCCTGCCCCTATTTCAGCAATTGCTAAAGAAAGGTTATCTGCGGCCATAGCAACCATTTCCCCATGGAAATTACCGCCTGAAATTATCTGTTCTTGTTCACTAAAAACAAGTGGGTTATCAGAGACTGCATTAACTTCTACCTGTAAGGTTTCTCTTACAAAGCGGATTTGATGCAATATTGCACCCATAATTTGAGGTTGGCATCTTAAGGAATATGGATCCTGAACTCGAGCACAATCAAGATGAGCTGCACGAATCTCACTTCCAGCCAATAGCTTTCGGTAGCATGTTGCTACATCTTGCTGAGCCTGATAGCCACGCGCCTTTTGAATACGTTCATCAAATGGAACATCACTCCCATTTGCCGCATCAACAGATAAAGCCCCTGCAATAAGAGCGGTTTCAAACAAGCTTTCTGAAGTAAACAAAGCATTTAAGGCAATTGCCGTTGACACTTGCAAACCATTTAAAAGTGCCAGTCCTTCTTTTGCTTCCAATTCAATAGGTTTTAAACCTGCAATCTTCAGCCCCAGTATGGCAGGAATGATTTCCCCTTGATAGCGCACATCGCCAACACCTAATAAAGGTAAAGCCATATGAGCTAAAGGAGCTAAATCACCAGAAGCACCTACAGAACCTTTAGAAGGAATACAAGGATAAACTTTATGGTTATATAAGGAAATCAAAGCTTCGATAAGCTCTAAGCGCACTCCAGAATATCCTTGCGCTAAGTTATTTATTTTAAGGAGTACAATTAATCCAACGATTTCATCTGAGAGCAATTCGCCTGTCCCACAAGCATGAGAAAGAACAATATTGCGCTGTAATTGTTTCAAATTTTCTACTGAAATCGTCTGATTCGCTAATGATCCAAAACCTGTATTGATGCCATACACCGTTTTTTTATTATGAATTATTTTTTTAACTGTTTGATGTGACGCCTCAATCCGTTCATATGCCTCTTTAGCAAGAACACAATGTAATTGCTTTGCAAAAATCTGTTTGATTGAATGCAAGCTCAACTCACCCGGTTGAAGAATAAAAGACTCTTGCACTACCTACCTCCTTAAAATAGATTGGGTCTTACCCAACATGAGATCACAATTTAATAATCATTTTACTGTACTTAAAACCCCTAACGAAAATTTAGACTAAGCTTCCATAGGTAACCAAAGTGCATTTTCTTTAGCACATTTTTTTGCAAGTTCATAACCTGCATCTGCATGACGCATAACCCCAGTAGCAGGATCGTTATGCAGCACTCTTGCCAAACGCTGTGCAGCCTTTTCTGTCCCATCAGCAACGATCACTACACCGGCATGCTGAGAAAATCCCATGCCTACACCACCACCATGATGAATACTAACCCAGGTTGCACCACTCGCGCAGTTTAATAAAGCGTTGAGTAAAGGCCAATCAGATACTGCATCACTACCATCCATCATCCCCTCAGTTTCACGATTAGGACTGGCAACAGAGCCTGAATCTAAATGATCACGACCTATCACTATAGGTGCTTTTACAGCGCCGGTGCGAACCATTTCATTAAAAGCTAATGCCAAACGCGCTCGATCCTTCAATCCAACCCAACAGATCCGCGCAGGCAGACCCTGGAATGCAATTTTTTCTTTCGCCATATCCAACCAATGATGCAAATGCTTATTATCAGGAATAAGTTTTTTAACCATTTCATCCGTAGCATAAATATCTTCCGGGTCCCCAGATAATGCAACCCATCTAAAAGGCCCTATTCCTTCGCAAAATAAAGGACGTATGTATGCAGGCACAAACCCTTCAAATTGAAACGCATTCTTTTCACCAGCCTCAAAAGCCATTTGTCTTATATTATTACCGTAATCAAAAACAGGAATGCCTCTTTTTTGGAATTCAAGCATTGCATGTACTTGTTCTGCCATAGATTTTTTCGCTGCGGCAACCACTTCATCTGGTGCCGTTTTTCGCATTTTTTCTGCGTGTTCCAAGGTCCAGCCTGCTGGAAGATAACCATTTAAAGGATCATGGGCACTGGTTTGATCAGTGACCAAGGCAGGAGCAGCCCCCAGTTTTACTAACTGAGGAAAAATTTCTGCAGCATTTCCTAAAATAGCAACAGATATTGGGCTTTTTTTCTGACAGGATTCATTAATCCACTTTAAAGCCTCTTCTAAATCCGTTGTATAACGATCTAGATATCTGGTTTTAATACGTTTTTCTATTCGTGAACGATCACATTCAACAGCTAAAATACTGGCTCCAGCCATAGTTCCAGCTAAGGTTTGAGCACCACCCATACCACCTAGCCCACCGGTTAGGATCCAACGTCCTTCGAGATTTCCCGCATAGTGTTTACGAGCTGCCGCAACAAAAGTTTCATACGTTCCTTGCACAATGCCCTGCGAGCCAATGTAAATCCAGCTCCCAGCAGTCATCTGCCCGTACATCATTAAACCTTTTTTATCTAATTCATTAAAATGTTCCCAGGTAGCCCAACGAGGTACCAAATTGGAATTAGCAATAAGTACTCGGGGAGCATCTTCATGAGTTGTAAAAACGCCCACAGGTTTTCCCGATTGAATCAATAAGGTTTGCTGATCATTTAAGGTTTTGAGCACTTCTACAATTCTATTGAAACAATCCCAGTTACGTGCGGCTTTTCCTAAGCCTCCATAAACAATTAGAGAATCAGGGTTTTCTGCCACATCTGGGTCGAGATTATTGCACAACATGCGAAGTGCCGCCTCAGTAAGCCAACTTTTGGCTTGTTTTTCTGTGCCCTGATTTGCTTTAATGATTCGATTCGTCGTGTATTCTTCCATTAAGAATGCTCCGTAATGAACTAAAAATAGAAGCATCATACACCAGAGCTATTTCAGCGCATAGATACAATTTGAGTATTAGAAATTTAGGATGAATCTGTGTCAGTTCAATGGATATTTTTTGTAATCATTTACTTCATAATCAACCTAAATCACTACATTTTCAGTGGCCATTATGAACACACATTGTCTATTATTACACAAGATTATATGGTATACTCCGGCTTACGTTAACGAACCATGTAAGTACAGTGCACACCTACTCTGAAAAACATCCCAAGTCACTCCGTATTTTCTTTGCTACTGAAATGTGGGAACGATACGGTTTTTATGTCGTTCAATCGCTTCTAGCACTTTATTTAGCCTTACACTTTAAATGGCCTGACAAGCAAATTTATGCTCTAGTAGGTTCATTTACTGCATTGACTTATCTTTCTCCAGTAGTGGGTGGATGGATAGCTGACAAATTAATAGGTCAAAAGAGAGCTGTTTTACTTGGGGCCATTGTGCTTTTTATAAGCTACTGTATTTTATCGCTCGTGGATAACACCACAGTACTCACTGCTTCACTTGCTGCAATTGCCGTAGGGACAGGTTTACTCAAGCCCAATATCTCTTCACTGTTGGGTAACGAGTATCTTATAGGTTCTGCACGTCGTGAAAGTGGTTTTACTATTTTTTATATGGGAATTACCACCGGTATTATTCTAGGTACTACAGTCCCAAGTATCTTAAACACACACTTTGGTTGGATAGCCTCATTTATAAGTGCGGCGATTGGTATGGTTATCGCCTTTTTCGTATTCTTTTATGGAATCAAAAAATACAACATTAAAGATTACAATCCTTTTGTTTTTCAATATAAAAAAATTATTGCTGCTGCTTTACTCATGGTGTTTTTGTGGTCTTTATCTTTTTATATCCTCAATTCGCCCCAATTAGCTAATATTATTTTTGGTCTTGTTGTTTTATTTTCTGCCGCTTACATTTTTTATTCAGTAAGCAAAGAAAATGCAAATCAATCCAGGCAAACTCTAGTCATTGGCTTATTGTGTATTATTTCTGTTGTATTCTGGTCCTTTTACTTTCAAATGTTTATGTCATTAACTCTGTTTAT
Organism: Legionella sp. 39-23; assembly: GCF_001897665.1. NCBI lineage: Bacteria > Pseudomonadati > Pseudomonadota > Gammaproteobacteria > Legionellales > Legionellaceae > Legionella > Legionella sp. 39-23. Next base: position 36,091 of record NZ_MKTO01000018.1, on the reverse strand, counting down.
TTCACGAGTTGTTGAGCCAACATTTCTTGGGATTCAATTCCCACCACCGTATTACGTGACTATTCAAAGTTTTGGGATGTTGATTATTGGCTATTTTCTAGCAAGAAAAAATCCTAAGCTTAATCTGATAGAACGTGGGTTAAGTATTGGGAAAAAATTTCTACTCGCTATATGTATTATTACTGTAGCTTATGCTGTGATCGCTTTAGTGAGTAATTTCACTGACAAAAATGCACTACTTTCTCCACTTTTAATCATCCCAGCTTATTTAATGTTTTCATTATCAGAGCTTCTTTTATCTCCCGTTGGTTTATCTGCTATTACACTTCTAGCAGATAAGAATAAAGTGAGTACCTTAATGGGGATCTTTTTTGTTTCTTTGGGGATTGGTGGGTTTCTATCAGGCAAACTTGCTTCATTAACCGCTATTCCTTCAGGTGAAAAAAACATTGCTATATTAAAAACGCTTTATGCTGCTGCATTTACTCAGCAGCTAGGAATACTGTTTATTGCTGCTTTAGGCTGTTTGGTGCTATTTGCAGTAATTAAATTCTTATTAACCCATGTTCACTTAACAGAATAAGCACTTTTAGGGTGAAATAAAGTATAGCCAGTAGGCTCTTTTTGTTTCACCCAACTTTGATTTTTATATAGATATATTTTTTATAATTCAGGAAATTACGTAGAAACAAACAATAGGATTCACTTCAACTCTTTTTATATAGAGAAAATGCTGCTATCATTCAGCGCTTTTTATAAATAATTCGTATACTTATGCCAGATCAAAATCCAACATTAACAAAACTATTGCAACTTCTTGATGATAATCAAGCCATTGACGTTAAAGTAATTGACGTTCGAAAGCAAACAACAATTACTGACTATATGATTATTGCTTCAGGACGTGCATCTCGCCATGTCAAAGCAATCGCACAAAAATTAATGGAAGATATGAAAGCTGCTGGTTCCCCTGCTATGAATTGTACTGGCTTGGAAACTGGTGATTGGGTTCTTATTGATTTTAGCGACTTTATAGTTCATGTCATGCAACCTGAGTACAGGCAATACTATAATCTGGAAGGTCTGTGGGAAGAATCTCCAAAAGACTGATAATCCATTATGCTAAAAATCACGATTATTACTTTAGGCAATAAAATGCCTGATTGGGTTACTCAAGGATCAAATGAGTATGCCAAACGACTCAATGATGGCATTCAACTAAAAATAATTGAAATACCTCTAATTCGACGCAGTAAGTCATCAGATTTGTCACGGATAATGGAGAAAGAATCTGCTTTAATGAAAGAGGCTTTACCCAATAACGCTCGAATTATTGCTTTAGAAATAGAAGGTAAAGCATTTAGCAGCGAAGAATTAGCCCTGAAAATCTCGCAGTTGAACCAAACAACCAGTCATCTCTGCTTTTTAATTGGAGGACCAGAGGGGCTGTCACAAGACATTCTAAAATTATGTGATGACCGCTGGTCTTTATCAAAACTCACTCTTCCTCATCCATTAGTACGTATTATTTTGCTAGAAACTTTATATAGAGCTTGGTCTATTATTAACAATCATCCATATCATAAGTAATCGTTGTAGCCTAACTCCAAGACTACAGTGCTAGTAAACAATCAAATTTTAAGTTAATATTCCGTCTTTTTGGGTCCAGCTTAACTGACTGTGCGTCAATGAGTCTAAATAAATCTTTTAAAAATTACCGGTCAGAATCTCAGCACCAACTTTTTAGAATTAACTTGTTGGTTGCTTTCCTTATTATTTTATCCTTAATTCTTGTTTTAAGACTCGCTTTTCTACAAATATCTGAATTCAAAAAATATCAGACATTGTCTTTAAAAAACCAGATGAGTATTATTCCCATCGCGCCACCTAGAGGAGTAATTCTTGATAGAAATGGCGTATTACTTGCAGAAAATATTCCTGTTTATGTTCTGGAAATTATTCCTGAGCATGTTAAAAATATCGATCAAACATTAATCGAATTACAAAAACTCATTCCCTCAATCTCTGATGAAGATATAAAAAATTTCAAACGAATTCGAAAACAAAACCGATCTTTTGTACCCATACCAATTAAATTGAAATTAACTCAAGAAGAGGTGGCCCTTTTTGCTATCAATCAATATCATTTTCCTGGCGTCAGTATTAAAGCGCGCCTGATGCGTCATTATCCTTTAGGAGAGATAACCGCCCATGTTTTAGGTTATGTCGGCAGGATTAATATTGAAGAATTAAAAGCAGTCGATCCAACCAATTATCGTGCTACAAACTTTATTGGGAAAGCCGGCATAGAAAAATATTATGAAGATGTACTCCATGGCAAAGTTGGATACCAAATGGTGGAAACTGATGTCAGTGGGCGAACACTAAGAGTCGTTGATAAAATTAATCCGCGCTCAGGAGAAAAACTCTACCTAAGTATTGATGCTAGACTACAGCAAGCAGCTTATGAAGCGCTAAAAGACAAACGTGGAGCGGTTGTCCTGATTAATTCTAAGAATGGGGAAGTTTTGGCAATGGTAAGCTCTCCAAGTTTTGATCCTAATATTTTTGTAGGCGGTGTCAGCTCTAAAGATTATAAAAAACTCTCCAATACATTACAAAGGCCTTTGTTTAATCGAGCAGTACGAGGTGTATACCCGCCCGCTTCAACAATTAAACCGTTTGTGGGATTAGCAGGATTGGATAAAGGCTTTGTCACAACAGCAACAACCATTTACGATCCAGGCCGATATAAACTCCCTACTGCCAGCCACATTTATAGAGATTGGAAAAAAACAGGCCATGGAATGATCAATTTTAAACGTGCGATCACTGTGTCTTGCGATACCTATTTTTATCAACTCGGCAATAAAATGGGTATTTCAAATATTGAAGACATGCTGGTCAAATTTGGCTTAGGTCATTTAAGTCATATTGATCTTTATGAGGAAGCCTCAGGTATTGTGCCCAGCTTGCGGTGGAAAAAACAGACTAAAGGTGTACCCTGGTATCCTGGCGATACCTTAATCTCTTCTATAGGCCAGGGTTTTATGTTGGCTACACCGTTACAAATGGCTAATGCAACAGCATCTTTAAGTCAGCATGGACAACGATTTAGACCTCATTTATTAACGAAAACTGTAAACAGCGATAGCGGTGAAACCAAACAGTATAAGCCTGTTGAAGAGTATCCCATTTATCTTAAAGATGAAGCAAATTGGGATATTGTTGCCGACGCAATGCATAATGTATTAATCAGCAATGAAGGTACGGGATATCGCTTTGGACGTAATCCCCCTTATCCAGTTGCAGGAAAAACCGGTACCGCACAAGTATTTAGCGGTAGACAATATGAAAAAGTAAAATATGAGGACATTCCTGAAGCATTGCGCGATAACTCACTGTTTATCGCATTTACTCCAGTCGAAGAGCCTGAAATTGCACTTGCAGTTGTTGTTGAGAATGATGTTGCTGCTTCCACAGTCGCACGCAAAGTACTCGATACTTACTACCAACTTTATCCGATGAAAACTCATGAACAGAAGACACAGTAAACCCGTTTATCGTTTTACCGCAAAATCACTTCATCTAGACTTTCCCTTATTGGGATTATTGCTTGTACTAGGCGCTTTTGGCCTTTTAATATTATACAGCGCCTCCAATGCCAATGCAGGCATGATTTTACGACAATCAATGAGACTTATTTTTGCATCGCTCATCATGATTGTGCTTGGCTTTATTCCGCCTCATAAATATAAAATATGGACTCCATGGATCTATAGTGTAGGACTAACCTTATTAATCGCGGTGATGCTTATGGGAAAAATTGGTAAGGGAGCGCAACGCTGGCTTGAACTGGGTTTGTTTCGCTTTCAACCTTCCGAAATCATGAAATTGGCCGTTCCTATGATGGCTGCTTGGTATTTTGATCGACAAGCACGGCCCAGTAGTTTTAAATCACTTGTTGTCGCAGGGCTCATTATCTGTGTCCCTGCCCTGCTTATTGCCAAGCAACCCGATTTGGGGACCGCAATTATGGTCGCTGCTGCTGGTGTATGCGTCGTATTTTTAGCTGGAATTCGTTTTAAGATTATTTTATTACTCATGCTCTTAGTCGGTGCGACAATCCCCGTAGTTTGGCATGTCATGCATGATTATCAAAAACAACGTGTTTATACACTGCTTGACCCTGAACAAGATCCATTAGGAGCTGGATATCATATTATTCAGTCCAAAATCGCCATCGGTTCAGGAGGTCTTGCAGGAAAAGGCTGGTTGCAAGGAAGCCAATCTCATCTTAACTTTTTGCCGGAACATGCTACAGATTTTATTTTTGCAGTAACAAGTGAAGAATTTGGATTCGCAGGTGGATTCGCTATTATCGCACTGATTGTTTTAATTTCACTAAGAAGTCTAAACATCGCGTCACACGCGCAAACTACTTATACTCGTCTCTTAGCCGCAAGTCTTGCCATGTCATTCTTTATGTCCGGATTTGTTAATATTGGCATGGTTATGGGAATTATTCCTGTTGTTGGCATTCCCTTGCCTCTAGTCAGTTATGGCGGTACAGCAATGGTTACCTTTTTGGCGAGTTTTGGGATCTTAATGTCCATTAGTTCACATAAGATTTTATTTAATCGCCTGAATTAAAATAGCCTGGCGCAGCAGCGAAACCCTGTAGTAGGCTGGGTTGTTAAGCCCAGCATTTGCTGAGCGCCTCATAATGTCCATCACTGTTATCTCAATTAACAAGTAACTTATCGATAATGTTCATACATTGACCTTGTTACATGCTGGGCTTAGAAGCCCAGCCTACGGTTATTGAGTTCGACAGGAACCTAAAGCAATGCTGCAATTGGCTCAAAACTTCGACGATGAATAATGCACGGGCCGAGTCGGTTTAAAGCTTCCTGATGCGCTACGGTCGCATATCCTTTATGTGCCGCAAATCCATATCCAGGATAAATCGCATCAAGCTCAGCCATTTCTGCATCCCTAAATACTTTTGCAAGAATAGAGGCAGCACTAATTTCAGGAATCAAATTATCACCTTGCACAATTGCCCTACAAGGAATACTTAACTTCGGGAGATGTATGCCATCAACCAAAACTTGATCTGGCTGAATTGGTAACGCTTCAACTGCGCGTTGCATCGCCAACAAAGTAGCATGATGAATATTGAGGGTATCAATTTCATCTACTTCTGCTCTACCAAATGCATAAGCTATAGCTTGCTCTTTTATTTGAGCAGATAACAATTCACGCTTTTTCGCACTTAATTTTTTTGAGTCTGCAAGACCATCAATAGGTTCTTTTAAAATAACTGCTGCGGTAACCACTGCACCTGCCAAAGGACCACGTCCTACTTCATCTACTCCAGCTATAAGCATAATATTCTTCTCGTTCTTTAAATTCAGTATAGCCATGGCTTTAATGTTGACTAATAATACTCTTTTAAAATTGATTTATCATCCAGGAAATGCGATCATTCGCACAAATAATTAGCATATAGACATTAATGAGTAAAATTCGTTGCGCAGTAATTGGTGTAGGTTATTTGGGTAGATTTCATGCACAAAAATATAAACTCCTTCCAAATGCCGAGTTAGTTGGGGTTTGTGACCTAAATCAGCAAGCATTAAAGGCCGTATCACAAGAATTACAGGTACCAGGCTATAATGATTATCGAGACTTATTTGGTAATGTTGATGCAGTAAGCATTGCCGCAACGACTAATAAGCATTTTGATATCGCCAAAGCATGCTTAGAACATGGCATACATGTGTTAATTGAAAAACCAATTACTGAAACCATAGAGCAAGCCGAAGAATTAATTCGTCTTGCCAAGAAAAACCATGTGAAATTGCAAGTAGGGCATCTTGAACGCTTTAACTCTGCGCGTTTGGCTTTAGATGAATATTTAGATACACCTTTATTTATACAATCAGAGCGCTTAGCTCCATTTAACCCACGAGGTGCAGATGTTAACGTGATTCTTGACATTATGATTCATGACATCGATTTAGTACAAAATATAGTAAAAAGCCCTATTGCATCAATTCATGCCCACGGGACGCCAGTCATTACTAATGCAATCGATATTGCCAATGCCCATATTACATTTGCCAATCAGTGTGTTGCCAATATTACAGCAAGTCGAGTAAGCTTTAAAACAGAACGCAAAACAAGGATATTTCAGCCTAATTCATATCTTTCAATCGATTATCAAAACAAAAAATTTGCTGTATTTAAAAAAGGAAATGGCGAATTATTTCCTGGTATTCCTGATATCACTCGTGATGAAAAAGAATTTGAAAAAGGCGATGCTTTGTTTGAAGAAATAAAGTCATTCCTCCAATGCATTGAAGAAAACAGCATACCATTGGTTACTGGTGAAGATGGTCGTCTTGCGCTCGAAACCGCAGAGAAAATTACTGCGCTTATTCAGAATAATTTGATGGAACGTCATGCAAAAATCTAAACGCGTTGTCATTATTGCGGGTGAAGAATCAGGTGATGTTCATGCATCAGTTTTAATTAGGCAATTAAAAGCTACCTATCCCGATATAGAGATTAGTGGAATTGGTGGTCACCATATGCAAGAGGCCGGAGCCCAAATCATTTCTGATTTGGCGCGTTTTGGAGTTACAGGACTTACAGCGGTTATTCGCCACCTTAATGTAATTCGTAAAGCATTTACTGCCATCAAAAAACATTTAAAGCAACAAAAACCAGATTTGCTTATTTTAGTAGATTACCCAGGCTTTAATTTGAGGCTGGCTAAATATGCAAAACAAAAATTAGGTATCAAAATTCTTTATTATATAAGCCCTCAAATTTGGGCTTGGAAAGCAAATCGCATTCATATTATAAAAAAATGTGTGGACCAAATGGCAGTTATCCTGCCTTTTGAGAAAACGATATACGAAAAGGCTCAAGTTCCAGTAAACTTCGTTGGCCATCCTTTAGTAGAAAAAATAATATCGGTAGACGATAGTCAATCTCAACGTACAGCACTGGGACTTCCTCAGGACGCCAATATTTTTGCACTGCTTCCAGGAAGTCGTACTAACGAAATTAAATATCATATGCCAATACTGCGTGATACGGCGCAAATTTTGCAACAACGCTACCCTAACCTGCATTTTGTAATTCCCGTTGCAGATACAATTAATCCAGAAACAATTAAACATTATTTTTCTAATACAAATTTGCCTATCAGCTTTGTACAAGGTAAGGCAATAAACTGCATGGCCGCCGCAGATTTTATCATTGTTGCATCCGGAACCGCCTCTCTTGAGTGTGCTTTATTAGAAAAGCCTATGTGTATTATTTATAAATCGTCACTTATTTCCTACGCCCTAGCAATGCAGTTCATCAAAGTAAAATTTTTTGGTCTGTGCAATCTTTTAGCGAACAGTATGATTGTTCCTGAATTTTTACAATACGATTGCAATGCCTATGAATTAACTCGATATATTGATCGTTTTTATAATGATCCAGAACAACCTCAAAAGATGATTTCTAAATTATCCAAGGTAAAAAAATCATTGTCCTCAGAAAAATCTGATCGCTCATTATTTGGTCTTGTGGTGAATGAATTGCTCGAAAATAATGCATAGTTTTCTCTTAAAAATATAGAATATCAATTATCCTTCATGTACAATTAATTTTGCTTTCATTTTAAATGTTAGCAATTGGAATGTGTGATTTAATTAATAATAAGGAAGTTAAGATGACTGTCATTGAAACACCTGATACTACTCTAAGCATGACTAAGCAAGACCAAGGTCTCCAAGATTTAGTCTACAATTTAGTTACTCGTTTTCTTGCTGAAAACAAGACCAAAAACATTGATGACCTTTACGACATGATATTATCTGAAGTTGAGCCACCATTACTGCAAGCAGTTATGGAAAAACGTCGTGGCAATCAACTACAAGCTGCTAAGATGCTGGGTATTAGCCGTGGCACCATCCGTAAGAAACTCCAAAGATATTTTGGAACTAAATATTTTCGTCTAACTGATGAATAATAAATTTTAATTCGGAAACTAGGACCTGTTTACAGGCCATAGTTCTGTTAAAAAGGCTCGAGATTCGAGCCTTTTTTTTGCTGTCTATGAACAGTTTTTAAGGATTTTTAATGAAAAAAATAATATATCTAAGCCCTCTAATCAGCTTACTATTAACCTCCTGCGTGACCGATAAACCTGATGTTATTACAGATGATGCGGGTAATTTACATTACACAACCCCTTATAAAGATGATAAACGAGGGCGCAAAGCTTTCTCTACAAAGCGTGATGTACATGGGAAAAAGCTCTTCGTTTTTGACCCTAAGGCTAATGCATGGGCCGCTTATGATGCGCAAGGAAACAGAGTTATGACAGGCAGCGCATCGGGTGGGATGAATTACTGTGATGATATTCATGAATCATGTAGAACAGTTACAGGAACCTACCATGTGTTCAATAAAAAAGGTGCTGACTGTAAATCCAATGAATATCCTATTGCTCGAGATGGACATGTAGTTGGTGGCGCAAAAATGCCTTATTGCATGCATTTCCATGATGGTTATGCAATTCATGCGGCTTATGAAGTTCCTAAATACAACAGCAGTCATGGTTGTATCCGTGTTTTACCCGGTGCAGCAAAATGGCTGAATGAGAATTTCATTGATGTAGGAACAACCGTATTGGTACTTCCATACGCTTAGTCATCGAATATCCCTCCCCTAAACTGATTCTGGAATGTATGTTTTTCCAGAATCAGTTTCATTTTTTTATAAGGATAATCGAGCATGTCACTATCAAAACTGAATATTAAAGATTTGGTCGAGCAACTTACAGATTCATTCATTGGCCATGCTAATTACTCTGAACTACGCGATTCATGTATTCTCATGTCCCCGATTTCTTCTGTAACCAACAATGTTGAAAGACGGCTTGAGCTGCGCCTTAAAATGGAACAACCAGAGGCTTCGTTACAATTAACATTAGATGCGTGTAAAAAACAACTACAGCATGACTTGAACGAAGAAAAAGATGATCTAATAGAAGAGCAAAACGACTCAGCAACATCGAAGCAGTTATTATTTGATCTAAGTTCCACTCAAGAAAAAATTAGAATCGTTGATCGAGAGATGTGGGAGCTCGGTCTTCAAATTGAAGAAATTAAAACGCGCATTGCACTGCAAGAAAAAGCCCGTAAGAAAATTGATGAGGAATCAAATCAACATCAAAATACACACTCCCAAGGAACCCATACTCATCCCGAGCAGAGTGCCAAAACAACTCATGCTCATCCCGAACCCATTGATCAGCATGCCAAAACAGTTCATGAACATTCAGAACACACTGAACAGCATGCTAAAACAACTCACGCTCATTCTGAGTCTGATCAGCATTTAAAAACAACTCATACTCATCAAGAAAAATCGCATCATGGCCACCAAGAATCAGACCTCGTGGTGCTAAAAAGAAAACTTGAGGCGAAGCTGGAGTCACTCCAAAATAGCTCCTCAACAGGGCATAAAAAATATAATGAATATGAAACTCAACTAAAATTACTACTTGAAAAAATAGCACAAAGAAAACACCGAGCTTTGGAGCGAGAAACAAGAGCTAGAGCTCGTTTAACTAATGATCCAGATTTATTGCAACTTTCGCAGAGCAATCTCCATTTATTGAATGAAGCCATTTCAGGAAAACATAAGGAACTGCAAAAAAAACAACAGCAATTAATGCAGACAGCACTTGAAAGCAGTTATCAAACTTATCTGGACCGACTTGAAATTTATTTACAATCAGTGACACCTCTCTCTTACCAAGAAAACTCTTCGCTTAAACAAATTATTAGTTTGATCCGCAAGCATCTTTCAACTAAAGCAGAAGAACAAAAGGTAATACTTGAGCATAATGCAGCGGAGCTTAAGAAAGAAAAATTAATTGGGGAAAAGCGTCAAAAAGAAAATATTGTTGTTCAATTTAAAAGAACAAACCCACAACTCGCATTACAAAATGTAACATTAGAAGAACAAAATAAACAATTAGCACTAACCATTGAAGTGCAACATGGCTATAGAAATAGCCTTTTACAAATAGGACTACTTTTTCTTATTTTTACTAGTGGGGCTGCCGTAGCAGGGATAGTTATTGAAGGAGGATTGATTGCTTCCCTACTTTTAGCCCCTGCTGCTGTGCTTGGTGTTATCACGTTGAGTCTTTTCATTGCGGCATTGGTTTATACAATCAAGAGCAATATGGACAGCAATCAATTAAGTAAAAACCAAACAACAATAAAAGATAATCTCGCCACAATTGAGCGACAAAGTAGCAACATAATTTCACTTGAAAAAGAAACAATTCCTGCAATAAGCAATGAAATAAGTGACGCTGAACGTAATCTCAGTACACTTGATAAACGCATCAATGAATTACACCAACTGGCCGAACTCCAACTTAATACGGCAAAACTTGTAACCATTACAAAACCCAGCCAACAGCAACTCTTTATTGAGCAAACGTCTCAAGATACATTTCAAACGTCAACTCAACCATCAGCTCCATTTATGGAGGCAGAGGAAGATGAAGATAAAAAAGAAGCACTTACTTTTTAGCTGGTTGTGCCTCGGGTTCATTTATGGCCCGGATTAGCACAGCGTAATCCGGGATTTTAATAGATGAATGGCTTCTCAATCCCGGGTTACGGTTACACCTAACCCAGGCTGCGAAGAATTGTTGTTACACTGCAGATGAAACCAATAACTTATTGATTCGATTTACAAAATCGGCAGGATTATCTAATTGTCCGCCTTCAGCTAAAACAGCTTGTTCGAATAGCATAGTGACCCATAATTCAAATAAATCATCATCTTGAATATCATCCAAACGTTTAATTAAGGCATGTTCAGGATTAATTTCAAACACAGGTTTGCTCACAGGCACTTGTTGGCCAGCAGCTTGTAGGATGCGTTGCATTTCTAAGCCCATATCTTGCTCATCCGCAACAATACATGCAGGCGAATCAGTTAGCCTATTTGTCACCAGCACCTCTTTAACTCGCAAATCTAAAACCTTCTTAATATGCTTCAATAAAGGCTCGAGTGTTTTTTCTTGTTCTTTAATTTGCTCTGAAGAATCATCATCTAATTCAACTTTTCCCTTGGAAATAGACTGTAGTTTCTTTTCAGCATATTCACTTAAATAACCAACCAACCACTCGTCGATCTTATCACTCAGCAATAATACTTCTATTCCTTTTTTCCTAAAAATTTCCAAATGAGGACTATTTTTTGCGGCATTGTAACTGGAAGCCGTAATGTAATAAATCTTATCTTGCCCTTCTTTCATGCGACTGATGTACTCATCTAATGTAACTTCTTGCTTCTCTGAATTAGTCGCAGTCGTAGCAAAACGAAGTAATTTGGCAATGGCTTCTTTATTAGTAAAATCCTCGATGGGGCCTTCTTTTAAAACCAATCCAAATTCATTCCAAAACTTTTGATACGTTTCTTTATCCTGAGTACTCATTTTTTCAAGCATTGATAAAACACGTTTTGTACATGCAGAGCGGATGCTTTCTACTTGTTTGTTGTCTTGTAAAATTTCTCGTGACACATTAAGTGGTAAATCACTCGCATCAACAATACCTTTTACAAAACGTAAATAACGAGGTAAAAATTGGGTGGCATCATCCATAATAAAAACACGTTTCACATAAAGTTTTAAACCATGCTTCATTTCATTTTGCCACATATCAAACGGAGCATGAGCAGGAATATAAAGTAAAGAAACATAATCATTCTTACCTTCAACATGGTTATGAGACCAGATGAGAGGCTCCTGAAAGTCATGTGAAATGTGTTTATAGAGTTGTTTATACTCTTCATCGGTAATATCTGATTTTTGCATCGTCCATAAAGCAGTTGCTTTATTTACCGTTTCATATTCGTTTGACTCTTTATCATCTTCAGCAACTTTCTTCATCATGATAGGCCAGCAAATATGATCTGAATATTTGCTGATAATACTTCGTAAACGCCAATCACTAAGAAACTCATCACAATCGTCTTTGATATGTAAGGTAATTTCCGTACCGCGTGTTGTTTTATTTTCAGAGGCAATGGTAAATTCGCCTTCACCATTAGATTCCCAAACGATTCCCTCTTCAGGTTTCATGCCTGCGCGTCGACTTTTTACAGTGACTTTATCTGCAACGATGAATGCTGAATAAAAACCTACACCAAATTGCCCTATTAACTGTGAATCTTTTGCACTTTCACCTGTTAAATGACTCATAAATTCCCTAGTGCCTGATTTTGCAATTGTTCCTAAGTTTTCAACCGCTTCATCCCAACTTAAACCAATGCCATTATCTTTAATGGTGATTGTTTTTAACTTTTCATTCACATCAATAGTAATTTTTAAATCAGAATCATTTTCATAAAGTGTACTGTTTGATAAAGCCAAAAATCTTAATTTATCTAATGCATCCGAAGCATTAGATACCAGCTCTCGTAAAAATATTTCCTTGTTGCTATAAAGCGAATGCACTACCAAATGCAACATTTGCTTTACTTCTGTTTGAAAGCCCATAGTTTGTTGCTTACTCGACATTTACCTGATCTCCTAGTTACACATTTTATGATGATGTTCTACATATAGGGTTTGATTTAATAAATTTCAAGGGGGAAATAGAATGAAATTATCATTTGTTCTCTATGTAATTAAACCCAGGCATCGTTAATGTACCGCCGGAGTGAATAATTAAGACATTGCCTTTTAATTTCTGGCTTTCAATGCATTTTCTTGATTCATAAAATAGCTTTGCTGCATAGATGGGATCAGCCAAAATACCCTCCTCTCGCGCCATGCGTTTGACTTCATTTTTAATGGTTTGATTTACAGAACCAAAAGCTTTTGCTGTAGTAGGGTAAAAGCAAAGAAAATTTTGAGGGATAAATCCAATCCATTGTTCTAATTTATTTCTAAAAATTGATTCGTTATCAGCAAGCAGCAGTACATGAACTTGTGCTAAATGATTTAATCGGTTCAATCCATTAATCAGAGCTGTAGCTGAAAAACCAGTGCCTGCGTCCATAAAAATATGTTGGAATTTTAAATCTAAAGCGTACTCATTCAAAATAATATCATCAGCGAGGGTCAATGCTCCGCTCATTGCTTCTAGAACACTTGCGCCTTCCTCTAAAACAAATCCAGGTTCTTTTAGTGCGTGTAAGTAGTTATATGCCAATTCATTAACCTGTGGCCATTGATCACGATTAACCCACACAATCTCCCGTTCATCGAGAAATAAACGACTTAATTTATAGTTCCCCTGTAGCTCTAATTTCCAGGGCTGAATTAGAAAAACAGTAACATTTAGCTTAAACTCTCTGGCCAACTGTAGTGCGGCGAGTAAATTATTAGATTGTGGTCCTGCAATAATAATTAAATGCTGTATTCCCTGCTTTATTAAAAAAGGGAAAAGACTGGCATATTTACGCAATTTTGACCCACTAATACCACATCCTAACTCATCATCGCGCTTAACATAACAATTCACCTCCTGAGCAGGAAAATGATTTAAGTGATGTACTCGACTGGATAAATTCCACATAAGAATAAAATAAATAATACATGTAGCCTGGGTGCAGCGTAGCGAAACCCGGGAAATCATATTTACAAAACGCTGCGCGACACCAAGCTACATGTGAAATAATAATTAATGAGCATCCCTGACAAAATCAAGATGTTGCTCAGTTGAAGTTGATTTATGAAACTTATAGCCCAATTCATTAAATTGCTTAAGCTGGGTCAAATCATCAAATTGATTTTGCATAAGAAATTTTGCCATTGTTCCGCGAGCTTTTTTAGCATGAATGCCAATCATTTTCATTTGCTCATTCTTCTTTTCATAAAAATTAATCGTAACAATTGGATAATTCAATTTTTTTTCATCAACTGCTTTAAAATATTCCGTGGAGGCAAGATTAATCAACACAGGATTATTTTGCATAGCCAATTGTTGATTCAGTGCATGAGTCACTGCTTCTTGCCAAAAATCATATAGATTTTTGCCAGAAGGATTCTCTAAGCGTACCCCCATTTCAAGTCTATAAGGCTGAATGCTGTCAAGAGGTTTCAATAAACCATAGAGCCCAGATAATATTCGCAGGTGATTTTGTGAATATGCCACAGTCTTTTGTTCCCAGCTTGCCGCGTTTAAACCCTGATACACATCTCCCTGAAATAAAAATAAAGCAGGATATGAGTGTGGCAATACTTTTTTATCCAAATCAAAAGATTGATAACGATGATAATTTAATTCAGCTAAATCCTTAGACAAATCCATCAGAGCAGCTATCTCTGTCACTGATTTTGTTTTCATCAATTGAGCAAGAGTATTTGTTTTATCCAAAAATATAGGTTGCGATGTAGTTTCAGTATACGGTTTAGAAGTATTTAATAATTTTTTAGCTGGCGATAATAGAATTAGCATAATTTATTTTTCCCTAGAAACTTAGAGCCTATTTACAGACCTAACGTGCTCCTCCACCAGGAACCATGCCTACTCGTGGTCTAAAAACATAAATAGTTATAGGATCGCTTGTTTCAATCACATTTCCATCTGCATCCAAAATTTGTACTGCTAATGTATGAGTTCCTCGATACATACCGTTTACTTCAAACACAGGATTTCTTTGCGGCTCGCCAAGGGCACCGTTATCGTATATTAATTGCAACTTATCCCCTGGGAATAAATCAGGTTCTACTTCTACAGTCACTGCAACAAACCCTTGATTATTACGAATTGTTGTACTTGTTTGAGGCTGGGCAATCGCTAATTTAGTATAAGTATGTTTTAACTTTACTGCATGCTCCCCATGTTCTGGTTCTGTTGGTGCAGTTGAAGGGGTTGGTGATGAAAAACTTTGTGCATCAGGAATCGTTATTACTTCAGCTCCCGGATGTGGGGTATCGCTGAAATGAACATTTCCTTGGCTGTCCGTCCATCTGTAAATTTGCGCATAAGATGCGCAAATCACCATCGTCAATGATAGAAAAACAAAAAATTTATTCATCACCGTTTATCCCTAAAGGCTGTAATAAAGCTCAAACTCGTATGGATGAGTCAGGCTTCTGATTTTACTAATTTCCTTTTGCTTCATACTAATGTAGTTATTAATGAAATCTTGGGTAAACACATCACCTTGTAACAAGAAATCATAATCCATTGCCAGATTTTCCATAGATTGTTCCAAAGAAGCACATACTGTGGGTACATCAACAAGTTCTTCTGGAGGTAAATCATAGAGATCTTTATCCATTGCATGGCCTGGATGAATTTTTCGTTGGATTCCATCCAATCCTGCCATCATCATAGCAGCAAATGCTAAGTATGGGTTTGCTGTAGGATCAGGGAAACGTACTTCAATACGACGCGCTTTAGGATTGTTCACATGAGGAATACGAATCGCAGCAGAACGATTTCTTGCTGAATAAGCCAGTAGAACTGGAGCCTCAAAACCTGGTACTAAGCGTTTGTAACTGTTAGTTGATGGGTTAGTAAATGCGTTTAAAGCACGAGCATGCTTGATAATTCCACCAATATAATAAAGTGCTGTTTCTGAAAGACCAGCATATTGATCACCAGAAAACAGATTCACCCCATCTTTAACTAATGATTGATGGCAATGCATCCCACTTCCATTATCACCAACTAAAGGCTTAGGCATAAAGGTAGCTGTTTTTCCATAATTATGGGCTACGTTATGCACTACATATTTTAAAATAAGCAGTTCATCTGCTTTCTTTGTCAACGTATTAAATCGAGTAGCAATTTCACATTGGTTTGCCGTAGCAACTTCATGATGGTGTGCTTCGACTACCATGCCCAATGATTCAAGAGTTAAGCTCATTGCAGAACGCAGATCATGCGAGGAATCTACTGGAGGAACAGGGAAATAACCACCTTTTATTGCTGGGCGATGGCCGATATTGCCCCCTTCTAACGCTTTTCCTGAATACCATTGAGCTTCTTCTGAGTCGATTTTATAAAAAGCGCCACCGATGGTTGTTTCCCATTGTACGCTATCAAAAACAAAAAACTCTGGCTCAGGTCCAAAAAGACAAGTATCTGCAATACCAGTAGATTGCAAATAAGCTTCAGCTCGCAAAGCAAGCGATCTGGGACAACGTTCGTATCCCATCATGGTTTTTGGGTCAACTACATTACATCGAATAAATAACGTATTGTCTTGAAAAAAAGGATCAAGCTTAATTGTTTCCAGATCAGGCATTAAAGCCAAATCAGACTGATGTATTTTCTGCCATCCTTCAAAAGATGATCCATCAATCATTTTCCCATTTTCGACAAAATCGTCATCCACAGATGAAACTGGAATGGTGATATGCTGTTCTTTTCCGCGAATATCTGTAAATCGCAGATCAATTAATTTGGCATCATGTTCCTTAATCGCCTCAAGTACTGTATTTTTGCTCATTATTGCTCTCCAGGATAGTCTGGGTATATAGTGTACCTTAAGTGACTTATTAAACCCAATAGATTAAACTCTATGTTTTAACATAAACCATAAAAATTATGGGTGCTTATCAATATCAGGCCATTCAAAAAAGCGGTAACGCAACTAAAGGTGTATTGGAAGCAGACTCTGAACGTCACGCGCGCCAACTTTTGCGTGATCAAGGACTTATTCCTACCCAAATTCGTGCGTTAGCCCAGCAACGTTCAGGTAGCCAAGCCAAAGGTAAAATTTCTGCAGCTGACCTTGCGCTATTCACTCGTCAATTAGCTACCTTGCTTGCCGCTGGCATCCCTGTTGAGGAGTCGTTACGCGGGGTTAGTGAGCAAACAGAAAAAGATAAAGTAAGGGAACTGATTATCGGTGTTCGCGCAAAAGTACTTGAAGGCTATGGATTAGCACAAGCTATGGCACAATTTCCACATGCATTCCCAGAATTATATCGGTCCACGGTAGGCTCAGGTGAACAAACTGGACACCTCGATGTAGTTTTAGAAAAATTAGCTGATTACACTGAAAATCAACAGCAAACACGGCAAAAAGTCCAGCAAGCCTTGATTTATCCGCTTATTATGATCCTCGTTTCAATTGCTATTATTTGTTTTTTGCTGAGTTTTGTAGTTCCTAAAATCATCGAGGTTTTCACCAGCGGAGGACAAACCCTTCCTGAAATGACGCTAATACTAATTAATATAAGCCATTTCATTAAAAATTATGGCCTATATGCTTTAATTGGCATTATCCTGATATGTATTGGCTTTAAGAAAAGCCTTGCCAATGAAAAAATTAAAACTCTTTGGCATCGCCTATTATTGAAATTACCTATCGTTTCATACTTAGTAAAAACAGTTAATATTTCGCGTTACATACATACTTTTGGTATACTTTTCGCAGCGGGTGTGAGCGTTCTAGAAACCATGCGTGTTGCAGCAAGTCTAGTAACTAATGTCGTGATGCGGCAGGCGTTCGATACTGCTACAATTAAAGTTAGGGAAGGATGTGGGATTAGTGAAGCCTTAAAAGAAACAGGTTATATTAGTCCTATGGCAATCCATTTAATTGCCAGTGGTGAGAAAAGTGGCCAGTTATCCAATATGATGGAGCGTGCAGCCGTACATCTGGATAATGAAGTTAAGCGGTTAATTGACACCTCATTAACATTATTGGAACCTTTGGTGATTTTGATAATGGGAGCGGTTGTCCTGTTTATTGTACTCGCGACATTATTACCTATTTTCTCAATGGAACAATTAATTACTTAAAGTTAAAAACGTGTAGCCTGTTAAGTATCGGGTTTCTCATCATTTAACTTAGGAAAATAGTTGAAACAATGGCGAGCACGCTAAAGCTTTAACGGCTTTTTCGAAGTTTAATTCAGTCTACGTTTAATTGGAGTAAAAATGAATAGACAAAAAGGTTTCTCATTAATTGAAATCATGGTTGTTGTTGTTATATTAGGTATCCTAGCTTCTATAGTTGTACCTAAAATTATGGGACGCCCAGATGAAGCGCGAAAAGTAAAAGCCAAGCAAGACGTACTTGCGATACAAAATGCTCTGGATTTATATAAGCTTGATAATGGTAATTATCCATCTACTGATCAGGGCTTAATGGCACTTGTTGAAAAACCCACGTCAAATCCAACGCCAAATAATTGGAAACAATATCTTAAGTCACTCCCCAAAGACCCATGGGGCCGAGACTACTTATATTTAAATCCTGGTCAACATGGTGATGTTGATGTATTCACCTACGGTGCTGAAGGACAACCTGGAGGTACGGGTATTAATGCCGAAATTGGTAACTGGGATGAGAAAAAATAGATTTCTTCAGCAAGAAGCTACCGAGAAAGAAGTGCAAGTAAAAACAGCGCGCAAGGCCAATGTGTATACACAAGTACGTGAGCGTCTATGCTCCATGCAGCGCTCCACGGTAGCAACAGCCCCGAAGAAATCGAATCAAGGTTTTACCCTAATTGAAATCTTGATTGTTTTAGTGATTATAGGCATCACCTTTGGTTTTGCCTTGATTGCTTTTGGTGATTTTGGTGAAAGTCGACGTGTCTTGTTTTCTGCGGAACAATTAGCCAATACACTGCGTCTAGCACAACAGCAGGCCATTTTAGAAACCGGTACACTTGGTTTGCGAATTGATAATATCAGTTATCAGGTTTTACAACTCAATAATAATGCTCAATGGAAACCCATTTCCGAAAAAGGGGTGTTTAAAATGACTTATTTTCCCCAAGGCACACATATTACTTTGAAAACCAATAACGCCACTTCGATAGGCACTCCTGCCATTATTATCTCTGCAAGTGGTGATATGACCCCTTTCACTTTGAATTTTGGAATCAAGCAGGAAAATTTAGGCTCATTGATTGGCAAACGTAATGGCGAGTTACAACTTAATTTGGTACGCACTAAATGAGTACACAATCAAATAAGTCAGGGTTCACTTTAATAGAGGTATTATTAGCACTTTCTATAATAGCAATTGCATTAACTGCCCTGCTTAAAGCAATATCACAAAATGTAGAAACAACTCGTCGCGTTAAAGAAAAGACAGTGAGCCATTGGGTAGCTATGCAAGGTGTGGCGATGATTCAGCTCAATTTATTACAGATTAATCAAAGCCAAGAAACAACTCAGGATACAACCATGTTGGGAGAACACTGGTACTGGCGAGCCAAAGTAAGTTCGACGCCACAAAAAAATATTCAAAAAATAGTGATATCAGTGAGCAAAGAAAAATCAAGTCAGTTTAGAAAAGAACTACAAGCGTTCCGGTATGTATCATGAAAAAGAATATCAATTCAGCAGTGCTTCATGGTTTTACTCTCATTGAAATTTTAATCGCGCTTGCTGTGTTTGCCATTTTGGCAACAATTACTTCTTCCGTTTTGTATAATGCATTTACAACACGCACCCGAGTCAATGAGCAAAGTGAACGTTTAAATGAGTTGCAACTTGCGATAAGTCTCATTCAACAAGATACAAGCCAAACAGTGGAGCGTCCTATTCGTAGCAATGATATGCGCTTGTTATCTGCGTTTATAGGGCAAACAAGCTACGTAGAGTTCACTCGTGATGGGGATGTAAACCCTGGTAACATCGAAAAGCGTAGTACACTAAAGCGGGTTGCTTATGTCTGTCAGCAAGGCGCTTTAATTCGCAGAACCTGGAGCACGCTTGATAGAATCAATCAAAATATTTATGAAGATAAGTCTTTGTTGACTCGCCTTACTCATTGTCATTTCGGTTATTTAAATCAAAATTTACAGATACTGCCTGAATGGAGAGAACAAGCTGTAGGCTCAAACCAAAGTAAAGAGCCCTTTCCCAAAGCCATACAGGTAAATATGACTTTGCAAGACCAGGGCGAAATCACTTTACTTTTTATTCTACCAGGTGCGCTTTATGCTACGAACTAAAATAAAAGGTAGTGCCCTCCTCACTGCCCTGTTTATTATGACTCTAGTTGCAATTGTCGCCACCGCAATGAGTACCAAGGTGCAATTAGACATTTACCGTACAAGACTGATAGTCACTCACGATAGGCTCTATCTTGCTTCACAAGCGGTTACTTTTTGGGCTATGGGCCAATTAGCAGATAAAAAGAATAAATTTAATAAAGCGACACCTCAGGGAATTGTCAGCATTTATCCGCCTACTATGGAAAACTTTTACAACACTGTTGCATTGAAAGGTGCGCTTTATGATTTACAGGCCCAATATAATGTGAATAACTTAGGAAATAGAAAATCGATGCTAGGTTTTACAAATCTTATCAGCGCTGCCATGCCACAAAATGCTGAATCAGAAAAAGTAAAGTTAGCATTAGCAATTAATGATTGGATCTCCACTTATGATCTCGCACGAGGTAAAGATAACTATTTATCCTATTACACGAATCAAAAACCTCCCTATTATCCCAGTCATCAGCTCATGAGCAGTAAGTCTGAATTGCGTCTAGTCAAAGACGTGAATGCGCCACTTTATTTAGCACTAGAGCCGTTAATTACTGCCTTACCTGAAGCCACGCCAATTAATATTAATACAGCCCCCATCAAAGTACTCAAATCACTAGGTAGCGGCATGAAGGAAACTCAGCTTAATGAACTAATCAAGGTAAGAAAAGAAGAGGGAATTAAAGACTTAGCAAAAATCTCAGAATTACTCAAAAAACTTGATATAGCTAGTGATCAAATAACTCTAGAGAGTAGTTACTTCCTCAGTGTAGCCAACGCAACGAGCGATAATCTAAATTTTACCGTATATACCGTGTTGAAAAGAACCAAAGATAAGAATGGAAAAATCTCGGTCAATGTAATTCGACAAAGTTTCAATGTTTATTAGGCTGTTGGCAATTTATCACGCCATACTAACGCGAACATATGTGTGCCGCCTATGCGTACCCGAAAAAATTGACCCGATCTACGTTTGCTATATACAAACATCACTCATTACATTATAAAAGTTTTGCCATCATCGGAAGAAATAGTGGAAGTGAGAGCACCGTTCTGTAATTGTTTCACTCCTTGTTTGAAGTGATTTGTTATTTCTATGCCATGCGCCACAGAACTTATATCGGTTAATGCGTGAATTGAGTGAACTGTCTCTGCAATTGCGGCTGGTGCTTTGGGTTCGTTTACATCTTTAAAACAACAATAAGTAGATAACCATTGAAATAATGGTTTTATATCGCCAACAATAGATTCTGCTACCTGCTGAAACACAGACGGTCCGTTCATTGAGTTTGAAAAACTTGCGGCACAATCACCGGTCGTCATATCCATCGCACAAAATGCAACAGAGCCTTTATTATTTCCCCAATGAAATGCAATAGTCTTTTCTAGATCTCTGCTACTATAAACTCCCATTCCCAAACCCCATTGAATTTGTGTGGTTTCAGGGGAGGTTGTTTGGGGTAGTTCTGATAGAGCACCTGTCAGTAGTGTTGATTTAAGATAATCATTTTTAAAGCAATACTGCAGAAAGGAGATGTAGTCCTCGGCGGTGGTAAGCATAGATCCTGCAGGAATCCCAGGTGTATTGTCTGGTAATGGTGGTAAAGGAGTGAAATGATCATCAGGAGATGGACCCACTTCGTGCGCTTTGGCAACATCTCGACGAATACCATTCAGATAGTCATCTGGCAACTGCCTCTGAAAGGTAGAGCTCTTCATACCAGCTCTTTTAAAAAAATCCTGGGCAATTTCTTCCCATTTTTTTCCCGTTTTTTTCTCAACAACCTCTTTTAAAAAATCAAGTGCTACTCCTGAATAGGTAAATCGAGTATTAGGTATTTCGATAAACTTTGTTCCATCATCACCAGGTTGGCCAAAGTTTGCTAGTCCAGAACATTGTCCTATGACCATACGAGTTGTAAGCGTTCGATAATGAGGATCTTTTGTAAGCTCTGGGGGGCCATATTCAGTAATAAGTGCCAAAGGGGTGTCTAAGTCCCATTGACCTTGATGAACCAAATCTAAAATAATAGCTGATGATACCGGCTTACTTAAAGATGCTGCTTGGAATAAAGTATTTGTATCAACAGTACTTGGTGCTGAGGTGTCAGTCTTTCCATAAGCTACAGCATTGCGTGTGCCTTTTTGACACCAAGACAACGATAATGCAGGAGTATTTGCATTATTAAGCATTTCTTTCATTAACTCCTGTCGTTCTAGCATAAAACACCACTTCAGCTCATAGAAATGATCTCTTCGATCATGAGCCCTTAAATTACAATAGTATTTATTTTAAACAGTAATAAAGAATATCATTATTGCACTTTAACAATTTTTACAAAAAGTTAACAATCCAGGATATGTGCTAGACACGTATATGCTCGCGTAAATGAATGTTGCACTCCAAGAGTGCAATTATTTTTCTTTTTTAGGTGGCTTAAAGTTATTGTTTTGAGATATTTCTTTGGCCAACTCATTCCCTGCTTTAACGTCCGCATCAGATAGTTTATTTTTCAACATCTTCAGCTCTTTTATTGCTTCCTGATTTTTGCTCTGTGCCGCAATCTTAAACAAGGCATAAGCTTTTATCCAATCTTTATCAACACCCAATCCAGCAAGGTACATATAACCTAATTTGGCTTGTCCAACTGGATTTCCTTGAGCAGCAGATTTAGTAAACCAATATGCCGCTTGTTCGTAATCCTTATCAATTCCAGTTCCTGTTAGAAGTAATTGCCCCATTTCGACTTGCGCTTCAGATTGTCCGCTAAGCGCTGCAGCCTGGTACCAGTATGCAGCTTTTTGTGGATCTGCCTCAACGCCATAGCCTTTAAGATAGTAATAAGCCAGATAAGTTTCTGCTTTGACATGTCCCTGATTGGCTGCCTGGGAAAACCAATAAAATGCTAGTTTATCATCTTGAGCAACACCTGGTTGTTGTCCGGTATACAAAAGACCTAAGCTATACTCAGCTCGCACATCACCCTGCTCTGCAGCTTTCTGATACCAATATAAAGCCTTATTAATATCTTTTGTAGTTCCTTCACCCAAAATGTAGTCATAGGCAAGATTTACCTGTGCTTTACTGTATCCTTGCTTTGCAGATTTTTCGAACCACTCGAAGGCAGTTTTTTTATTTTCTTTAACACCATCACCCGTTACATACATTAGACCAATGTTTCTCTGTGCGATCGCATTACCTTGGTTTGCTGACTTCATATACCATTTAAATGCCTCTGGAAAATTTTGCTTTACTCCTTGTCCCAGATCGTACATAAAACCGAGACTCAGTTGTGCCAAAGCATTATTTTTATCCGCTGATTTTTGATACCAACTTATTGCTTCAGTATAGTTTTTAGCGATACCTTCACCGTATTGATACATG
This sequence comes from Legionella sp. 39-23, assembly GCF_001897665.1. Taxonomy (NCBI): domain Bacteria; kingdom Pseudomonadati; phylum Pseudomonadota; class Gammaproteobacteria; order Legionellales; family Legionellaceae; genus Legionella; species Legionella sp. 39-23. Next base: position 12,686 of record NZ_MKTO01000018.1, on the reverse strand, counting down.
CGGCCAACTAAATACATGGCCTCAGGATTTCCATCCCGTGCTGATTGCATTAAATAAGGATAAGCAGTGGTGTAATCTCCATTTTCATAGGCTGCAAAACCAACAATCTCACTCCCTGCAAAAGCAGTATTCACTACCAGCAATGCTGCCAAAATTACCCTGCGCATGCCGTTGTCTCCGATCAATCCTCTTACCTAAAGCGTAGAATAAAGAATCAACAAAGCAAGTAACAATGATTTTAATAAGGACACAATGCCATTTAAATAGACCGAGGAAATTATAATAAGTGCTGTCTTTGTCAAGCGCACACTTACGTTTACATCAATGAGCACACCCAAGTGCATTGTGTAAATTTTTTTGAGATTTTCTTGCAGGATATACACAGGACATTAAGTCCTGAGGTATCCACATTTTCGCTCGCCTCTCTCCTTAGGATGAGGGGAAATAAAAAAGTGAGAATACCTCAGGTATTAAATCCTGAACTTATTTTCCGGCAATCATCATTTTTTCAATTAATACGGATCCACATCGTGTTGCAATATTTGGATTAATATCGTTACCTACAGCAAGAATGGCTTTGAATATATCCTTTAAATTCCCTGCAATAGTAATTTCATCAACTGGATATTGGATTTTACCATTTTCAATCCAATAGCCGCTGGCGCCCCGTGAATAATCACCCGTTACAATATTTACTCCTTGTCCCATCAATTCGGTAACCAATAACCCTTTGCCCATTATTTTTAATACATCGGCCAGATCGCCTGCTGTAGGATCAATTGTTAAATTATGAACTCCATCGGCATTTGCAGTGGTTTTTAATCCCATTCTGCGAGCAGAATAACTACCTAATGTGTATTGCATCACACGACCATTTTCAACCAGAATATTAGGCCGTGTTGGAACTCCTTCACTATCAAATGGGGAACTACCCAAAGCACCTAGTAAGTGAGGCTGCTCATAAATACGAATAAACTCTGGAAATACTTGTTGCCCTATAGAATCCAACAAGAACGTATTTTTTCTATAAAGATTTGAACCACTAATTGCACTAATAAAACTTGCAAATAAACCACTAGAAATACGTGACGAAAAAATAACAGGGGTTGCTTGAGTTGCAATCTGCCGTGCATCTAAACGACTTATCGCGCGATCAACGGCATTTTTTGCAATAATATAAGGGTCAACTAAATCTTGTGAATTACGTACCGTTGTATAGTCATAATCACGTTGCATTTCCTCGCCTGATTTTGCAATTAAGGAGCAACTTAGCCCATGACGGGTACTATGGATGAATCCAGATCCACCATGTGTATTAGCAAATCCATGATGTGATTCATAAGACGATACGTTCACACCATCTGAATTAGTTATTCGCTTATCTAGTGATAATGCATATTTTTCACATTTTAAAGCCATTTCAATTGCTTGTTGTGGATTTATATCCCAAGGATGATATAAATCAAGATCTGGATGATTTTTAGACATCAATTCTTTATCTGCTAGTCCAAAACATGGATCTTCGGCACTGACTCGCGCGATGTCACATGCTGCTTTTACCATTGCCTCCAAAGCTGCAGGTGACGTATCTGTACTACTTGCCCCACCTTTACGTTGGCCAATATAAACCGACAAACCAACACCTTTATCCTCGCTAAATGCAACAGTTTCAACCTCTCCCATACGCACATCAACTGAAAAACCCTTATCATTATTTACTGCGACCATAGCGTCAGTTGCGCCTTCTTTTTTAGCAAGTTCAAGCACCTCATTCATCAAACGGGTTAAATCTGTTGTTGACTTATGTGCTTCACTATTGTTATGTTGCGTTTTTATTTGCATAAGAGATTCCGTGGTATTGAATGATGTACATAAGGATACAATAACATGTCTTCACAAACCAATGTTTATCCTGCAAACAAATCATATTTGTTCCGTTTACTCTTTGTTCTTTGTATCGTCTTTACACCCCTTCATTCTTCCTATGCTGAAGGATACTGGCGTAAATTAAGTGCCGGCATTGAATATCAGGATCTTTCTGGTGGTATTCTTTCACCCTGGGCACATATTTATGCATTTCGTATTGATCTCAATAAAAATAAACTGGCCTTGATCAGCGCCAAAAAACTATCCTTAAAAAATGCCTCTGCAGATCAATTTGCTGAACACAGTAAAGCTCTTTTGAGTATTAATGGGGGTTTTTTTGATCATGAATTTAACCCACTTGGTCTAAGAATCAATAATAAGAAATTAATCAATCCTTTAAAACGAATTAGTTGGTGGGGAATTTTTTACGTAAAAAATAATACAGCGAATATTTCCAGCTTAAACCGTTTTAGCCATGACAGTGATATTGATTTTGCCATTCAAAGTGGACCACGATTATTAATTAAAGGAAAAATCCCCTCCCTCAAACCAGGCATAGCTGACCGTTCTGCGCTTGGAATCACTGCTGATGGGAGAGTCATTATTCTGGTTTCAACTAATACAGCAATGACTACGAACAAGCTTGCTCAATTACTTAAATCCCCGCCCTTATCGTGTATTGATGCGATTAATCTGGACGGAGGAAGCTCAAGCCAACTTTATGCTCACATTGGCTCATTCTTGCTAAATGTTCACGGCTTTTCTAATGTCAGTGATGCAATTATTGTAAAAAAACGTAATTAAGGTTAGCCGTTAATCGTAACTGATTTTTTCTTTCATAGTTTCCTCAAGTTACGGTTTACCCTAATCCAGGATACATCTCTTTTATAAAGAACAATGTGAATAAACCCACAACTTATCCACAATATACTCCCATATTATTCTCTTGACCATTAAGCAAAAACACATTATCTTGTTATTTTACACCAAGAACAACCCAATATGTTGTGCTATAATCAGATTAATAGTGAATAAATTTAGTTGCCTGTTAATAATAAAATAACAATAAAAATGCGTGGAGGAAAAATGTCCGCAACTCTTGATCCGGTAAATGATGTACCGCAAGCGAGTCAACTGGAATTGACCGCTAATGCCCCTGGTATATTAAAAACCATTAAGCGCAATGGTAAAGTAGTAAATTATGATGATTCGAAAATTAAAGTGGCAATCACTAAGGCATTTATTGCTGACGAAGGTGGTACAGCCTCTACCTCAGATCGTATTCATCAACAAATTGAAGAACTTACCCATCAAATAACGCAAGTGTTTAAACGTCGCTTACCCAGTGGTGGTGCAGTTCATATTGAGGACATTCAGGATCAAGTCGAATTAGCACTCATGCGCACTGGTCATTACAAAGTTGCGCGCGCTTATGTGTTGTACCGAGAAGAACATCGTAAAGCACGCGCAAATGAATTAAAACAGCAAGCTAATGATAATAAATCCCTTTTAATTACAATGCCTGATGGTGAATTAAAGCCATTAGATATTGAGCGCTTGAACACGATTGTTGATGAAGCATGTCGTAATTTAGAACATGTTCAAGCAGAGCCTGTCATCAAAGACGCAATGCGCAACCTTTACAATCAAGCAAAATTTGAAGATGTGCACAAAGCCTTGATTATGGCAGCACGCACATTGGTTGAAAAAGAGCCGAACTATACCTATGTCAGTGCCCGCTTGTTATTAGACAGCTTGCGTATAGAAGCACTCGCTAAATTAGAAATCCAAGCAGATGCAACCTTTGATGAGATGAGTAAACTCTATCCAGCTTATTTCAAAGTGTATATTGCTCATGGCATCAAACAAGGAATGCTGGATGCGAAAATGGCCGACTTTGATTTAGAAAAACTCGGCAAAGCCCTGTTACCTGAACGCGATATGAAGTTCAGTTATTTGAGTTTACAAACCTTATATGATCGTTACTTCATTCATGACCATGGCGTACGTTATGAATTGCCTCAGGCATTCTTTATGCGTGTTGCTATGGGATTAGCTATGCGTGAACAAGATAAAGATAATAAAGCCATTGAGTTTTATCAATTGCTGTCTTCTTTTGATTACATGTCATCAACACCGACTCTGTTTAATTCAGGGACCGTTAGACCTCAATTATCCAGTTGCTACTTGACTACTGTTCCTGATCATTTGGATGGTATTTATAGTGCCATTAAAGATAATGCCCTGCTTTCCAAATATGCTGGCGGTTTGGGTAATGACTGGACTCCAGTTCGTGCAATGGGTTCACACATTAAAGGCACCAATGGGAAGTCACAAGGCGTAGTTCCTTTCTTAAATGTTGCTGACGCAACCGCAGTTGCAGTCAACCAAGGTGGTAAGCGCAAAGGAGCAGTCTGTGCTTATCTGGAATGCTGGCATAAAGATGTAGAAGAGTTCCTTGAGTTAAGAAAAAATACTGGGGATGATCGTCGTCGTACGCACGATATGAATACTGCATTGTGGATACCTGATTTATTTATGGCTCGTGTACGTGAAAATGGGGATTGGACTTTATTCTCACCTGATGAAGTACCTACTTTGCATGATCAATATGGCAAAGCCTTTGAAGCACTCTATCGTGAGTATGAAGAAAAAGCACGTCAAGGTCTCATAAAAAATGCAAAAACATTATCTGCAGTCAAGCTGTGGCGTAAAATGTTATCCATGCTTTTTGAAACTGGCCATCCATGGATGACCTTTAAAGATCCATGCAACTTACGTTCACCACAACAACATGCTGGTGTCGTTCATAGCTCGAATTTGTGTACGGAGATTACGCTAAATACCTCCGAAGAAGAGATTGCTGTATGTAATCTGGGCAGTGTCAATCTTCCTGCGCACATCACAAAGGGCAAGCTGGATACTGAAAAATTAAAGCGCACCATTAAAACAGCTATTCGTATGCTGGATAACGTCATTGATATTAACTATTACTCTGTGCCACAAGCACGTAACTCCAACTTGAAGCATAGACCAATTGGTTTAGGCTTAATGGGATTCCAAGATGCTTTGTATGAATTAAAAATTGATTATGCTTCCCCAGAAGCTGTGGAGTTTGCAGACTCATCCATGGAGTTAATCAGTTATTATGCAATTGAAGCCTCTTGTGATTTGGCTGCAGAACGAGGTAGTTATTCCAGTTACGAAGGTTCTTTATGGAGTAAAGGCATACTACCAATTGATTCTATTAACCTGCTACAACAAGCACGTAACAAATACTTAGAACAAGATCGTTCACAACGTTTAGACTGGGAAAGTTTACGCATTAAAGTGCGTACCCAGGGAATGCGTAACTCCAATGTGATGGCTATAGCACCTACAGCTACAATTTCTAATATTTGTGGCGTATCACAATCCATTGAGCCTACGTACCAGAACTTGTATGTCAAATCCAATTTGTCCGGAGAATTCACTGTCGTAAATCCTTATTTGGTTGCGGATTTGAAAGCCTTGAATCTTTGGGATGAAGTAATGGTCAATGATTTGAAATACTTTAATGGTAGCGTACAACCAATCAGCCGTATTCCTGCTGACTTAAAACAACGTTATGCCACTTCCTTTGAAATTGACCCCATTTGGTTAGTTGATGCGGCTTCTCGTCGTCAAAAATGGATCGATCAAGCACAGTCATTGAACATCTACATGGCTCAACCATCAGGTAAAAAACTGGACCAACTCTACATGCATGCATGGATACGTGGATTAAAAACTACTTATTATTTGCGTAGCTTAGGTGCATCCAACGCAGAGAAATCCACAGTGACTGATGGTGCACTCAATGCGGTTAAAATAGCGGAGGAACCTAAGGTATGCTCCATTCTCGATCCAGACTGTGAAGCGTGCCAATAATCAGGAGAATTTAAATGTCAGAAAATATCATACAACAACAAGATATAATTCATACTGGTGCAACAGGATATGAACCTCTTGAAATGGGCGCAGCACGTATTCACGTTGATGATAAACGTATCATCAACTGCCGGGCTGACTTAAACCAACTCGTCCCTTTTAAATATAAATGGGCTTGGGATAAGTATTTAACTGCTTGTGCAAACCACTGGATGCCCAATGAAATCAACATGAGCGCTGACGTGGCGCTCTGGAAAGATCCTAATGGACTTACAGAAGCCGAGCGTTTGATTATCAAACGTAATTTGGGATTTTTCTCAACAGCAGATTCATTGGTTGCGAATAATCTGGTACTCGCCGTTTATCGACATATTACGAATCCTGAATGCAGACAATACTTATTACGTCAGGCATTTGAGGAAGCATTGCATACGCATGCGTACCAATACGTCATTGAAAGTTTGGGACTTGATGAAGCAGAAGTCTTTAATATGTATCGTGAAATCCCATCCGTAGCGACTAAAGCCGCTTGGGCATTACCCTTTACTCAAAGCTTGGGTGATGAAACATTCCATACCGGTAGCATACAAGATGACCAGCGCTTATTGCGTGATTTAATTGCCTTCTATGTAATATTTGAAGGAATCTTCTTCTATGTTGGTTTCACACAAATCCTCTCCATGGGGCGTCGCAATAAAATGGTAGGAACTTCAGAGCAGTTCCAATATATTTTGCGTGATGAATCCATGCATATGAATTTCGGTATTGATGTCATCAACCAAATTAAAATTGAGAACCCACATTTATGGACACCTGAATTCAAAGAAGAAATAATCCAACTGATCCGTCAAGGTGTGGAAATGGAGTATCAATATGCCAAAGACACCATGCCTCAAGGCATATTGGGAATGAATGCAGAAATGTTTGAAGAATACATACACTTCATTGCGAACCGTCGTTTAAACCAAATTGGATTGCAAGAACAATACCCTGGTGCTGAAAACCCATTCCCCTGGATGAGTGAAATGATGGACTTGAAAAAAGAGAAAAATTTCTTTGAAACTCGCGTCATTGAATATCAAGCAGGTGGTACTTTAAGCTGGGATGACGAAGATTAATTCTTTTATTAAACCGATAGTCTACGTACCGTGCTTTATGCGCGGTACGTAGAAATGATCATAGTCCCCTCGTAATTCAAGTAACGACATCTCAATAAAATTCACTCCTTCAACAAGTAAAAAAGATGGCATTTTTCTTTACTATATTCCTATAGTACAATCTTAAAGCAGTCGAATACAAAATCGACAAGCACAAATGGAATTGTTTATTTAATCTGGCACAACACATGAGGTGACCTATGGCCAAGAACAAGGAAGATGATACTAATTATAGCTTTTTACTCAAATACATGGCTGCACTCACTACCGCAGCTCTAGTTGCAGCAGGAATTATTGCCGCAGTAATACTAAAATCTGCTGCAGCAGCCACTACAGCAATCGCTGCGAAAACCCTGCTTTTATCACCCTTTGCTTTTACACCTGTAGCCCCAATTGCATTGATTGCGGTTGGACTCTTATTTGTATTGCCCTTTTTATTTGGTTGTAACAACAACACGCAGACTACGATAAGAACGACCACAACTCCTGGGTATAGAGGTTACGGAGGATACAGAGGGTACAGAAATTATAGTTTTTATTCCACTGATCCTGGCTATTCTTCTTATTATGATACCGATGCCAATAGTAGCGTATACATCGGTAGCGAACGCTCACACGGACATCCTTCTTCTCAAGGTACTATTCCTGTGCACGATAGCATGCACAGTCATAGCCACAATGGAAGTCATACACATGGTCATGATGGCAACCATACGCATGGTCATGATGGCGCTCATAGGCCTTTTTAAATGAGTTCATTTCCCAATAATCAATGTTCTTGTAGCCTGGGTGGAACGAACGTGAAACCCGGGTTTCGGTCCTTTGGACCTTCACCCAGGCTACCCGTTGTTGTCAAAAAATAAACATAGGCCCCAGCAATGTAACTGGAGCTTCTCTACATTTTAGATAATGTATATTCGTGGGCACATACATTTTATTTTATCCTCACAAAGAGGAAATACCCATCTTTTTGTGCTATAATTAACCAATCGTATTTTATGTAAAAATACTACTTATGGACATATGAAAAGTAGGAGGGATTCAAAATGAAAATTTTACTAACAACGTTACTATTAACATTCACTACAGCTGCATTAGCTGACGACAGTGTGATTGTCACACAAACCAAAAGTTGGCAAAGTGTTCCTATCACTGTAAATGAACAGGCTCATACTTATACAATTGAAAAAGGAGTCGCGTTGCCTGAAGGTGAGTTTTATTATACTTACCCTGGTTACCGTTGTTTAAAAGAGAAAAAAGACATTGTCGGTGTTAACGCACTCATATTCCGTGCTGGTATTCCAGGTGGAAACAATATATATTGTTATTCAGAGTAAACTCCACTAAAGCTCTATATAAAGCATAGCCGAGATAATTCTCGGTTACGCTCTTTATAAAACCATTCCATTTACCTGACTGTCCCAAAGCCTTTTGAAATAGCCCTGCTCCTTATTTACTAATTCGTTAAAAGTCCCTTCTTCAATAATCGCCCCACCCTCCATCACTACAATTCGATCCATGTGTCGAATTGTAGACAATCTATGAGCAATTGCTATGACCGTGGCATTGTTTTGTTCGAGCATTGCATTAATTGATTGTTGAATTTCTTGTTCTGACAGCGTATCCAGACTTGAGGTCGCTTCGTCTAAAACCACAAGTGACGCATTTTTCAAAAAAGCACGTGCAATTGCAATACGTTGACGCTGTCCTCCAGAAAGCTTCACGCCACGCTCACCAACTAAGGTGTCATATTTTTCTGGCAATAATTCAATAAAATCATCGATATTCGCCATCGCAGCAGCGCGCTTTATCTCCTCAAGTGTTGCATTTTCTTTCGCATAACCAATGTTCTCCCCGATAGAACGGTGAAAAAGCATAATATCTTGGGGAATAAGCGCTATTTGCTGGCGCAAAGAATCTGAAGTAATCTCAGAAATCGATTTATCATCGATTAAGATTTGTCCCTCAGTTGGCCTAAAATTCTTGAGTAATAAAGAAATCAGTGTTGACTTACCTGCACCAGAATGACCAACCAAGCCAATTTTTTCTCCTGGTTTGATTAATAAATTAAGATTCTTAAATACAGAAGTTCCTTCGCCATATGCAAAAGAAAGCTTGCGAAACTCAATTTTCCCCTGATGTATTGAGTATGCTTGTGCATGGTGTTCATCAATCTCATCATGTGGCATCGCTAAAATACTAAAAGATGATTTGAAATCCCCTATTTCTTTTAAAAACGTACACAGACTGCTCATAAGTGCCCATAAATCAAAAGAAATAGCAATGGCAGTGAGCATGACAAACAAAAAGTCTCCTGTAGAGATCACCCCATGTGTTCGTAGATAAATCATAAATATAAAAATGGCAATCAGCATGAACCAATAAAGTACGGATCCAACAACATTAAATTTAAAATCATACTGATAAAGGGCAATTTGCCGAGGCACAAAATCATCTGACATCAGCTCATTCACCCGTCGATGCTCGGCACGTCGTTTTGCGAAATAAAATAGAGAAAAAATATTGGTAATATTATCTGAAAAAGACCCCATGACCTGGTGTTTGCTCTCTGCCATATCATTCGACAGTTGATTCAATTTAAGCGCCATGGGCAGCATGATTATCATAACCAACACACACCAAGCCAACATAAAACAAAACACACTGAAATTGACAACCAGCAAGACAAAAACAGAAACAACAACGACACAAAGATGTTTTCCAACAATATGATGAAGATTGGCGAACACACTATCGTATCCATCCAATAACCCTTTCAGTTTACTAAGTACCGTACCACTAGGCGTATTTTGAAAATAGGTATACGAATGATGCTGTACATAATTGTAAGCAGAAGATAACAATCTTTGCCGTGCATATGGCTCTGCCTTCCATTCAGCAAAATCACTAATGCGCCAAACAACATCCAATACAATTTGTGCGGTGATAAACAGCACAATAGGAAACACTAATTGGTAGTATGAAGTGATCGTTTCATTAGAAAATGCATCAACCAGCAGTTTAAAAGAATAATTATTCGCAAAAATATAAAACGCGGTGAGCAACGGTGCCTGAAACATTAAAACATACCACCAGCGATATGGTTTAATGACTTGCCATAAAAAATTCCAGGCTGAATGAAATGGATGTTTTAGATCGAAAGTGTCCATTACAGATGCTCAAAAAAATAGGCATTTCATTATACCATAATTAACATGCAAAATGATCACAATTAATTCATTTTCGATGCATTCATAACTTCGGAAGTTGTTATTTTTCAAGGATAACGGTAGACTTACCGCGTCAATCAAGGTCCCGGTGGCACAGCTGGATAGCGCAGCCCCCTCCTAAGGGGCAGGTCGGAGGTTCAAATCCTCTCCGGGACGCCAATAGAATCAATAGGTTAGAATTCGCCCAGATTAAAATGAAATTACAGGGTGAGCTCAGGGTGCAAACTGAATGTGTAATAATAAATTTGATTGTATGTCCATAGAAGATGATATACATTCCCCCGAACTCGTCGGACTTATTAATAATTAAAATTTCCTATAAAATATGCTTCAAATTGATGGTTCGAAGTACAAATGGAAACTGTATTATTAGAAACAAATGCAATAAACGCATGTTTTTATAAGGGTTACTCAGGAAAACAACTAGCAAACATACTATTGGATAAAAAACTATTACCAATTGTAAATTCTCATACATGTTATGAAATCCGGATCCTCAAGTAATTCTGCCTGAGCAAGCGCAAGTACCCAATTTATAATTTCTACCCTACTAATAAAGAGTATAAGGATTCCACTTACAATTTCAAAAAAGGCATGTAATCCTTTTAAAAGTAATACTCATCTTAAATAGAATGTGAAATAGATGCGCCTTTTTGTCCATTTTTAAAAGTTCCAAATAGAAGTCTTTGTCCTTATCTATTTGAGCTTAATTATTTATGATAATAACTATTCAAAGCTTTAATAAAACGCATATTTTGTTCTTTTGTTCCGATAGTTACTCTAAGGTAATTATCCATTTTATAATAATATAATGGTCTGACTATAATCCCTCTGTCTAAAAGATGATTATAGAGTTGTGCGCTATTTCCCTTGCAATCAAAGGTAAGAAAATTAGCGGCTGAAGGCAAATAGCTAATGTTCAGACTTTCAAAACTTTCACGTATTTGTTGCATCCCTTCCTCATTTGTTTTCAAGCTTAAATTAATAAATTCCTCATCATCTAAAGCTGCATTTGCAGCAATCAAAGCAGCCTGATTAACAGAAAATGGTAGTTGTATGCGATGTAACATATCAATGATTGATGGATGAGCTAATGCATATCCCAAGCGTAAACCAGCCAACCCATATATTTTAGAAAAAGTACGGGTAATCACTAAATTTGAGTGATCTACAAGCCAATCAATACTGTTACAGTTATATTGAGATGCTGCAAATTCAAAATAAGCTTCGTCAATAACTAATAAAGTGCTTTCAGGAATATTTTCTAGTATTTTTTTTATTTTCTCCCGATCTATAAGTATCCCAGTAGGATTATTAGGATTGGCTAAAAAAATGATACTAGTTTGTGTATTACAGGCTTCAATCAGATTATTGATATTGACTTCCCAGTCAACATTAATTGCCACAGAATGAAAAGGTATGTTCAATGCGATAGCTAAAAGAGCATAGGAGCAAAAAGCATAGTCATGCAAAAGAATATGTTTCCCAAGATGCAAAGTAAACGTTTTTAAAAGTAGAGAAAATATATGATCTGAACCATTACTCAACAATAGTTGATTGTCATTTACTTTTAGTTTCTTTGCTAACTTCGATTTTAAAGGATGGTTATTTGGTGATGGGTAAGTAGATAACATTTTAAAAGTCATTTGATGTAAGGCAGCTAATGCTTTAGGGCTGCATCCTAAAGGATTTTCATTACTTGCCATCTTAATGATGTTTTTAATTCCTTTTTCACGCGCCAGTTCATCAATAGATTTTGCTGAACTGTAGGATACTAGAGAGCGTATCCCTGAGTGAGGTAATTGCTGAAAATTAACTGGCATATATTGCCCCTTTAAAATAATAAATAATAGCTATCTCAGATTTTTATTCCTATGAAATTTGGAAATAGTATATTTTTTGGAGTAGCTTTACGTTTACTTCCAACGAACCTGATGCCAGTATGGATAAGGCAGAACTTGCTGGCTAATTCCATCTAATTTTTTTACTTGTTTATCGGTTAAACTCCATCCAACTGCACCCAAGTTTTGTTGGAGCTGCTCTTCTGTTCTCACTCCGATTATGACACTACAGACTGTCGGTTTTTGTAAAAGCCAATTTAGTGCAATTTGTGGAATAGTTTTTCCGGTTTCCTCGGAAAGCTCTATTAATGCATCAACTACATTAAATAATATCTCTTCGGAAACTGGTGGGCCTATTTCTTTTGTAGTATGAAGTCGGCTAAGTTTCGGTATTGGTTTACCACGTTGTATTTTTCCGGTTAATCGTGCTCCCCCCAAAGGGCTCCAAATAATAGCACCAACACCTTGATCCAAAGCAAGAGGCATTAATTCATATTCATAATCGCGTCCAATCAGCGAATAATAAACTTGTTGAGCAATATAACGATCAATACCTAAATTATCGGCAATAGCTAAGGACTTCATCAATTGCCAGCCTGAAAAATTGGAGCAGCCGATGACCTTTCCCCCCAAAATAAGACCATGACATTGATGAGATTTCCATTAAAATTACAATATTGGAG